>CAJUMM010000008.1 GCA_910586955.1 uncultured Lachnospiraceae bacterium | reverse complement strand
GTACGCAGGGCCGTATCGGACAGACCCTTGCGGGCGCCGTGGGCCGACATGAAATACTCCAGTACGTCCAAACCCTCACGGAAATTGGACTTGATGGGAAGCTCAATGGTGTGTCCGGTGGTATCTGCCATCAGTCCCCGCATACCGGCAAGCTGCTTGATCTGCTTATCGGAACCACGGGCGCCGGAATCCGCCATCATAAAGATGTTGTTGTACTTATCCAGTCCGTCCAGCAGGGCCGTGGTCAGGATTGCATCCGTCTCCTTCCAGGTCTCCACTACCTCTTTGTAGCGCTCCTCCTCGGTAATCAGGCCGCGCTTGTAGTTTCTCGTAATCTTATCCACCGTATCCTGGGCTTTCTTAATCAGCTCCGGCTTCTCGGGAGGCACGGTCATATCGGAAATAGATACGGTCATGGCCGCCTTGGTGGAATATTTGTAGCCCATGGCC
The DNA here is from genome assembly GCA_910586955.1 of uncultured Lachnospiraceae bacterium. GTDB lineage: Bacteria > Bacillota > Clostridia > Lachnospirales > Lachnospiraceae > Laedolimicola. Next base: position 64,541 of record CAJUMM010000008.1, on the reverse strand, counting down.
TTGATATCATCCAGCACCTCTGCGGTCCTGGTGGCACCGTGGGTATTGATTACTTTCTCCAGAATCTGTTTCAGGCCTTTCTTGCCTACATGGAAATCCACTTCCAGCTTCAGCTCATTGCCCGGAACACTCCGGTCCACAAAGCCCAGATCCTGGGGCAGGATCTCGTTGAAAATAAAACGCCCCATGGTGGACTCAATGATATCCGAGATTTCCTTTCCATCCGCTGTCTTTTTGCTTACGCGGACCTTGATCTTGGACTGGAGGCAGATCACGCCGTTCTCATAGGCGAGAATAGCTTCGTTGACACTCTTAAAGCATTTGCCCTCGCCCTTGACTCCCGGACGCTCCTGGGTCAGATAGTAAATACCCAGCACCATATCCTGGGAAGGCACCGCCACAGGGCCGCCGTCAGAGGGCTTCAAAAGGTTGTTGGGAGAGAGCAGAAGGAATCTGCACTCCGCCTGGGCCTCCACGGACAGGGGAAGGTGCACAGCCATCTGGTCTCCGTCGAAGTCGGCGTTAAAAGCCGTACAAACCAGAGGATGAAGCTTGATAGCTTTACCCTCTACCAGTATAGGCTCAAAGGCCTGGATGCCAAGTCTGTGCAGGGTAGGAGCACGGTTCAGCATCACCGGATGCTCTTTGATCACATCTTCCAGCACATCCCATACTTCCGGCTGCACCTGGCGCTCTACCATCTTCTTGGCGCTCTTAATGTTGTGAGCCGTACCGTTCTGCACCAGTTCCTTCATCACGAAGGGTTTAAAGAGCTCAATAGCCATCTCTTTGGGAAGGCCGCACTGGTAAATCTTCAGCTCCGGTCCCACCACGATAACGGAACGGCCGGAATAGTCTACACGTTTTCCCAGAAGGTTCTGGCGGAAACGGCCGGACTTTCCTTTCAGCATATCGGACAGGGACTTTAAGGCCCGGTTGCCCGGTCCCGTAACGGGACGCCCCCTTCTTCCATTGTCAATCAGCGCATCTACCGCTTCCTGGAGCATGCGCTTCTCATTTCTCACGATAATGTCCGGGGCACCCAGCTCCAGCAGGCGTTTCAGACGATTGTTGCGGTTGATAATCCTGCGGTACAGATCGTTCAGATCGGAGGTGGCAAAACGGCCTCCGTCCAGCTGTACCATGGGGCGCAGATCCGGCGGAATCACGGGAATGGCATCCATAATCATCCACTCCGGCTGGTTCCCGGACCCGTGGAAAGCCTCCACAACCTCCAGACGTTTGATAATCCGGGCCCGCTTCTGGCCCGTGGCATCCCGCAGGGCCGCCTTAAGCTCCGTGGACTCCTTCTCCAGATCGATGGCCTGGAGAAGCTCCTTGATGGCCTCGGCTCCCATTCCTACCCGGAAACGGTTTCCGTACTTCTCCCGCATATCCTGATATTCCCGCTCGGTGAGAACCTGCTTATACTGCAGCTCCGTATCCCCTGCGTCCAGCACAATGTAGGAGGCAAAATACAGCACCTTCTCCAAAGTTCTGGGGGAGAGGTCCAGGATCAAGCCCATACGGCTGGGGATTCCTTTAAAATACCAGATATGGGACACGGGAGCAGCCAGCTCAATATGCCCCATGCGCTCCCGGCGGACATTGGACTTGGTAACTTCCACGCCGCAGCGATCGCAGACTACGCCTTTATAGCGGATTTTCTTATACTTTCCGCAGTGACACTCCCAGTCCTTGCTGGGTCCGAAGATGCGTTCACAGAATAAGCCTTCCTTTTCCGGTTTCAGGGTTCTATAATTGATGGTTTCCGGTTTCTTGACTTCGCCTCTGGACCACTCCCGGATCTTCTCCGGGGACGCGAGCCCGATCCGAATCGCATCAAAGGTCATAGGCTGATATACCGCATGATTCGTTGTTTCTGGCATAAATGGCACTCCCTTTCTTATTCTTCTTCAAAATCCTCATCGAAGTCCAAATACTCGTCTTCGTCCTCTTCTTCCTCTTCCTCAACGCCGACCAGCTCTTCGCCTTCAAATTCCTGTTTGCTGAATCCGTACTGTCCAAAGGATTCCTCTTCTTTTCCGAAGTGTCTGTCGCCTTCGATGATGGAGCGTAAATCCACTTCGCCGTAATCACTGGTTTCCATGATTTCGACTTCCGTATTGTCTTCTTTCAGAACCCTCACATCCAGACCGAGAGACTGAAGCTCTTTCAAAAGCACCTTGAAGGACTCAGGAATCCCCGGTTCCGGAATATTGTCGCCCTTGATAATCGCCTCATAGGTCTTCACACGCCCGATAACGTCGTCGGACTTCATGGTCAGGATCTCCTGCAGGGTATAGGACGCACCGTAAGCCTCCAGGGCCCATACCTCCATCTCTCCGAACCGCTGTCCGCCGAACTGGGCTTTTCCGCCCAGGGGCTGCTGGGTTACCAGGGAGTACGGTCCGGTAGAACGGGCATGGATCTTGTCGTCCACCAGATGGTGCAGTTTCAGGTAGTGCATATGGCCGATTGTTACGGGGCTGTCGAAATACTCTCCCGTCCGCCCGTCCCGCAGACGCACCTTGCCGTCCCTGGAAATGGGCACGCCCTTCCAGAGGGAGCGGTGATCCCGGTTCTCATACAAGTAATCCAGCACCTCGGGAAGCAGTTCTTCCCCGTGCTTTTCCTTAAATTCCTCCCACTCCAGATTGACATAATCATTGGCCAGATCCAGAGTGTCCATAATATCGTTCTCATTGGCTCCGTCAAATACCGGCGTGGCCACATTAAAGCCCAACGCCTTGGCTGCCAGGCTTAAATGAATCTCCAATACCTGTCCGATATTCATACGGGAAGGCACGCCCAGAGGATTTAAAACGATATCCAGGGGCCGGCCGTTGGGCAGGAAGGGCATATCCTCCACGGGAAGCACACGGGAAACCACACCCTTGTTGCCGTGACGGCCTGCCATCTTGTCTCCTACGGAGATCTTCCTCTTCTGTGCGATATAAATACGGACCGCCTGATTCACCCCCGGGGACAGCTCGTCGCCGTTCTCCCTGGTAAATACCTTGGCATCCACTACAATCCCGTATTCTCCGTGGGGAACCTTCAGGGAAGTATCCCGGACCTCCCGTGCCTTCTCACCGAAGATAGCCCGCAGCAGCCGCTCCTCGGCCGTCAGCTCCGTCTCCCCCTTGGGAGTTACCTTGCCCACCAGGATATCTCCTGCCCGGACCTCTGCGCCGATACGGATAATTCCCCGCTCGTCCAGATCCTTTAAGGCATCGTCGCCTACGCCGGGCACATCCCGGGTAATCTCCTCCGGTCCCAGCTTGGTATCCCGGGCTTCCGCCTCGTACTCTTCAATATGAACGGAGGTATAGACATCCTCCTGAACCAGACGCTCGCTTAAGAGAACGGCGTCCTCATAGTTATAACCCTCCCAGGTCATAAATCCAATCAGGGGGTTCTTTCCCAGGGCAATCTCCCCGCCCGACGTAGAGGGGCCGTCTGCAATGACCTGGCCTTCCTCCACCTTCTCGCCCTTGAACACAATAGGCTTCTGGTTATAGCAGTTGCTCTGGTTGCTCCGGGCAAACTTTGTCAGATGGTAGGTATCCTTGGTCCCGTCGGCACACTTGATCACAATCTCGTTGGACACGGAGCGCTCCACCACGCCGCCATGCTTCGCTACCACGCAGACGCCGGAGTCCACCGCCGTCTTGGTCTCCATACCGGTTCCCACCACAGGAGCCTCAGTCATCAGAAGGGGCACCGCCTGACGCTGCATGTTGGACCCCATCAGGGCACGGTTGGCATCGTCATTTTCCAGGAAAGGAATCAGGGCTGTAGCCACGGAGAACACCATCTTCGGGGACACGTCCATATAATCAAACATGGAGCGCTCGTACTCCTGGGTCTCCTCCCGGTAACGGCCGGACACGTTCTTGCGGACAAAATGTCCCTCTGCATCCAGAGCCTCATTGGCCTGGGCCACATGGTAATTATCCTCTTCGTCCGCAGTCATGTAGACCACTTCGTCCGTAACCACCGGATTGTGAGGATCGGATTTATCAATTTTACGGTAAGGCGTCTCCACGAAGCCGTACTCGTTGATTCTTGCATAGGTTGCCAGAGAGTTGATAAGGCCGATGTTGGGACCCTCAGGCGTCTCGATGGGGCACATTCTTCCGTAATGGGAATAGTGCACGTCACGCACCTCAAATCCCGCACGATCCCTGGACAGGCCTCCGGGTCCCAAAGCCGACAGACGGCGCTTATGGGTCAGCTCGCCCAAAGGATTGTTCTGATCCATAAACTGGGACAGCTGGGAGGAACCGAAAAATTCCTTCACGGCCGCAGTCACCGGCTTGATATTGATCAGGGACTGGGGTGTGATGTTTTCCTGATCCTGGGTGGTCATACGCTCCCGGACCGTCCGCTCCATTCTGGAAAGCCCGATGCGGTACTGGTTCTGCAGAAGCTCACCCACCGCACGGATACGGCGGTTGCCCAGATGATCGATATCGTCGTCATTGCCAAGGCCGTACTCCAGATGAAGGTTATAGTTAATGGAAGCGATGATGTCTTCCTTTGTAATATGCTTGGGAATCAGCTCGTGGATATCCCGCTTCACGGCAGCTTTTTGTTCCTCCAGGCTGTCGGATTCTTCCAGTATTTTTTTCAGCGCCGGATAGTATACTAGTTCTGTAACCCCCAGCTCTCTTGGCTCCACATCCATAAAATGACGGATATCCACCATCATACTGGAAATCACACGGATATCCCGCTCCTCGCCCCGGATCATAACAAAGGGAACGGCTGCATTCTGAATCTCGTCCGCCAGCTCCCGGCTCACTTCCGTTCCTGCCTCTGCGATAATCTCTCCGGTGAGGGTGTCCACCACATCCTCCGCCAGAACCTGGCCGCGGATCCGGTTCCGGAGCATCAATTTTTTGTTAAATTTATAACGGCCCACCTTAGCCAAATCATACCTTCTGGGGTCAAAAAACATACTGGTGATCAGGCTCTCGGCGCTCTCCACCGCCAAGGGCTCTCCGGGACGAATCTTCTTATACAGTTCCAGAAGTCCTTCCTGGTAATTCTCCGCCGTATCCTTGCTTAAGGTCGCCAGGATCTTGGGCTCCTCCCCGAAGAGATCCAGGATCTCCGCATTGGTTCCAAAGCCCAGGGCCCGCACCAGCACCGTAATGGGAACCTTTCTGGTCCGGTCCACACGTACATAAAAAATATCGTTGGAGTCCGTTTCGTACTCCAGCCATGCACCGCGGTTGGGGATCACCGTACAGGAGTAGAGGCCCTTGCCTACTTTGTCATGATCGATTGCATAATAAATACCCGGGGAACGAACAAGCTGGCTGACAATGACACGCTCCGCACCATTGATTACGAAGGTACCGGTCTCTGTCATCAAAGGCAGATCGCCCATGAAAATCTCGTGTTCATTGATCTCATCTGTTTCCTTATTATAAAGACGTACCTTCACCTTCAGGGGAGCCGCATACGTGGCGTCTCTTTCCTTACATTCCTCAATCGTGTACTTGATATCGCCTTCGCCTGTACAGAGCGTAAAATCCACAAATTCAAGGCTCAGATGGCCGCTGTAATCAGCGATAGGGGAAATGTCGTCAAAAACCTCCCGAAGTCCTTCATCCAGAAACCATTGGTAGGAATCCTTCTGCACTTCGATCAGGTTCGGCATCTCCAGAACTTCCTTCTGTCTTGAATAGCTCATTCGACTGCTCTTACCGGTAGTAATAGGACGTATCCTGTTTTTTTCCATTGACGTTCACCCCTTATTTTATTCCTCGCGCCGCCCTTCCCCGCTCCTCCGGTTCAGGCAGCCCTCCACACGGCAGATACTCTGTATAACAGCGCATTTATGCCGTAAATTGCGGCGTTTTTCGTCATTTTCGACAATCTTGTAACGAATTTAGAGCCTAACTCACCACAATAGTGTAAGCTACACGATAGCACAAATCTTTTTTTGTGTCAAGCTGTTTTTGACAGTATTTTCACAATAGTTTTTTATCACATAGAGAAGGACGCCTGCTATAACAGGCGTCCAATAACCACCAGCCGCCGGGGCGTCCCCGCCTCCAGCCGGCCACAGGTAGTGAGACTGATTAGATGATCCTCCGCAGACAATTCCACCCCTGTAGAATACAGGCTCCGCCTGCGGATTTCCTCTAAATATTTCTCATATTCTTCTTCCGTATCCGGATCCACAAAGAGAAACAGCTCCCCGTCCTCCGGCAGGCTTAGATCCAGCTCTATCACTGCTGCTATCTCATAACTTTCCGTCCCCTCCTCCACCTCCAGCATAATCTCCGGATGTTCCTCAAAGTAACTCTTCTTCCGGTAGTTTCTGAGGCTTCCGAACATCCGCCCGCTGCTCATGTTGTGGCCGTAGATCCACAGGTTCCGGCTGGGCGCTTCTATATCACAGCGGATATCCAGGTAAGGCGTCCCGTAGTAGTCCCAGTTCCCGTACAGGTCCCGCATAAGATACCAGTTCCCCTCTTCCAGGCTGCTCTGCATCACCGGGTAGGAAAGCTTCGTGTCCGGGATCTCGATGTACGCCTTTACGTCCGGGTTGATCTCCTGGAGGATCTCAAGCCTGCTGCGGGAGATTCCCTCTTCTTCCGAGGCCCTTTTTTGTTCCTGTTCCAGCCGTTCCCGGAGCAGGGCGTACTTATGCTGCTGCCGCCAGCCGTTGACGCCATACCAGAGAAGGCCTGTCAGGGCTGCCAGGAAAATCAGGAGAAATATTCTATGAAGGACTTTTCTCATTATCTCACCCGGATCTCATAGATGTGATTCAGCAGGGTATTCAGGGAAGAGGTATCGGCATTCTGTAAATCCGCAGACAGGGAAATAAAGCGCTTGCTCCTTCCCAGAATCAGGGATGGCTGCACCTCTCCCATAGCCGCCTCCATATTCCGGCGGTTTTTCTTTATTTCCCCTGCCTGGATGCTTCCGGACAGGGCGTTGTAAGCCTCAGTAAGGCGGGAATCATTTACATCAATAGGCAGTCCTATCTGGCTCTGGAAGAAATTCTCATAGGAGCTTACATTATCCGTCACAGGCACCCCGGCCAGATACAAATCAAAATCCATTTCCAGGTACAGGGCCCGCATATATTCCTGCTGATCCAGTTCCCGGATATTTACCTCAATTCCCAGATCCGAAAGATCGCTGCGCAGGGCATTTGCCAGAAGAGCCTGTACCCCGTTATCCTTGAGAACCGGAAGATTCAGCTGTATCCTGGTATTGAGGATCTCCATATTCTCCCCGGCCTCACGCATCAGGCTTTTTGCCTTGGCAGGCTGGTAACTGTATCCGCCGGCAGCCTGAGTGGCATCTGCCCCTGCACTTCCTCCAAACATCAGCTGGCGCACCAGCTTTTCCTGAATTACCGCATCCCGGTTATACCCGCAGGCAATGGCCTGGCGCACCTTTTCGTTTCTGAGAATGGGATTATCCTGGTTGTAATACAGTGCATAGACCATATTGCCCGGCTCCGCCCAGACGGTAAATCCCTCCCAGTCGTAGAGGATCTCAAACAGCGGACTGGTGCCGCTGTAGACGGCCAGATCCAGATCCCCGTTCTCCACAGCCTGGGGAAGATCATAGTAACTGACTGCCTGAAACTCTATCCTCTGAATATCTCCGATATTCTTCCGATAGAAAGGATTGGCCGTCAAAGATACCTGGCTGCCCGACCGGGCATCCGCAAGCTCATAGGCTCCGGTTCCGATTCCTCCCCGGCCCCGGCTTCTAAGGGCTTCCAGCATTCCTCCTTCTTCCATGGAAGCTGCGAAATCCCCCTTCTGCACCTGGGTACCCAGAAGCAGCAGATTGTCCGGGGATCCCTCCGTAAAGTGAATCACCAGGGTGTGATCATCCACCACCTCCAAGCCTTGGGGAAGCTTCACCGGATTGGATACAAATTCTTCCATTCCCTCAATGCGGACATAGGCTCCGGACATAGGCCCTGCATTTCCTGTAAGAGCCAAAGCTGCAATGGATACCGCCGCATCCTGTGCCGTCATCGGGGTCTCGTCGGAAAAAAGCACTTCTTCTTCCAGATACAGGGTATAAGTACAGCCGTCGGGAGAAATCTGCATGCTTTTTACCAGCACGGGGCTAAAGCTCCCGTCCTCTTCCCGTTCCATCAAAGGTTCAAATACAATGGCACTCACCGCCTGATCGCCGTTTCCCTGGGCATATGCGGGATTAAAGGATCCGGAAATATCCTCCGCATAGACTGCCAGGACTTCCCTTCTCTCCTCATCCTTCCGGATCACATTTTTAGAGCCCTCTTTCACCACTCCCAGGGTTTCCCTTGCCCCAAGCCCCAGAAGCCTCTGGGGGATCCCCAGGAGGAAGAGCACTGCCAGGAGCAGGACCAGGGCGGCGCCGGCAATGACTGCCGGCCGCCTTTTCCACCCCGTCTTTCCCGGTTTCATCTCCGGGTTTTTCCCGTCTCCGGGTTCGCTCTGTACCGTCTCCGGGTTCTCTGTTTCCTTTGTTTTTAATTTTTCTTCCATATTCTGTCATCCCTGTCCTGCATTCTGTCCCGGGTTTTCCTTTTCTTCCTCCTCATCCTGCTTCTTTTTGCCGGTGAGCAGATAACCTATCATAGCCAGCAGGGCCGCAAGCAGGAGGATAAATACTGCCATGGTGCCTCCGGTCTGGGGAATGGGCGGTATCACACCTCCCCCGTCTCCTCCGCCTCCCGGCGTAGGCGTATCGGGTATCTCCGTCCCCGGCGGCCTTACAGGCGTATGCAGATCAATTCCTGCATCCTTGGTGAGATCGCTCTGGCCAAACCGGAAGTACACCCGTTTTCTCAAATCTATGCCCGGCATATCAGTGGTGTCCTCGGGAGGATTATAAATATCAAAAATGTTGCTGATAGAGTCGTGGTAATGGTTGGTCAGCATTCCTACCACCCGCCCCATGGGCGATGCCTCCGGCGAAGCCGCATCTCTTGGCATAATTTCTTTTCCAAGAGAATCATAAATACCTGTTACCTCCAGCTCTCCCGACGCATTCACGCCCATCCGGCCGGTTCCCGTATCGATAAAGTCACTGGAAGGAATTACATCGGAATCTACTCGATCGTCATCCGACACCTCAAAATCACTCCAGGCGTATGTCTTCTCTCCTGTCTGGGATATCATTACACGATACTGGTACGGTTCCACCGGATTTGCCATATCCGCCAGAGGAACGGTAAAGGAATAATGTCCCTTTGCATCCGTAACCACCGTCATATCACCGTTGGCATCTACCACAGGCTTCCACAATCCCTTAATTGTCTTGGGATTTTCTACCTTAATTACCTGCACGGTGGGCTTCATATACGCTTCCGGATCTTCCTTCGGATTCTTATCCGGGGTTTTTGAACTATCCGGATCGTCCGGATTATCCAGGGAACCGCCGTCCACAATGATCTGGTACGGATAGTACTCGTATTCTGCCTCTGCGTCGTAGCGGTAAAGGGTTACTTCTACCCCTGCCACACCCCGCTCTCCGGCATCCTGGACATGGTTCCGGTTGGAGTCGTTCCACACCAGATCACCGATGCGGACATTCTTGTCGTAGCTTAAAAGTCCTACATCCAGAACCCTTACATTATCCTGGGGCCCGATGAGCTGGTATTTGCCGCTGTACCCCTCTGCAACACCTGCTTCTTTCAGGTTCACAGGCTGTACGGGATCAGATACGCCCAGGGACTCGGCATTATATTTCTTGTTTGCCAGAGCTTCCAGATTCTCTTTCTGGTATACTGCCTTGTCCAGGACCTCCCCGGCATCGGAGTCATTCCCGTCATGGGTATTTTGTTCCACATTGTGATAGGAATATTCGCTGTTGGCTTCTTTCTCCACCACTACCCGGTAAAGCAGGGGCCCCTGTCTGGGATCTTCCGGCGTCATGCTGTCGTCAATAAGAGGCAGCTCCTCAAAGATGTACTTCCCGTCATTCTCCGTCCGGCAGGTCGCCGTGGTAATCGGCTTCTGCACCGCCAGGCTCTCCAGACGCTCCGCTTCACGCTCTGCCGCTTCGATGCGCCTCTGAATCTCCGCCACCAGTGCCATGGCATTGACCGTACTCTCCGCATTCTCTTCCAGGGACAGGTCAATAGATGCCAGTATCTGGTTCTGTTTATTAATTTCCAAGGTATATTTAAGCAGCAGTTCTTCTGTCTGATTCCACTGGGTCTGATACTGATCCCGAAGCTTCTCGGTATTCTCACACTCCTTCTGTTTCTTGGCAATCTCTGCCTTCTTGGCGGCAATGGCTGCCTCCAGCTCTTTCTTTGCCTCCAGCTCTTCGGGGCTCAAAGCGCTGTCCGGCGTGCCGCTGCCGTACTTGGTATTCCACTCTCTCTCCAGCTCAAAAAGTTCTTTGTCCAGATTTATCTTCTCCGTCCTGAGCTGGCTTAACTGCAGATTCAAAAGCTGCACCTGAATACTGTGCTCCTGGGAAACGGTGGACAATTTTCCGTAATTCTTCATCAAATCATCCAGCAGGGACTGTACTTCCTTCCTCTGTTTCTCCAAGAAGGCTTTGTCCTTCTCCAGGGCTGCCTGTACTTCCTGGGCTGTCCTAAGCTCTGCCTTGGCCTGTACGGCTTCGGCTCTCTTATCGGCTGCATCCTGTTTGTTCTTGGTCTCCGCCCAGCGGTACTCCATGGCGCGGGGCAGCATAGCATCTTCTGCCGCCTGGGTCAGGGGGAAGATATAATATCCGCTGATAAAGTAATCCTGATTTGCGGTTAAGCCCGGGAACTCCTTGGCCAGGTCAAATTGATCTGCCTCATAGGTAAAGACGGTAAAATATTTCTCTCCGTCCAGCCAGGCCTCTGTGGTCTCTGCCGGCTCCTTTGGCACATCCGTTCCGCTGCCTGCATCATCCGGGTTCCCCGGCTGGGCATCCGGATCCTCCTTGATCTCCGGAATGGGTACGCTGTCCTTGTCATTTCTCCGGTACTGGAGAGTCACTTCCACATCCGGTACGCCTTTGTCCTTCTTTGTCCACAGTCCGTCATAGTTTCCGTCGCTCTCCAGATCGTTCCACACGAAGCCTTTTACAGTTCCTTTGTTGTAGGGCACCACGCCTGCGTCCATATGGTTCACTGCATGAACCGCCCACAGATTGTATCCGTTCACAATCAGGGAATTATCCGGCGTGTCCTCCGGTCCTTCCTTATCATAGGGCAGGATGATAGAAGGCGCTGCAAAGTCCGTGGGATCGAATACGTCCACCCGAAGATCCGCCACATTCCCCTTCCTCTGGTACAGGAACCGGTTGGGGGACAGATCGCTGTCCACATCCTCCAGATCCGCAGGGGGATTCTGGGCCGGCGTCACATGGAGCTCTGTCTTTGCGTAGCCTTTCGGCAGCAGCGGGATATACAGGCGGTAGCCTACCGCATACTGCTTCAGGCTTCCTCCCGAGCCTGTTGTCATGGTGCTGTTCAGCGTGAACCGGTAGGTTCCCGCCAGGGAGGTGGTAGCTGTCTGCTTTCCTCCGTGAATATGGCCGTCTGCCAGAATAGCCGTGGGATCTTTTGTCAAATCCGGGTCAAGGAAATTCCAGTTCTTGGCTGCGGCATCCCATTTAATCTCCCGCCATCCGGCCAAAATGCCATTTGCCTCGTCGGCTTCCACCCAGGCGTAGGGAAGCAATTCTACCTTTACTCCTCCCATGCCTTCGTAGGTGGCCTGGGTCTCATCCCGGAGCCCGTCGGCATAGAGAAGGCTTCCGTCCGGTGCGAAAGGACCGTCGCTGCTGTCATCCCAGACTACACCGGTGATACGCTTTACATCACTCTGTTCAAAGCCCAGATCCATCTGATCTACCGGCTCGTAGCACAGCTTAAACCCATTGGCATCCAGCATGTACCTGGGATTTCCGTTGGCATCCGTGGGCACCGCTGCCTTAAAGACGCCTGTACAGTACCGGCTGTTAAGATGGTTCCGGAACCGGTATCCGTGGGGAACCTGTTCCAGAAGCATGGTAGGCTTGTACATGGGCTTCTGGGTCGTAGTGTCTACCGGGGAATAAGCCACAAAGAAGTACTCTTTATCGGGCCACACATATTCAAACCGGTAGCTTCCTACCATAGTCTTGTATTTCTTGTATACCTCCATTTCCGCATCTGTGCTGTGGGGGATATCCTCCAGGCTGGTATAAGCCGTACCCAGATCCGCATTAGCCTGGGCCAGAGCCTCATCCTTGGTCATGGTTTCCACCATCATAGGCAGGCCCCTCATATTCCGCATGGGCTCTCCGTAGGTTCCGTCGGGCTGAAGCTCCCGGCCTTTCTCATAAGCCATAATAGTCAGGCCCTCCAGGGGCTCCTCATCCGGCATTCCTGCAAGGGGCGGATAGTCGGAAATTACCTGGTTGTTGAAGAAACCGTCCCCGTTGGTATCCAGATCAATGTCGCCTCCCACGTTAACCTCATCCACCCATGCCATTCCGCCGTAGCGTACAGGAAGCCCTACACCGATATCATAGGATACGCACTCATCATCGGGATCGTCGCTTACCCGGACCTCTACCGGGTCTTTGGTGGTAAAGATCAGGCTCTTTCCGGACTGGGTCACCTCCATAGGCGTCTCCCGGCCATCCGGTCCGATCTCCTGTGTGGTCAGTCCGTAATGCTCGTACTCATCCGGCATGGTAAACCGCAGGCCGTACTGGGCATCCCGGTTCAGGTTCGGGAAAATATAGTATCCGTGGTTTCCGTAGTAATCCGTCTCCGTATAGGTCACACAGGGTCCGTAGGCAGTCATAACCGCATCTCCGGTGGCGCCGTAAGCCCAGCTTCCGTCGTCTGCCAGCACATGGTACCGGCCCTCCGCATCCGGCGTGGGATCTACTGCGTCTCCGTTCATATTGGCTGCATAGAAGATTCCTCCCCTGGGGGTCAGAAGCTCTACTTTCACCTTATTGATTCCCGGATCCTCCCCGTCGCCCCAGGCGGGCTCGTAGGTAATATTGCCAAACTCGTCGGTCTTCATATTCCGCAGGGGAAGCTTCCTGTTAAATTCCGCAAAGGTCCCCACAGGCTTGCCGTAGAGAATCTCGTCCTGTTCCCCGTTCAGGTTCGTATCCAGCCATACGTAATCACCGATCTCTCCCCGGTCTTTGGGGTTGGATACGTAGACTACAGCCGCTCCCGAAGCCGAAGTATCGTTCCGCCTGGTTCCGGTAGCAAAGGTGTTCACCGCCTGGTAGGAAGTCACCTCCGAGTTGTTGGACAATAAGGTACCTGTATTGAATTCCCGGCATACCGGAAGATTTAAGGGAACCTTCATCTTCACATTCAGATCCAGGGTAGTCTTGGGCATCAGGAAATACTCCGGATCCTTCATGGCCACAAAGAGCTGCCGCAGGTTCTTTACAATCTCATGGAAGTCGTCCTCGCTGACGGCTCCGCTGTCCCTCCAGTCAATCAGTTCATCCAGGGTCACATTGTGCTCTGTCAGTTCTGCTCCGTAAGATATAGGATAACTGGTATACTCTCCCTGGTGGTGCCAGGAGGAGAGCAGAAGGTTGGTATAGAAGTTCGCCTTGATTCCGTCCGCCACATCCGGGTCCGTAGTCTGGGAGGTAATATTTCTCTGCTCCAGGCTGAACAGATCCTCCAGGCCCGCAGGATTTATGTAGGCCACGGTTCCGTCTGCATTCCTCTGGACATTTACCGGACCCAGCCATACTACATAGTCATCGGGATCAATCACCTTATTTTGCTGCTTTAAGGTTTCTATCTGGCGATCCGTAGGCCTGGGATCTCCCAGATCGTTGTCCTCCAGCCGTTTCGCTAAGGCCGGATTTACGCTCTTCAGCTCAAAGCTGTCTTTGCTGATGCGCATCCAGGGCGACCACTTGCTGCCTCTGGGACTGGACTTCCCTGTGGTGTTGATAATATTCTGGTCCTGGGTGTAGGGTGTAATATCATAGACCACCACGCAGGCCTTGGAATCCGCCAGAAGATTTCCGTTGGTCACCAGCTCCGCACTGTGGGACATAGTCAGATGATATTTATAAATCTCTCCCTGCAGGACCGGAATGGGGCCGCTGCTGCTGTTGGTATCGCTCTCCAGAAGGCTCTGGGCATACTTGGAGAAGGGGAATGAGTTGGTGGTCGCAAAGGCAATGGCACTGGACGTAACCAGAAGGTTATAGTCCGTGATACTCTTGTCATTGTCGTAATCCATGTTGTCGGTATCTTTGTGCTGTTCTGAGCGCTGCTCATCCGTGTAGCTCTTCCAATACATCCACTGGGGTGCACCCACATCGTCCGTGGCATACACGGTGGTTTTCCGGTTTTCTTCTCCTCCTGCAATACTCTCATTCTCGTTAGTAGTACGGGCACGTACCATATAGTCGATAACAATGGTATCTCCCGGCGGCAGCTCTCCGTGGAACCGGAACTGCAGAATCTGGGAGCCCTCCTCGCCCGACAGGGTTACATCCGCTATCTCATTGAGACGGATGGTATTGTTCACCGAGCGATCACTGTAAGCCGTGGTATAACCTGTATCCGGATCGTACTCCTCCTGGTGCACTACCCGGTAAGTCCAGTACAGATAAGCGCTGGTGGAATAGCCCCGGTTGCTGAAATAATCCGAATTCAGCGGACAAATAGGCTTCTGGGAATCCTCATAGCTTATATACTGGAAAAGCGTAGGCTCAATCTTCAGAAGAGCCGGTATCTTCACGGTAATCACCGGATCGGTAAACCGGTCCTCCGTAATCCTTCCGCCCTGGCTGATCTTATATTCCTTCTGGTGATCCACCGTATAGTTGTTCAGGGTCAGATGGTATTTCAGCAAAGCACTGCTGGCGCTCAAAGCCACGTTATCCGTCCATTTAAAGGTGTCTCCCGTCAGGCTGGGATCCTCCCGCTTGGTAAACCGCCGGAAATACTCTCCGTCAATCGTCAGATCCGCCACCGGTTTCTTAGGCGCCAGAATCAGGTTGGCCCTGAGGAAAATCTTTTCATTCTCCGGCGTTCCGTCTCCGCCCTCAATATAGGCGAAATCCCCGTCGCTGTAATTCACATACAGCTTGCTGATATGGGCCGCATAGATGGAGTCCGTGTTGGAGGTATAGCTGCTCATCTCTATCAGGCCGCCCTTTACCGCTACCGATTCGGGATTTCCCGTTGTCTCATCCACACCCAGAAGGTTTCTGGGGTAATATCCCTCCATCTCTCCTCTCTTGGGCGGGTTCTTGCACTCATGCAGTTCCTCTTTCTTATCCGCCGTATCCAGCTTGGCATCCACATCCAGGCGGAAGCCGCAGGGAACGGGGTACTTCACCGGATCGTCCGAGATGATCACCCAGGCAATCTGGTTCATACGGATATACCTGGTTCCGGGCCTGGGCACATCAAGCACCTGGTTGGCATCCAGGGCCACGCCTCCGGCCGGAGTAAGCTCATGCCAGATAGGGTTCTTTGTCCCGGGCCAGCAGGTCCCTTTGGGAATATCCTCTACCTTCTGCCGTACATCCTTGCACTCCTCACGGTCCGTATAATAGACATGGACTTTCAGATGTTCCGCCAGTTCCTTATCATAGCCCTCCTCAAAATAGAGCTCGCTGTCTCCAGGCAGACTCCAGTAACCGGTACGGATGGTCTCTACCCGGTTGCTGACCATTACAATGGAATTGTCCGTATTATACTGGTCCAGGTTGGTGGCATCGTAATCCTCCAAGGTCTGGTTCTTGGTAGAACCGTACAGGGGCAGGTGATCCACCAGATACATGGATCCGGCACTTCCCTGGAAGAGGGAGCCCTCGCCCAGATACATGTGAATCATGTCCGTGCTTCGGTAGGTGGGAGGTGTCGTACCGCCCGCTACCACCTGCTGGGGATCGTCCGTAAGCACCTTGGCATAGCCCTTAGGCGCCGCAATGCGGAAACCATATGCCGTGTCATGGGCATAGCGGTCTATCTCTTTGGTAGCCTCTTTGTCTTTGTTCTTATTCCAGTTGTTCCAGTTCTCCTCCTTATTGATAAAGGGATCCGTGGGTTCCGTATTCAAGGGATCCCCATTCTCATCGTAAGTCTCCATTTTCGTCAGAGCCTGTCCGTCTTGTACGGACATTCTCTCCTGGGGATTAAGTCCCACATCCAGCTTCCTGGTTCCGTTATAATAGCGGATGGAATCCTTCTTCTGATCTCCCAGCCAGTCATAGGAAGTCTGTGCCTTCCGGTTCTCCTTGTTGTGAAGGTTTTCATCATAATTTCCGTTAAGGCTCTCCAGGTTCACAAAGGCATGGCTGAAATACTGCTTCCTGCTGATGCCGTTTTCATCGTAACTGGTTCCGTCGGGATCGTTTAAGTTCGGCACGTCAGATACACGGGTCAGGACCTTCAGGGCAAACTTGTCCCCGCTGGCCAGATACCCTGCCGGACGCACGCCGTTTACAATGCTCTGGTAGTTCTTCACCTCTCCCTGGCTGAAATAGGGCTCACTCTCGGCCTTGGAAAGCCGGCCTTCCCCCGGATCCTCTGCTTTTGCCGTATCCTGGGCGGGAGGAATCACGGTGACGCTGATAAATTTCACATTGTCCATATTTTCCTGTCCCGGCTTCTTGGAGGGCGTATTATCCAGAATGGTCCAGCCCCGCTTCTCGGCCTCCGCCTTCGTCATAAGCTCGTCCGGCGTCCCGTCTGCATGGTAAGTCTGAATCATCAGCTGCCTGTCATAAGCCAGGGTCTCCGGCAGGTACTGGGAGAATACGAAAGCTCCATGGGTCACGTCCCCGCTTTCCTCAAGCTTCCGGGTCCGCACAGCCAGATTGGTCTCCCAATCGCTCTTTGCCTTGTTCCAGGCCTCTTCCTCCTGCCGGTACTCCGCCGTTCCCGGGCTATAGGCAGGGATAAAGAAGCCCATATTGGCAATGGGATTTGTGAGGACGGCATGCTTCCCGTCCATAGGCAGGGTAGGCCAAACCGGATCCGGCGTGGTACCTGTACCTGTTCCGGCGCCTGTACCCGGCCCAGTGCCTGCCGGGGCCTTGCGCTCTATGGTGGTGTCCTCCCAATCCTGCATGGGAGATTCGGAAGCCTTATTCATCACCGTAATGGTGTACCATACTCTCTGGCCGTAGCCCAGTTTGGCAATGTCTTCCTCTGCCAATGCTCCGGGATTCTCATCATAGTCTCCCGTCCGCAGAGTGGCGGACTCTTCGCTCTCTGCACCCAGTTTTGCAATCCGTCCCTGGTAGTCCGGAGAACCATCGTTCTCCCCTGCTCCCGGCTCTTTCGCCGTCAGGGCGAAGCGCATATCCAGCATCAGGTGGGGATTCCGGGTATAAACCTTCAAGGCGTTGGACACAAAGCGGTTGGGAGATACATAGGTATCCCGGATATAACCGGTGACGCCGTCTCCGTTCACATCCAAGACGCCGAAATCCGTCTGTTTCTCATTTCTCTCTTTGTAATCCTCCACATTCACCCCAGCGTTGACCAGGTTTCCTGCATTGGACTTGCCGGAATCAATCTCCTCTCCGTACTTCATCTCGCCCAGGAACTGATCCCGCTCTCCCTTGATCCTTCCGTTGGGCCCGGTGGTGTCAAGGCGGGGATCCGTGATGGTATTGTGATAACCTGTATGATATGATGCTCCATTGCCAGGCCAATAGCTGCAGTTGCTGTGGGGACAGCCCCGTCCGTACATATAATGGGTCCGGTTCTCCGCTCCCACGGAGAAGGGATTCTGGTTTTTCAGCTGGCCGGCCGCATCGGAAGCGTCGTCTGTGTAGAACTTAAAGCCCGGAACCTTGCTGGCCGCAAAGGTCCGTATCTGCTGCCAGCGCTCCAGAAGCTTTGTATCCTTTGTCCCGTTTTTCAGCTCGTGCTCCGGAGACTCCACCGCCATAACCCGCACCCGGGCGTTGAGATACTGGTTCGCATCCAGCTTGGGAGACTCCAGCACCTTCATCATATCTTCGTAATTCTCCGGATTGACACTGTAATGGGTGGGCACAATCCGCACCATATACCGGTTCAGATCCGGCAGATATTCAATCTGCACCCCGTATTTATCCTTGTGGATACGGCTGTCCGCCACGTCTGCATTGGGATTCTTGGAAGCCTCCAGGGAGCTGACATTGCGCACCAGCAGTTCATAATCCAAGGCCGTGTTAGGCTGATCCGTCTTCCCGTTTCCTGCCTCCGTCCAATCTGCATTCCCTACGGGATCCAGGCCCTTTTTGGGGTATGCTTCGCCATCCTCTGTCAGGGGCACAATGCCCTCCGGCAGAAGCGCAGACATAGTGGGAAGGGGATAGGAGGCCCCTCCCTTCCTTCCGCCGCCCATCTGGTAGACGGAATAGCTCACCAGCTTGCTCCGGTCGTTCAGCCACTGGTAGTGGATGGACTTATACTTCAGACTTTCCTGAGAGCCTATGGGCGCCTCAGGAAGATTTCCGATAACAATCTGGTTCTCCGCAAAGAGGCTTAAGTAGAAGGGCTCCTCCATCTGCTGGTAAAATTCGTTGTACTTGCTCTCCTTGCCTACCTCCTGTCCGGTCTTCGACTCGGGATCCGCCACCTCGGTCCAGTGGCGCAGCACCGGCTTGCCCACCTTGGCCTGGCTGCCGCTGCGGGCAAAGGTCCGGGATATGGGATTCCCCTCCTTATCCAGGTAATCCAGGGGATCGTCGTCGGTTTCGTTATGTAAGATCCGAAGCTGTGTGTCCGCCTCTCCCGGACAGGAATCTCCCGCCGTAAAGAGGGAACAGAACTGGTTTCTTCCCTTGTGGTAAGGCGTACCCGGTGCGAAGAAGCGGGGGTTGCCGTAATAGCGATCCCACCAGCTGCTGCCGTTCTTATCGGGACGGTGCCGGATTCCTCCGGAGAGCATGCCGCTCTCCAGATGGAAGGGATGCTTTGTATTCTCCACTCCATAGCCGTTGGAACCGTTATAACGCACCAGATCCCCGGCCAGATTGGTCCTGTCATAGATCTGGTAGTAGCCCTCGTCCGGCTGCATCTTGGTATCCCCCAGATCGTTTTCTTCATAATTGGTCTTATCATCATAAGGCGCAGCATAAACCGTATCCACATAGCGCTCGCTCTCCGGCTGGTTGTAAACCACCGCCTGGAGATCCACCCGAATCTGGTAGGGACTGGTCTTTCCTGCACTGCCTCTCCAGCCGTGGAGGGGCGATTTCACCGTGATCTCCACCACCCAGGGCTGCATCTGCTGATCATCACTGTAGACTTCCTTCCATCCCTGGTAGTATGTCTCATAGAGAATGGGATCCGCCGCCGCCTGGGCCGCCCGGTGATCGTAATCTACTGGCGTATCGAAGGGCGTCTGCACCACCCGGGCCTCCAAAAGATCCGGATCAATGGCGCTTCCTAAGGCCGTTTCGCTTCCCTGCTGCATATACCAGGCTTTCAGATCTACCTCCCGATCCCCCTCCGGAGTCTCAAGGAGCTTGGGCATCACCCCGTAAGGCAGCACGTAGATAAAGCGCACGCCGTCCAAAGCCCAGTCGCCGTAGTTAATTGCCAGCAGCCGTGCCGTATATTCCTCACCGTACTGGAGGAGGGCGGTGCTGGGGCTCCACACCTCGTCCGAGTCGATTCTTTCATCTGTGGGATCCTGGGTCCCGTCAACAGCCGTAAGGGCCTCGTCCTCCGTGACAAACTGGGAGGTGGCAAACAGCCAGGCTTTCCTGAGATGGATGCCGGACTCCGTCCAGAGAAGATTCTCTTTCAGATTCTCTCCTTCCTCTCCCCCCGGAGTACCGTCCACCACGCCGCTGTCCCCATTCAGGCGTAAGGGCTCAAAGCCCAGATCAAAGGCTGCGCTGGCGCCGCCGGCTCCACCGGCCGTAAAGGTCCTGGCCCGCATGAGATACCGGTACCAATCCCGCATGGTTCCCGTGTCCGTAAAGCCCTTGGGCTGAAGCTCCGCCACCTGGTCGGGCCTGTTGTTTACCACTGTGCTGTCGGCTTTCACCTGGATGGTCTGCCTCTTGGCCTGGTTGTAGATATCCAGATCCCAGAAGTTTCCGTTGGCTCCGTAATCCCCCAGGTTATCATTGCCGCCGTTGACCCCGTAGCCGCCTGCCACACCGGGCATGGTGACGGTGGATCCGGACAGGAACTCGCTGCGCTTCTGCTTGGTGTCGTCCCGGTAAAGCTTAGGCTCCCCGGTTACCGGACTGATCACCGGATCCAGCCGGTTGGCCCCGTGCTCATCCTGGGTCCAGATGTAGGATCTCCGCACCCCTGTCCGGGAGCCGGTAAAGGCCGCGTCGTGGAGCAGCAGATCCATATCCATCATCCGGGCGCTCATATCACCCACCGTAGGATACATGCTGTTTTGCGTCACATACGCCCCTTTATTGTACTGCGTAAACAGATACTCCCCGGGCCTGGAGAGGTAAATATTCCGTCCGCTGCCTGTATAAGTGGCCATGGGCAGACCGCTCTTGTGGGCCGTCACCGGATAGACAATCTCCAGCTCATCCCCGGGCTTTAAGGCGCAGGTCCCGTCGGCCGACTTAAAGGTATAGGTATAGATATAGTACTCCGCATCCTCCGCCGTGGCGGCGCTGTCTATGGGAGAGGTGCGCTTATTGGTATAGTAAGCATGGTTGTAGGTCCCCTGGTGGACTGCATTCACGCCGTCCATATTTGCCTTGTCAAAGGACTGCATGCCGCCGATATCCCTGGCCGTCACCTTGTAGACCGTCACCTTGGGCAGATCGTAGCCTTCCGCCGGATCATCCGCCCGGATCTCCCTCTCTACCAAGTTGCCGTTCTCGTCCAGACGCTTCCAGATAATGGTGACATCACTGGGGAAGGCAATCTCCACAGGGGTATCCGTCACTGCTCCCATGCCTCCTGCAGGCAGCATGGAGGCGGGAACGTCCACATATTGGATCGGCACTTTGTCAATAAGGGTGGGCTGGTACACCTCCCCTGTTCCCAGCACGTCCGCCGCCGTACAGGCCGCAAGTCCGTCCTTCTTCTGGGCAGAGGTCCGCTTTCCGCCGGGATTGGTCATGCTCTTATTGACCTTATTCTCGATGCGCACCCGGGTCCAGAGCTTCTGCTCCGGCCGGTAGCCCGTCAGTCCTCCTGCTTCCTTGCCGGCATTCACCGCCTCATCCTTGGAGGCATACTGATCGGTGAGAAGCTGGATATTGGGCAGTCTTCTGCGGATCTGGTACCAGAGATCGTTGTTCTCCGCCGAGAATTTCACGGAGTTCCTCTCGATCTCACTGTTCTCGTTAGGGTTATCCGGATCCGGAGTCACCGCCGGATCTGCCGGATCCGCAGGCTTGGGTATCCGGCCAGCCTCATAGGCAGCCTGAAGCTCTGCCGCCGTCATTCCCTGGTATTGCTCCGTATTCTCTCCCGGCTTCAGATTGGTATAGTTGTCCCCGGCAGACATGTCAAGTACCCACTCCTGCCGCAGGCCCAGGTTGTAATTATAGTAATAAGCGTCCGCTCCCGCCGACCCCTGGGTATAGGCCAGGGCCCCGATTCCGTAGAGGACGAAATTGGGCAGATAGAGGGTGCCCTTGCTCATGGCATCCCGGTCGCTTAAATAGCCGTACTCCACCCGCATCCGGACTACCTGGCGGGGTTCTACCGCCACCTTCTGTCCGTCCTCCAGGTAATAGCCGTCGGGATACTGCTGCTTCTCGCTGTCCTTGGGATAATAGATCAGACGGTAGCCGTCCTTCTTATCCCGGATGGCGAAGGGATGATCCGGATCGTAGGGCACATCCGCCCAGCTCTCCTTCAAGGTGCCGTCAGGTTTCAGATCTCCCCGAAGCTGCACGTAGAGGGTCGCAGGTACATCTTCCACCCCATCCGGCTCCGCCTTATAAGCTTCGTCGGAGCTCTTCTGGTTGTAAAGCATTTCTTCCCTGGTGGGCATCCGGTTCAGGTAGAAGCCCTGCATGGAGAGCTGATCTACCCCTGTGGGGGGCACGTTGCCCGCTGCAATAAAGTCTATGGTCAGGGTCATGGCACTGATAAAGCGGTCCTGGCTGTTGGCGATAACGCCCTTGCCCCCTGTGGTTCCCACCGGATTGCCTACGGTGATCCGGGCTTCCTCCCCGTCCACATTGTGGATCATTTCCATGGCAATCTCCGGGGCCTCACTGCCGAAATAGTAATCCATCTGGCTGGAGGTAACCCTGGCTGTGGTCCCCTCATGTCCTCCCTGATCTGTCAGGAAGTTCTTATCATTGGTGTTATAGAGTCTCTGGTAAACCACGCTGGCACTCTGAATGGTCTCCTGCTTGGCAAAAGGAGAACCAAAGGGAGCCCTGCCGGGGCCGGATAAAGCATCCCCATTGTAATTGGCTTCCGGCTTGGCATTTTCCGCCCTTACGCTGGTGAAGTAGAAGGGATCGTAGCCGTGGGCCCTGTCCCAGGAACCATACTGGACGGTGCTGGGGCCGATGTCATAATTCTTCAAGTTGCTTAAGCTGGTAACGGGCTTTCCATCTTTATCTTCGGGAAGCTCCACTTCCAGCTCCACCAGGATCACGAAGCCCCGGTTGATGGGCACACTTCCCTCCATCTCCCAGACAATACTGTGAACGGCTTCGTCGTTCTTGTAATCCTCTGTAGGCTGGGTGGCGTTCTTTTGGAACATGCTGAACAGACCGATGCTCCGGGCCAGCTTCCCGAATATGGTGGGAGGCTCAAACTCGATACCGGAATAAATATCCGCCAGCTCCGTGTTATGGGGCACTGCCATATACTTGCCGCTGGTGGGACTCTTATGGTAGGGATCGTAGGCCGTAATATCACCGAAATCAAAACCATAGCCATTGGCCGGGTCTTTCTCTATGGCCACCGGTCCCTGTATTTGCTTACCATCCCCATCCAGCATATATTCCCCGGTCACCGGATCGATCTTCGGCAGTTCGCCCAGGTCGAAGCCTGCGGGCATATAATACCAGCGGGCGATCCGGGTCCCCTCCGGGGCGTCGAAACGCACGGCCGGATGGAACCAGGTGGTGACACCCATCTCCTGGTTGTTGCCGTCATGGTTCAGATCCTTGGTATTCACCGCAGTAATATAGTAGTCAATCCGATCCCCCGGAAGCAGCTTGGCGATATCCACGGGACGGGCATCGTTCCGGTTCTGGTTACTGTCGGAAGAGCTGTAGTCATTGCCGTTGCCGTAGCTTAAGGCCTCGGGACGGTTGGTGTTCCCCGGGTCCCCATTGGGATCCGGATCATTGTCCCCTGCGCCCCGGTAGGGCAGGCGGTTCACCGCCACATTGATCTTGGCCGCACGGTTCCGGAAGAGGAACATCTTATAGTTTACATACTCGCTGCAGCGCTGCATATTGCCGTTTGGATAACTCATATCCTGGATGGCATTTACCCCAGCCGCATTGGCGTGAACGAAGAGCCAGTCGCAGACACGCTTATTAAGCTCCAGGGGATCCGTGTCCACCGTAGGCTTGCTGTCGATATCCCAGCTGTCCCAGCCCGGGGTTCCCGGCTTGGCATATGCTTCCTCCGTATAATGGCGGTCGGCAAACACACCCTCAAAGAGCAGATCCGCCGGATCGATATCGTACTGGTATCGTCCCGTTGAGGCGCCTTTCTCTCCTGTAAGGGTTGCATCTCTGGTGGTGTTGGGCTCAAAGTAACGCTCCCGGTTCTTTACGTAGTTATTCATCCAGGGAATCCGAACCTCAAGATCGTACTCGAAAGCCATGGTATTGAGCTGCAGGTAGTAATCCGTACCCTCCCCGTCTTTCTTCACCGGCTTCAGGGTATGTGTCCCCTTGTCGTCCGTGTAAGAGACGCCGTCCAGGTACATCTTCTCCAGGTCAATGCAGTAGTACCGGGCCTGATCCGGATCCGTAATCTCCTGCCGGGCCTCGTCTGCCAGAGTCACATACTTGTTCCTGCCGTCTGCCGGGATACCGCTGTTCTTGATCATATCATCCAGCACATAGGCTTTCAGATCAAAGGTTTCGCAGTCCGCCGGAATCTGAGGCGTAGACAGATTGACCGTGTCCACCCTGATATTGCGCTGATCCGCCTTGGTGGCGGTGTAGAGCAGGAACTTGCTCACCACGAACTTATTCACTCCGTCTATGCGCTTCTCCGGTGTGTCCGTGGCCTCAGTGCCTTTGTCCACACCGTCCATGTAGCCTACATTTCCCTGCCCCGTATTTCTGCTCTCGTTGATAAACTCCACGGGAATCCAGATTTTCTCCATGCGGAAGCCGTTGGGGGACAGGTTCCGGTATTGGACATCTTTATAGTAAGTTCCCCCCGTATCCAGAGGATAGGTGGGGTTATCCCCGCCGTTGCTCTCGTCGATCCTGCGCTGGGTCTGGTTGGTGGCCCACATCCGCCAGGTGGTCTTCTGGGGCGTAATATTGTCCGCCTCATAATCGTAGATATCGTTTAAGGGAGAAGGCTTCTCCCGGGTACCGGACTCCGGAACCCTGCCCGATGTGGGATCTTCCAAGGTCTGGATCTGCACCTTCAGGTCGGGCTGTACACGTTTGGCGTAGAGGTAGCTCTGATAATGGTTGTAATAGCCGCCTACCGACTCATCGTAGCCGCTGAAAGGCCCGAACTTCTGGTTGGCG
This sequence comes from uncultured Lachnospiraceae bacterium, assembly GCA_910586955.1. GTDB lineage: Bacteria > Bacillota > Clostridia > Lachnospirales > Lachnospiraceae > Laedolimicola. Next base: position 39,929 of record CAJUMM010000008.1, on the reverse strand, counting down.
CTCATTTCCATCTGATAACCGTTGTTCTTATCCTTGGCCGGATCCGATGTTGTATCCATCTCTGCCGCAGAGAAAATATAGTTCCAGTCTCCGTCCGTTACATGATTGACTCTGGGCCTGATAAGGCCATTGTTCATTATGGCCTCGGAACGCTTCGCCCAATCCAGATCATTCGGGTCGGTGGAAGTCGGACTGCAGTATTCCCTGGTCCACTCCGGATGATTCTCATGGTACACGTCGTCAATAATGTCGCAGACGTTTCCGAAGAGATAGAAGTCCGGCTTGGTATTGCCGCTCTGGTCCCTCTTGGGAGCTACCCCGTCGTACTCGTCGGTCTGATCCCCATGTCCCGGCAGGTTCCACACCTGGAACTCCACCTTGGAGGGGTACTCGTTTTTCCCAAGGGTAATAATATTGTCTCCTGTGAGATCCTTCATAACCGCTTCCAGGCGATCCCCGTCGATCTCGTCTAAGGATGTTTTGCCGTCAATATGCTGATCCATATCCTCATAGCGGAAGAGCACCTTGCCCAGATAAGTCTGATTGGCTTTAGATCCGTAGAGCTGATCACGCTGGATATAAATCACCCGGTCCTTGGAGGCATCTGTCTCGGCCTTCACATCTCCCGTGTCCGGATCGGTCTTATGGGTAGAAAGGGTTACTTTCACGTAAGCCACATTATCCGCAATGGAAGAGTCCGCCTCCACATAGCGGCTGAAGAAGCCCTTGTACCAGCCCTCCGTCCGGGTAATCTCCGGCAGGGTGTCCTCCATGGTGACGCTGTCCACATGGGTGAAGAGGCCGTACCACTCGTTGAAAAGATGAGATTCATCATAATGGTCAGTCCAAGACTCATGTGCAGGATGTTTCTCAGTCACATAGGAACGGTTCTGGTTCAGCCCCAGTCCATATGCCCGCAGGCCGCCATAATCAGGCAGGGCACTGTTGTTAGGCCTGGCTCCGTGACCGGGCAGGGAGCCCCTCATCTCATGGGCCAGATCCCAGGTAATATTACCCCCGGGTGCGCTAAAGGCCTTATTATCCGCTGTACTTCCCAGTCCTTTGGCCAAGGAAATAGAGGGCCTGCGGATCCGGATCCGGGCCGTATCGTAAAGATGGCCTGAATGCCAGGTGGCATAGTGCCTTGTAGTATAGCAATAGCAGGTATTATAGTACATATGATAATGATGCCACACATACCAGTGGTAGTAATCAAAGTAGGACCAGGAGCTCCGTCTCTGGCTTGGATTTGCTCCGTCCTGATAGCGGAGCTTCGTCACCTGGTTCTTGGAATCCACAGTTGTATTTCCCACACTGTCCGCCGCCTCGTTGCGGAAGAGAGTTCCCAGCTCCAGACGTGTAGTCACCGATGCCTGGGCATCCTGGGAGGCTCCACTGGTTTTAGTCAAAGCACGGCCTGCAATCTCGATGGAATGACGGGTCTCCTGAAGGCGGGAAGTCATGGTGGGATGAGTGGTATCATCCTCGTTGGCACGCTGGCAGGGCCAAGTCTCGAAACCATTGCTCTCATAGGTATCCCAGTACCAGCTTCCCTCGTCTGCGGCAATAATCTGGAAGAGATTGTTACCTGCACTCGGCTTCGCCGGATCCTGGTTCACGTTCATGGTTATCACTACAGATTTGATGTTTCCTTTGTATACGGCTGCCGCCGGGGAGCGGTAATAGGGATGGCTCCCATTGGCCTTATCCAGCAGATCGAAAGGATCATAGGGTGCAATACTCTTTGTAGCATACCAATTTGCGGAATTGTCCATGTCTAAGAGATTAATCCGCCACCAGTCTACTTCCCCATCCCCATCGGCATCCACACCGTAGCTCCTGTCTGCTCCGATAGTATAGGATCTGCCTCCGTTTACTGTGGTTCCCCTGGCATTGCCTTCCCAATCACCTACCGGAATGTCATAGTAGGAGTTTCCATCCGCCAGATACACCCGGATATTAGTCACAAAAGGTTTCAGGGCGGGACGTAGCTTGATATAGTAGGCATCAAAATTATCTGCAGGCAGATCGATTGTCATACGCACCGTAGCCGCTGCATTGTAATCCTCCAGAATGGTTGCGTTACTTTCCAGCCTCTCTGTAGTAGCCCATTGGCTGTTATAATCCCAACCAAAATGCTGCTCACTGTAACTATACGGATACATGGCTGGTGAATGATACTGCCGGAAGTCCACCGTAAAGCCCGTAAGAGCTTTATTGCCCACATCCATAACCTGGTTGTCCAAATACTGGTCGTTATGCCAGTGGTTGCTATAGGGCTTATAAATAGGCGGATTCCCTCCGGTAGTGGTTGTATTGTCCCGAGTCACAGCCTCTCCCAGGGTCTCATCGGTAAATCTCCGGTCATTGGCGCCGCCATTCCCGGTATTGCTGTTATTCATCTTCTCATCCCACTGCTGGGTGTCCTCCTTGAACACAGCGCTGATGGTGGTGTCGAAGTAGAGCTTGGGGGTCTTCACATAGGAGCAGTCCCACTCGGAGCGCTGATGCTTCACCGTGGCCACATCCTTGAAGTTATTGCCCTTCTTGTCGTCCTGTCCGCCTGTAAGTTTGTCATTGGTATCCGCTACCTGTTTATCCGTATGACCGTACAGGTAGGCGCAGAAGACGCCCTGGTTCAGGGTATAGGTGGTATCCCCGTTGTGGATATGAGAGTTGTTGGAGGTTCCCACCGGCTCCTCGTCGTTGATTCCCACAAAGAGAATGGACTGGGTGTGGGACTGGGTCTGGCTTTCCAGAGGACGGCCCACAGCTGTATTGGGAGCTGTGCGCCCTGCCAGGAAGTCGGAGCCCCAGACTTCGATCTTGCCGATATTGGGCATCCCTCCCTCGTCCACAATGAGATCTCTTGGGATCACCAAATCCCCTTCATTTATCGTATATACGCCATCCGCCAGACCGTAGTACTCCCCTCCAACGGCTTTGGCCAAAGTCTTTGCAGTGCCGTCAGGCAGAGTGATTGTATAGGTAGATCCTGCATAGATATCCTCCGGCAGCTCCCGGGTCTTGGTCCCTGGATTGTGGGCCTCGTAGGGATTTCCGCTTGCAGGGGCAAAGGGAGTATCCCCGGGCTTCTGCACAGCGCCTGTGCGCTCAATCACAATCTGCCTTGCAGGATCCGCCTTGTCCGTCAGGACAATCTTGTCAATGACTGCCTGATTCAGAAGCTCCTTGCGGATGATCACGTCCATGGTATGGAAGCCCCGGTAGTCTCCCTGGGCGTCTACCGCAATCTCCGGCGTCATGGTAAAGTAGAAATTCTCCATCCGGGAAATGCTGTCGTTGAAGAGGGCCCAGGCAGAGACGTACTCTCTGGCATAGGGGATCACCGTCCAGCGGGTATTGCCGTCGGTAGCCGCCCGGTCTGTGGCCGCCGTCTCGATCTTCCGGTTGTAGTAGACGATTTCCGCACTGTGAACAGGCCTGGGCTCACGGACCTGGAAGGCTGCGTGATCCCATGCCTCTTTGTAATCGCTGGGTGTAATTTTCTGATCCATGCCCGCCACATAGTCCAGGAAGCTGGCGTCTGCCAGCAGGGCGTTGCCGGGCACGGAAACCTTGGTGGTTGTGGGGGTGGTTCCGCTGGTTCCCGCCTGGGTGTAGTAGCTGTCGGGGTTCTGGATATTGGCCGCATTGTTCCGGCCCTGGTTGGTGTTCTCGTCCCCGTAGCGGGTGGCATTGCCGTACAGGCGCACTTCGCCTGTGTCGTTCCCTCTCTTCTCCGGATCGAAGCGGCTGAACACAACCTCCACGGTTCCCGGATATTTCACGCATTTCTTGCCTCCCGCCGGCTCGTTTGGGTCGTACCATGCGGTGTAAGGGATCCGCACACTGTGATCCGCCGCAGTCTTTCTGGCTTCCAGGAAGGCCTGGAGCTCCGCATCCCGGATCACATAAGTAAGGGGATCTCCGTTCTTATCCGTAAGGAAGGCGTCTATGATGCGGATCTCCGCCACATCCGCCATGCCCTGATCCGGCACCGGGGTTACATCGATGCCGTCGGGTTTCTGATCATACTGGTTTCCGTTCTTGTCCACATAGCTGGCAGGTGTCACACCGTCCCCTACCAGAAGCTTATCCAGGTAAATTTCCGTGAGCTGGAAGCCTCTGCGCTTCTCCTCCTGCTCCGCCGTGGTGGGATCGTCGTCGTACATAGGCAGGCGCACCGACAGCACGGGCCTGGACATGCCGCTCTCGGAGTCGTTGCCCAGCTTCATGGAGTAGTAGAGGCCGTCCTTGTCCTCGTAGGACAGAGGCAGCTCCTTCTGGGAGCCTACGCAAGCCCCATCCTTCTCCTGCTCCGCCTTCATCTCCAAGGTTGGGTTGGAGGGACTGAGCTGGAGCTGAGCCCAGCTCGCAGCCGTTCTCTCATACAATTTCGCCGTCACGTCGTCCTGTTCGTAAATCTCTTTCAAGGAGCTCTCTGCCTTGAGATAACGGCTCATAACATAGTTTTCGTCATAGTAGTAGGTCTGGGGGATTCCGTACAGCCGCATGGCGTTGGCCAGGTTCACGGCCGCCTGCTCCGTCCCGCCCTCGTACCTGGAGGCAAATTTCCCCACCTCCAGATTCACATGCTCGGGATAAGCCATGGGGAAATCGTCCTGGTTCCAGACCCCGGAGGGAATGGTAAGGACGCCCGGACCGCCTCCTGCCCCCGGCACATAGTAGTCATTTAGATTGATAGTAACTTTCTTAATTTCCGTATTTCCCTGGGTATAGACCGCCTCGTACCTGGGGAACACGTCGGAAGGACTGGCGTAGACAGGATTTCCGTCCCCGTCCTTCATCCGCCGGATGGTCAGACGCTTCTTTTCCGGCAGGGGAAGGGAGGTATCTAGCTTTCCGTCGGCATCAAGCTGCAGGGGCTGATGCTCCACCAGGCAAATGGCCTCCAGATCCACATGTCCCTCCCGGGTAAGCTTCTTGATCATATCCGTTCCCAGTACAATCCTGGTGAGCTGGAAACCACCCACGCTCTGGCTTCCGTCCTCCATGACAGGAAGATCACACACGGGAAGAGTGGTGTTCAGATAGGTATTGTACTGGCGGCTCATGCCTGCATTGGTCAGGGCAATCTGGTAGAAGGCCTCCGCTCCGATACTGGCAGGCCTGGTAGTCTTATCTCCGCTGTAGCCGCCGTTGCTGCCCGGCTGGACCGTAATCCCGGGCTGGGCCTTGTAGGGCCGGAAAGAGCCTCCCGCCTGAACCGTATGGCTGGTAGTCTTGGAGAAAATATCATACTCCGCAGGAACCTTTCCCACAGCCGATGCAGTGATCAGGTTTCCATAATTAATGTTATTGGGATCCGTGGCATCATCATCCGCATAGGTGGTGAGAAGGCCATCCAGGCTGATAAAATTCTGCTTGTTGTTGGCGTCGTCACCCTCGTAATTGTCATAAGAGATGCGGATGGATTTCAGATACCAGTCCTTCATCTGTCCGTCTGCAGACAGATCGATCTTTTGGCTTCCGGCAAGCAGGGCTTCCAGATCCGCCGTGGTAAATACCCGGAATTTCCCTGCATTATAGTTATCATTCTGATCCTTGGTGGTATCATAATCGGAGCTGTACAGAGTCATGGTGCAGCCCGTGCCGTATTTCGTCAGATCCGGATCCAGGGTTACGGACGTCACCTGGAATCCCTTCTTCTCTTTCCGCAGAGGTAAATCAATATCAAATACCGGCTTGATCAGGTCGGAATAGCTGTGAGCCTGATAGCTCTTGTTTCCGAAGTAAATCCGGTAACTGTGGAGGGTCCGGTCGTAATCCTCCGGATTCCAGAGATTTCCCACGGGCACGTTGAGAACCGTGTTGGTCTGGCTTCCCGCCAGATTGGGAGCGCTTGCCTGGCCGGAGGCTCCGTTTGGCGCACCCCCCAGGGCCTGGTCCTCAAAGCGGGCCTGGACATACACGTAGGGATTGGGCCGCACTACGTGGATAACCGTCTCGTCCTGCTTTGTATAATATTCCGGAAAATAACTGTTGTTGGTACCGAAATTCCAGTACTGGGGGCGGTAATACCGGGAAATGGCTTTCCACTGGTTATTATCGCTGTAGGTGGTGGTAATTCCCTTTACCATCACATGAACGGCTTTGTCTACATGGGCCGAGTCTTTCGGCACATCCTCGAAGCGCACCCGGATATAACGGATATCTCCCATATCCGTTAATCCCTTGGCAATGCGCAGGGTCTCGATATCATCCCGGGTCACCACCAGATCCCCGGTAGCGGCCTCAATAAAGGGGGCAATCTCCGACTTGGTCAGAAGGAGGCTGCCTGTGGCATTGGTGTTGTAGGCAAGATTTCCCGGATAGGAGGTCCCTGCAAATTCCAGACGGAAGATGCCCTTGATTTTGTCAAGCTCTGTCTTGGGAATCCGAAGCTCCTGGAACAGAAAGCCTTTGGACTCCTCCTTCCCGTCTATGGTCACACGGCTGATAGGCAGCTCTATATGGAGAATGCTGTCCCGCACTCCCTTTGCCGCATCATTCACCCCTGCGTAGAAGTGATACTGCTTCTCGTATTTATTGTGGGGAACATAGATCTCCTGTGCAGGTCCCTGGTCAACACCCATGGGCCTGCGCTCCCCGTTTACCGTCTGATCCGCTACATAGGTGGAGAGGCTTTCCATCCAGGGATAGATGGAATCCTCGGAGTTGATCACACGCCTGTCGTAATCTTCCCCAAAAGGAATCCCCGGGGTTCTGGAGGAAGGCATGCCGTTCACCCAGCTGGTTCCCGTTCCGTTGTCCACCTGGGCGTGGTTCCCCGCTCCCCGGTTTCCCCCGTTGTGAACAAAGTAGGCGTGCTCCGGATCGTAGAGGCTGCTGCCCCAGGAGGCGTTGTCATGGTAGTTGGGTATGGTGAATTTCCGCTCCTCCTCCGTATACAGGCGCACGTTTACAGGGTGATCCCCGCCAAAGGTGGTGGAACCCGTAAGCCTGGCCTTTAAGGGCTGGGAGGCTCCTGCATTTCCCTCCAGCTTCGCATAGATAACCTGGATGTCCGTCACTGCGCCGAAGCCCTGGTTTTTCCAGAAATTTCCCTGAAGCACCATATCGCTTCCGCTCATGGACACCGGGGAAGAGGTTCCGTACAGATCGTCCCGGGACAAGGTCACTGTGAGAGGCGTTCCGTCGGGCTTAAAACCCGTAATTGTAATCTCATCTACGCCGCCGGTAAGGGCATGGGTACCGGTGGCTGCGGGAATGCGGAAGGATTCCACCAGGAAACCCTCGGGCCGGTTATCCACACCCGTATTAATACGGGCCGGAACTTCGAACTCCAGCACCGCCCGGACCATGGAGGAGATCCGCTCCGTTCCGTAGAAGTTACTGAAAGAAGCCGTCACTTCCAGGGGATCTCCCGCATAGAACACATCCCGCCAGACCTGTTTCTTCTTCCTGGATCCGGTGGGCCACACCGGGTAGATGGGATACCGGGTATTCTCCGTCCAGTTGGGCGCCGCCGTACCTGTAAGACGCTGAACCGTCTCCAGGGTAATGGAGGGATTGGTATCCATATAGAGGGCGTTGACTTCGTAGTCCAGTTCCTCTTTCTTCTTAAGTCCATCTGCCGCACCTACCAGAGGCGGCGTGGAAGCCTCGAAATTGCCCTGGAAGATCAAGTCCTGCTCATAGGTGGTACCGTGGCCGAATACCCGCAGATGGAACAGCTTCTCGGGAACCGTGCCTGTGACAGTTCCGTTTATATCCGTCTCGTCATGCTCCGGAAGCATCTGGGCGTCCACATCTCTTATATGGACCCGGATAGCTCCCAGAAGATGTCCGTCCCATAGGGACCCGGGCAGGGTGAGCTGCTGGGTAACAGGATCGATATAGGCCGCCAGCTCCGCTTCCGTAAGGGTGCGGATGAGAGCCCCTTTGTTTTCCCCATCGGGATCCGCCGCGCTGGCTTCGAAGAGCTGGATTTCCGTGAGAACGCCCCAGTTATTGTTGGCATTGACCTTGTCCAGCATATGGGACAGATCCATCCGGAACTCCTGAGCCGTAAAGCCTGTGCCTGCCACGTCCGGATCCGCATGATCCATACCGTTTACAGGCAGAATCAGGGTCGCCACTCCTTCCTTCATCACGGAAGTAGAGTCGTTCCCCAGGCTGATATCGTAGGAGAAAAGCTCCTGGTGGGGGATGGGAAGAAGTTCCTCCTTCTGCCCCCGGAGATTGTTCACCACTGCGTCAATGGTAGGATTGGCCATTTCAAAGATCAGGGTTCCGTCGTCCTTGCCCTGGTACTCATTGAGGCTGTTATCCACGTATTTGTTGGTAAAGCGGTCGTGCCAGCCGGCCACCTCATAGTCCAGATCCGCCTTGCACTCGCTGGGAGTATAGCAGGTTCCCACAATTTCCATATACTGATACTGCTGGGCATCCGGATCCGCCTCCTCCAGCTCCCGCTTTCCGTAAAATGCACTGTAGGTGAGGTCAATCTTTTCCAACTGGCCAAGTTCAGTCTTTAAAATACTGCCTTCCGCAAAGTTGAGATAAACGCAGTTTTTATGGAGAGGCTCCTTATCTGCCGGATTGCCGGGCATGTTCAGAAGCTCGCTCTTTGTAAAAGTATGTACTTTCCCGTTGGTCCCTGTAAGGGTCAGGAGAGGACCTTCCACGGGATTTCCTGCATCGTCATAGAGAATGGCGCCGTCCTCGTCCCGCTGCCACTGGGGCTCTCCGGCCTCAATGAGAGCCCGGTTCACATAAATCCCGGTGGTCAGGAAACCCTGCTTACCCGTTTCCTGGGTCTCCTTATTGGTGACGATAACCGGCAGGGTAATATGGAAGCCCGTATTGTAGCCCTGGCCGTCGGCCTCATTCCGGGCATGGAAGAAATACCTGCCCACTTCATAGGCCAGGGGGGTATTCAGCTCTTCGTCGTCCCAGTTGTCCTCATCTTTAATAATCGTGTGAAGCCATAGCTTTCCCGTAACGGCAGATTTCTCAAACTCCGGAGATGCCTCGCTCTCGTTGTAAATATAAAACTGCTCATCCGCCACCTCATCTACCGGGTAATGGCCCAGCTGATCCTCAATTCTTCCCTCCTCCAGGGCGTCTGTCAGCTGATACATATAGTAATTCAGCTGGATAAAGTTTACAATGGCCCGGTTGGTCATTATGCCCGCTTTCCGGGATTTGCCCACGATCTCCACCGTGCCGGGGCACTCATCCTCCGGGGAGAAGGTGGTCTTATAGTTGATGCGGATGGTGTGCTTCTCCTGGTAGCCCCTCTCCCGCTCAAAGAAACGGCTGTAATCCATGGTATAGATTACCAGATCCCCCTCCTCTTCCCGCTGGATCTGGGGATCCGGAACGGGGGCCCATTTATTGTCTTTGGTCCGGTACTCCACCATGGGATACCTCTGGGTCTGGCCCTGGTATTCTTTCGCAATGCCCAGGCCTAAGAGCTTGTCCGTGCCTCCCAGCCATTCCTCCACGATCCCGCTGTGATCCTGATCCTTGGACACTACAAAGCGCAGGGAGGTAAAATCAAACTGCTCCGGCAGCACGTCAATAATGGAAGGACGATACATGGGGGGACGCAGGGCAGAACCCTTGCCGGAAGCCTCATATCCCACGTTCTGGATGGTGTATATAATCTCCTGTCCTACCGCAGCCTCCTGCTGCTCCTCTTTCACCTTCTTGTCGCCGCTGGCAGCAAGATCCGGAAATTCGAAGAAAACTGAGTCCTCCGTATCCTGCATCCATGGGAACTGGCCCTCATGCTCTTCTCCCCCCTCTACCTTCTGTCCAAAGTAGATGGTTCCGTCGGCGGCAAACACCGTATCCGGCTCTGCCAGGGATACATTGGTGGTGTAGGGCACAAAGAGACGAAGCACCTTCTCATTAGGGTAGTCCTTATCGTAACCGTTTTCTTTCTTCATATGGGGCGGATACAGCACGTCCCCCTTGACGGCGAAAGAAAAGTTGGTATCCGCCGTGTAATGGTAGCCAATGCGCTTGGCTCCTTTCTGCAGAAGTTCATCCGCATCTTCCAGATCCTGATCCTCCGGCGCCAGCTCCGACACGTCCAGAATCAGGATTCCTCCTGCCTCGTCATACTTGCTCACATCATAATCCACACACTTCAGCAGATTGTCCATCCACTGGCCTGTGTAGAGGATATTGGCGTCCGTACTGTTGCCTACATAGTCGGGATTCAGCTTCGGCTGGTTGTTTTCAAGGAGGTAACGCCGGAATACGCCGCCGCCGGTGTAGTCCCCGGCTCCGGCCATAATGCCAATCTCGTCGAAGGTGGTGGTATCCGGCACCCACTCATCGGGATCCGAGGGCAGGACCAGATTGCCGTCCCCGTCGTCCATCATGCCGGAGGTGTTGGTGATGGTCATTTTGAAAGAAGCATAGTTATTCTTCTGCCACACCAGGACCTTGTCGTCCTCCACGCCTTTCCGAGTCTCCACGTTGAACCGCCAGTCAATATTTGTGTACACCAAGAAGCCCTGGCCTTCTCCACGCCAGGGATCCCGCTGAACAAAGGGATATCCGTTCTTATCCGCCGGAACATAGTTCTGCCAGTTGCCCGGCTTGAACACGTTTCCGTTCATATAGTATGTAATCTCTGTTCCCTGCTGGGTAGGCGTGTACTGCTCGTACTGGCACCAGGAGTACAGGGTGGCCATGGTTCCCTCGGGAATGGATTCCCCCTTCTTCACCCAGAAGCGGTACTCTGCCTTCACTACCGGGCGGCTGTCGTTGCGGATCTCTCCGTTGATTCCCACCGCCGTGTGGCCTCTCCACCAGATTTCTCCGGCGCCGCTGCCGGGATTCCCCTCTTTCATCTGGGCAGAATCGGGATAGGCCGGGTACACTCTGGGGTCGTAGAGATCTCCCCCGGAGGCTCCGTAAAGCTGAGGCACCAGATCTTCCGGCAGGAAACCTCCCAGATCCATGTCCTCCAAATCCTCATCCAAATCTTTGGGATTTTCTTCTTCCGGCTCCTCACCGGGCTTGCCGGTTTCCTCCGTATCCTCTGTACCGTCTGTTCCCGGCGTCACGTCTTCATCGCAGCTTCCCGTTCCCGGCGTCACAGTTTCATCCGTATTGCCTGTTCCCGGCTTCACGGTCCCGCCGCCGTTCCCCGTTCCGGGTGTCCCCGTACCCGGGGTCACAGCCTCGCCTGTATTTCCTGGCCCGGTACTGCCTGTCCCCGGTCTCTCCGTATCCTGGGCCGGTTTCGTGTTCCCTTCCGCCGGCTGGCTTCCCGCAGTTTTGGAAGGCGCCTGCTCCACAAGGGGATTGATATTCTCCGTAGTCTCTGCCTGATCCTGGGAGGACGTCTCCTCCTCTCCTCCGCTTTCATCCGTTCCCGGGGTTTCCCCTTCTGTCTCTCCCCCCGGTATCTCTTCCGTCCCTCCGGGTTCTTCCGTCTCCCCGTCTCCTCCGGGATTTTCCGTCTCCTCCGGGGTCTCTTCCCCATTTTCCTCCTGAGCCGCTTCCTCCTCCATCTCAAGAAGCCGGATCATATCTTCCGGGCTCAGTCTGGGGGTATATTCACTTACATTGTCTGCCGGAATAAAGCGCACTTCTACACCGCCAAGAATATCTCCCTTGGCCATAGCCTCTGCTTCCGTATAGGCAAAACCGGTCTGGCCGGTGCCGAACTCCCGGTAAATATAGGGAGCGTCCACATGGAGCATTACATAATCAAACTTAGAGGACCTGGGACCGTCTACAGACAGTTCCGCCGTAGCCGTCTGCCGTCTGGACAGTACCACCGTCTTAGGCCTGCCAAGCCCGATGCTGCTTCCCCCTTCCAGCTTGTCCATATGAGCAATCAGATCGTAATAATCTTCATAGGGATTTTCCGCCGCCACGGCCTTGATCAATCCCAGCAAAGGCTCCGATTCCTGAAAGATAAGAACCGCCAGCAGTATGACTGCCAGTATCCTCCTGATTGTTTTCCCTCTTCTACGTTTCTTCATATCCCACACCTCATTTGGCAGTTTTCTCTGCCTGTCATTTCCCATCTATTTTTAGGGATCGCAAAATATCCTCCTTTTTTCTGTGAAGGAGGCTGGCCCTGTTTTTCTTATTTTCTGTCTCGTCATGATGTTAGGATAAGTATGCCTGCCATAAAAAGCATGGCTGCCCGAACGGGCGGAATATATGCCGGATTCTTTCTATATGCTGCCGTTACCTCAGAGATAACATGCCCGCCTACTTATGTTTACTATTTAGTTTAGGATAATATTACCACCCTTTTTTAAGTATTTCAACAATAAAGTTACAAAAATTTAACATAATTTCGTAAAATCTATTGATTGTATGGGGGATTTTTACAGATTTATATGTCAAAATATTATTCCTAAGAACAAAAACAAGAAATCATATCCCTTATTCGTGTTCTTCCAGTTATAGTAAACCATATTTTAGATAACAAAATTTGTTTTCTAAAATAAATTTAAGCAACAAAATTTCACTAAAATCTTCGTTTTTGTTCTCTAAAATATTATTTTGTTAACAAAAAGAGGAAATACACATGTTGCCAGAAGAATTAACAGAATTGGTTCGCTGCCGCCACGGAATCAAAGAACGGCTTTTAAGATTTAAGAAGGGGCTGTCGCTTCAGCGACAGCCCCTCTTAAATTCTAAATTCCTAAATGGAACTGTTATTCATATCTACATTACCGCTAACGCCGTCCACTCTTCCCTTGGAGGTATACTGCCACATATCATACCGTCCGCCGTAGCCGCATTTGTCTGCGTAGTGGGCCACCCAGATCCGGTAACTACCCGGGAACTGGGACACGTTCAGGTGATCGCTGAACCAGCTCTTGCTGGCGTATACCATAGGCGTATGTCCTGCGTTTGCCACAGTGTTGCAGAAAGCTTTGGTAACGCTTGTCCGTGCAGATTTGGACAGGCCGTCCGCACGTCCGGCTCCCCCTGCGGCATACTCACTGTCGATGGCGATAGGCATATTGATGCCGTAACGGTTGGCCAGCTTCACGGCCATACTTGCTTCCTCCACGGCCTCCGCCTCGTTAATAGCCTGGCTGAAGAAGTACACTCCTACCCGCAGCCCCGCAGCCTTGGCTCCCGTGATATGGGAGGCGAACATGGGATCCTCTACCAGCACCCCTGTGCCGTATCCCCGGTACCCGCAGCGGATCATAACGAAATTAATGCCTGCGTTCTTTACCTTGGTCCAGTTGATAGCACTCTGGAACTTGGAAACGTCGATGCCTACGGTGCCGGAACGCACGCCATTGCTGCTAAAGGTATACTGTACTCCCTGGATTACCTGGGTTCCCGTAACCTTGTTGCCGTTCTTATCGTAGTAATAGGTGGCTCCGTCAATGGTCTGCCAGCCTGTGTATTTGTATGTACCGGTTCCCACCTGCACGGTCTTTTCCTCATAGACCGGAGCGCTGCTGGTGTCGTATACAGGTTTGCTGCTGGTGTCGTATACAGTGGTGGGTGTTGTCTTCACCGGAGCTGCTACCAGGAGCATTCTGTGAATCATTACGCCGGCGGTAGTTGCAGCCGGATCGGTTGTCTCTCCCGGGGGTGTTGTTTCATCCGGATTGGGAGTTTTCAGGCTTTCTCCACAGACACTGCATGTCCCAGTTCCGTCATCCTTATGGCCCGCAGCCGGGATCGTCTCCGTCTTTGTCTCGTTACAGTCCGTACCCGTACAGGTATAGGTTTTCACACCCTCCGCGGTACAGGTGGGTTCCGTCGTCACCTTTCCCTCGTCAAAGGTATGCGTATGAGGTTTTAGCATCTCCCCTTTGCATCTGTCGCAGAGCCCGTCCCCGTCGTTGTCGTCATGGGTGGGCTCGGAAAGAATGACCTCATAGATGTCTGTGCCGTTAGGGTCCTTCTTAAGCTTCGAGAAAACAGGCTGGCCCCACTTGTCCTTCTTCTGGACCTTCTGTTCCTTCATAATCTCCGTCTTGCTGGAGGCCACAAATTCCACCGTATCCTGCAGGACTACCGCCGTTCCGGCCCCGTTGTTGCCGTTGGAGTTGGAATCCTCCCCGGCCACATTGATCTCGCTCTCCTTCTTAATCTCATCCCCCACATCTACAACCTTATATTCCAGGTTGGCCTTCACATCCGCCGTGATAGGCTGGGGGGCGCTGTAGGAGCCTGCGGATTTCATGGCCACGGAACATTTCCCCGGAGCCATATTCTTAATATAGATAATTCCGTCTTTATCGTCGTCCTTATAGGTGGATGTCTTCTTATTCACATCCGTTACCGTTACCTCAAAGGGCGTTCCCGTAATCACCCTGTCGTTTTTCGCATTGACAATCTTAACTTTTAAGTCCTTGTCCATGGAAGTGGCTTTCAGAACCACGGAAACCTCCTTGGCACTTACCTGGGCCTTCTCCGTGTTGTCCCCGTCCAGCCTGGTCAGCTCCGCCACATAGGACTTGTTCATGGAAAGCTGCATGACGCTTGCTTCCGCCTCTTCCTCCTGGGGCTCCCCTGCCCGCAGGTCCGTCACCGTAGGAATCATATCCTCCGTGACCCGGGGCCGTGCCGCACAGCCCCCCAGCATGGACACTGTCATAGATGCGGCCAGTATGGCCGCCCACACCCGTCTTCTTTTCATTTTCTTCTCCTCATAACCATCGCATGATTCTCTAAAAGCTGATATTCCCGCTATTTTCAACAGTATAACACCCTTTTTTTCCGTTTTCAACCTCTATTTCCAAAAAAGTTTACATAAAAAACTGGAATATCGGCTAAGATATTCCAGTTCCTTTGTATTTTTTCCAGACTGTTCTTGTTTTCGGAAACCCGCTACGGTTCCGCCGTCTCCGCCGCCTTCAGGGTAAAGGTCCGCTCAAAGGTAAGCTTCGCCATCACGTCATCTTTCTGTTCAAAGGTATGAACCTCCTGAAACTCCTGATACTTTTCCGCAAAGAGAGCCTCCCGGCGCTCCTGTACAATGGCAGTCTTCCGGCTGTCCGTGGCATCCCGGTCCAAAGTACTTGCCAGACGGACCAGATAGTATCCGTTCTCCGTCTCCACAAGATCTGCAAATTCCCCTTCTTTCAGGGCGTCTGCAGCCTTGCGCACCTCCTCCGCAGGGTAGGTGCTATCCGCCCCGTAGGTGGCGCTGCTGGCCGTCAGCTCCTTCGTCTGGGCCGCCGCATCCAGATCGCCGCTCTTCCTGGCTTCCTCCAGCACAGCCTGGAGATCTGCCTTCTTCTGGGCTTTCTCCGCATCTGTCAGCTCCATAGTATTCCCCGCCTCGTCCTGCTCCGTTCCCAGAGTTGACACATACACGTAATCGATCCGCTTCTGGGCCGCCTCTGCATCCGACACCTCCGTATCCACATCCCGGGTCAGGGCATCATACATCTTTTCGTTAATGGTAAGGAGAGTCAGAAGGCGCTCCACCGTCTTCTGGTCTGCCGTGGCAGCCTTCTTAGCCCCCTCGGTGTTGGCTTCCAGGAATTTCCCGGCAGCCTCCGTAATGGCCTCTTTCTCCCCATCCGTCAGCGCTACGCCGTAGCCCGGCGCTTCCGCCTCCATCATATACATTTTCTTAAACTCTTCCATCAGGGTTTCCTTGGCCGTATCACCGTACAGGGTGCCGTCCCCGGCCAGATCCTGCTGGTACATATTGCCGCCCATGATGGCTCCGTAGTAGCTCTCCATCTGAGCCTGCTGGTACCGCAGCATCAGGTTAAATTCTCCCAGGGTTATATTGGTGGAACCATCCAGGACCGCAATGGTCTCCGCTCCGTTCAGATTTCCCCTGGCACAGCCTGTAAGAGACAAAGCCAGTGCCAAAGCCATGGCCATAATCCATGCCGTTCTCTTCTTCATTCTTCCATTCCTTCCTTGCCTACGCCTCCCTAAGGATGCGGTTTCTCTCACTCTTGTCCATTATAGTCCGTTTTCCCCCTCCAGGCAAGGCTTTCTTGCCCGGAGCACAAACTTTTCACAGATTCGTCAAGGGCTCGTCCACCTGGACGCCATCCCAGATCTCCTCCTCAATCTCAAGAGGAGTCTCCTCCTCCCATTCCTTCAAGAGTTCCTCGCCGTACCTCTCCCTGGCCGACTGCCGCAGCTCCTCCAGATATTCCAGGGAAGCCGCCTCCTCATACTCCGACACCCGCTGAACCACGTAGTAACCGTCCTCAGTTTCGATAAGGCCGGAGACTCCGCCTAAAGGCAGTTCCCGGGCCGCCTGGGCCACCAGCTCATGGGCACCCCCGTCTGTCTTCTCATTAAAATATACATCGATCACCGTATGGGAAATCTCCTCTCCGGCTGCGGAGATATCCCCAAGCTCCCCTGCACGGCGGGCGAAATCTTCCGCATCCTCCCGGACTCTCTCCAGCTCTTCCTCCGTAAAAGGCTGGTGGTTTCCCTCACTGTCATAGGTTCCCATGGTAGAAAAGAGGCAGTAAGTCAGCCTGCCCACACGGGCCTCCTCCGGATTAAGCCCAGGGTCGTAGCTTTCCTGCAAAGTGAAAGCCACCTTGGCTGCCAGTTCGTTGCGCAGAAGGAAATGCTCTACCGATTCTTTCGTAGCCCCCGCAGCCTTAAGTACCTCCGGCGTATTGGATTCCATAAAAGCCGCCGCACGCCTGGCAACATTCTCCTTCTCCTCCCCGGTCAGCTCTACGCCGTACTCCCCTGCATGAGCGGCAAGAAGATGAATCCTGGTCAAAGTCTCCATCACATCGCTTTTAAGCACCTGTGAGAAGGTTTCCTCTCCGCCCTCGAATTTTTCCTGCCACATCTTCTCCCCGTAGTAGGGACCGTAAGCTTCCTCCCACTGTTCCTGCAGCATCCGGGTGTAGAAAACCGCTTCCTCCAGGTAAATCTTTTCTTCCCCCAGCCTGGCCACCTCCGTTTGTTCCGCAGCCTTTTCCCTGCCGCCGCAGCCTGCCAGGACAGCCGCCAACAGGCAGAGGGCCAGCACCAGGACTCCCCTTTGTCTTCCTCTCATCCTTCATCCTCCAGCAAAGTCCGCATCCGCTCCAGAATCTCTCCCGCAGCTTCCATGGCGTCCTCCGCCTCACCGTTCCTGTTCTTTTTCCTCCGGTAGATAAGCCCCGGCTTCTCCCCGGTGATCAGTTTCATCCGCCCTTTGTAGGCAGTTACAAACCCGGGCAGGGCCGCCGGATTGAGCCTTGCCTTCTCATACAGGGCAAAGCGTATCTCATCCGGGCGCTGGGCAATCTCCTTCACATAGACCTGGTGGGCCCGTACCTTCATATCCGCTACGGCCAGAAGATTCAGCACGCTGACGGGAGGATCCCCGAACCGGTCGATAAGCTCCTCCAGCATATCCTCACACTCTTCCCCTGTCTCAATCCCCGCAATCCGCTTGTAGATATCCAGCTTCTGGCTCTCGCTGGAAATATAGGTGCCGGGAATATAGGCATCCAGCTCCATATCCACCACCGTCTGGAAAGCCTCCTCCTCCGAAGCCGTCCCTTTCTGCTTCTTCACCGCCTCGTTAAGCATTTTGCAGTACAGATCATAGCCCACCGCCTGCATATGCCCGTGCTGCTGGGCCCCCAGAAGGTTTCCGGCCCCCCGGATCTCCAGATCCCGCATAGCAATCTTGAAACCGCTTCCCAGCTCCGTAAATTCCCGGATGGCTCCCAGGCGCTTTTCCGCTACCTCTTTGAGCATCTTATCCCGTTTATACATGAGAAAGGCGTAGGCCGTCCGGTTGGAACGTCCCACCCGCCCCCGGAGCTGGTAGAGCTGGGACAGCCCCATATTGTCCGCATCGTGGATAATCATGGTATTTACATTGGAAATATCAAGCCCTGTCTCAATAATGGTGGTGGATACGAGAACGTCGATTTCCCCTGCAATGAAATCGTACATAATCCGTTCCAGTTCCCGCTCCTTCATCTGTCCGTGGGCGAAGACCACGTTGGCCTCCGGCACGATCCGGGCAATCTGCGACGTAATCTCCGCAATGTTGTTGACCCGGTTGTACACGTAATAGACCTGTCCGCCCCTGGACAATTCCCGGCTGATGGCTGCCCGCACCATCTCCTCATCATACTCCATCACATAGGTCTGGATGGGCACCCGGTCCTGGGGCGCTTCCTCCAGCACGCTCATGTCCCGGATCCCGATAAGACTCATATGAAGGGTGCGGGGAATGGGCGTAGCCGTCAGGGTGAGGACATCCACATTTTCCTTCATCTTCTTAATCTTCTCCTTGTGGGCCACTCCGAAGCGCTGCTCTTCATCGATAATCAAAAGCCCCAGATCCTTAAAGACCACATCGGAAGACAGCACCCGATGGGTCCCAATGACAATGTCTACAAAGCCCTTTTTCAGATCCCCGATGGTCTTCTTCTGCTCCGCCGCCGTGCGGAACCGGGAGAGGAGATCTACCCGCACGGGAAACTCTTTCATCCGCTGGGAGAAGGTATTGTAATGCTGCTGGGCCAGAATGGTAGTGGGAACCAGATAGACCACCTGCTTATTCTCCTGCACCGCCTTGAAAGCGGCCCGGATGGCAATCTCCGTCTTGCCGTAGCCCACATCCCCGCAGATGAGGCGGTCCATAATTTTAGGGCTCTCCATATCCCCCTTTACCGCCTCAATGGCCAGCTGCTGATCCTCCGTCTCCTCAAAGGGAAACAGCTCCTCAAACTCCGTCTGCCAGACCGTGTCCGGCCCGTAGACAAAGCCCTCCCGCTCCTGGCGGGCCGCATAAAGCTCTACCAGATCCCTGGCAATTTCCTGGACAGCCCCCCGGACTTTCGTTTTGGTCCTGGTCCACTCGCTGCCTCCCAGCCGGTTCAGCTTGGGCTTTCTTCCGTCGGAGCCGGAATATTTCTGGATCATCTCCAGCTGGGTAGCCAGAATATAGAGATTTCCTCCCTTGGCATACTCAATCTTGATATAGTCTTTCATTACTTTCTCGACTTCTACCTTCTCAATGCCCCGGTAGATGCCAAGCCCGTGGTTCTCGTGAACCACATAGTCTCCGATACTCAGATCTGAAAAGTTCTGGATCTTCTGGCCTTCGTAAGCCCTGCGCTTCTTTCTGGCCTTCTTTTCCCGTCCGAAAATATCTGTCTCTGAAAGCACTACCAGACGGATCATGGGATATTCGTAACCCCGGTGGACGCTGCCGTGGACCACCATAATCTCCGAAGGCTGCACCACCCGCTTGGGATCTTCGGAGTAGAAACTGTTTAACTCCTCTGCCCGGAGATCTTCCGCCAGCCGCCTGGCCCTGGTCCCGGAGGCGCACATGAGAAGAACGGCGCACTTCTCCCGCTTCCATCGTTTCAAGTCCTTTGTCAAAAGCTCAAAACTGTTGTTGTAGGGGTTGATGGAACGGGCATCGATCTGGTATTTCCCCGTAATGTCCCAATCCGTCCCCCTCTGCTCCATCACACAGAGGGCCACGCAGTTCTTCCGGTTCAGCCGTGCCGCCGTCTCTCCGGTTCCGCAGAGCAGACAGGTTTCCCGGGAAAGGCCTTCTCCCCGCTCTGCCCGGCCTGCAATGCTTTCCCGGACCTCCGCCTCCACAGTCCGGCCTTTCTCCAGAAGCCGCTGGGGTTCATCCAGAAAGAACAGGGTCTGCTCTTCATCAAAGTAGTCCAGAAAACTGACTCCTTCCTCCCCTTCCCCCGGCTCCGGATCCGCCGCCGGATAGACAGCAATCTCTTCCAGGTTCTCAATGGACCGCTGGCTCTCCGTGTCAAAGCTGCGGATGGAGTCTATCTCCTCGTCCCAGAACTCAATTCTCCAGGGATTTTCCTCCGTTAGGGCATAGATATCCACAATCCCGCCCCGGACGGCAAATTGGCCCGGCGCTTCTACCTGAAGGGTCCGCTCATACCCCAGCCCCGCCAGCTTCTCATGAAGGGCCCGCATCTCCACCAGGCTTCCGGTCTCCATGCAAAGGATTTCCCGCCTCACCTGCTCAAGAGGCTTCAAACGGTCCATACAGCCGTCAAAGGTGGTAATTACCGTTACCTCCCTGCGGGTAAGGAGGGCTTTCAACGCCCGGACCCGCTGCTGCACCAGAAGATTTCCCTGGATATCCGCATGAAAAAAGAGGAAATCTTTCGCCTGATAGAGAACAGCCTCCCGGTCAAAAAACCGGCAGTCCTCATAGATTTCCTTTGCCTTCTGCTCGCTGTAAGTGAGAATCACCCGGAAGGGAAAGTCCTGCCACAGCCCATAGGCCATATGAACCTTCTGGGAATCCACACAGCCGGACAGCTGGAGAACTCCCCGGTTCTTCTTCAGTTTTCCCCGGATCTCTTCGTAGGCATTTAAATTGTTTAAGGGTTCCAGAAAGGCTCTCATTCTCTTACAACCTTTTTATTATATAAATTCATGGCCTCCTCCGTCCGGGACTGAACCATCAGTCCCACTGCGTCCGCCGCAGAGCGGATGGCCTCGTCCACTTTTTTCCGTTCTTCTGCCGGGAACCGGCCCAGCACATGATCCACCAGATCAAACTCTTCCGGCTTCTCTCCCACACCTACCCGGATACGCAGGAACTCCTGGCTCCCCAGATGGGAGATAATATCTTTGATCCCGTTGTGCCCCCCTGGGCTTCCCTTCCGGCGCACCCGCAGATATCCCGGGTCCAGAGCAATGTCATCGTAAATCACAATCAATTCCTCCGCCGGATTCAGTTTATAGAAATCCACGGCTTCCCGGATGCTCTGGCCGCTCAAATTCATAAAGGTCTGGGGCTTTAAAAGCGTTACCTTCCGGCCTTCTATGAAGCCGGAGCCGCAAAGACCTTTAAATTTTCTGGTGTTTACACTTATATTATATTGATCCGCCAGATATGCGATTACATCAAATCCGATATTATGGCGGGTATGCTCATATTTCTGCGTAGGATTACCCAGGCCTGCTATTACAAACATTGTCTCTTCTCCGTTCTTTCCTTCACTGGCAGGCAGCACTGCTCTGCTACCTCTGTTATAGTACAGGAGTTTCCGGGGTTTTGCAAGGCCATTGGCAAAAAAGGGATACCGCTCTCAAAAAGCGGTATCCCTTTCTATAAGAGGTAAATACGATTTTCCGGAATTTATGCGTCTCCTGCTGCCGTCTCCGACAGGGCCTGCTCGTACTTCTCTAAAATGATGCTCTGTATCTGTTCCCTTGTCTCTGAATTGATGGGATGTGCAATGTCCCGGTACTCCCCGTCTGATGCCTTCCTGCTTGGCATTGCGATAAACAGTCCTTTTTCTCCTTCGATTACCTTGATGTCATGAACTACAAACTCGTCATCGATGGTAATGGACACAACAGCTTTCATCTTGCCTTCTTTCGCAACTTTCCGTACGCGTACATCTGTAATCTGCATACTTCCTGCCCCTTTCTCAAAAGCCTATGCGGCCCGTTTATCTAATTGGTAATTCATTGTACAGCACAAGCTACAGGACGTATCGTTCGTTTTGCTCTACAACTATCTTGATTCCGTGCTCCCCTACATAGCGGGAATTTGCACGGATAGTATCGCGGCTCTCCACAATACAGTTTTCAATATAGGTATTGTCTCCGATATACACCTCATTCAGAATAATAGAATTCTTGATCACACAGTTGTTGCCTACAAATACCTCCTTAAAGAGAATAGAATTTTCCACGGTGCCGTTAACGATACAGCCGCTGGAGATCAGGGAGTTCTTCACATCCGATCCCGGGTTGTATTTCGCCGGCGGCAGATCCAAGACCTTGGAGTATACATCCGGATAGGTCTTAAAGAAGTACTTGCGCACATCCGCCTTCAGGAAGTCCATATTCGTCTCATAATAGGACTCTACGGAGGAAATGCTGTTCCAGTACTCCGTGGTGCGGTAGGCATAGATCCGTTTGAGATTCTTATAGCGGATCAGGATGTCCCGGACAAAATCATAGCGGTCTTCCTGGGCACACTTCTCAATCAGCTCGATAAGCTGTCTTCTGCGGATTACATAGATACCGCAGGAAATGGTGTTCTCCTTGGTCTCTACAGGCTTCTCCTCAAAGTCCAGAATCCGTCCCTCGTCGTCGGTCTTCAGCACACCGAACCTTGACATATCCGCACCTGCTGGGATATCCTTGCAGACCACGGTAATGTCCGCCTTCTTGTCAATGTGGTACTCCAGAACTTTGTTATAGTCCATCTTGTAGACCGCATCTCCGGAGGCAATCACCACATAGGGCTCATGGCTCATCTTCAGCCAATCCAGGTTCTGATAAATGGAATCCGCCGTCCCCCGGTACCAGGAGCTGTTCTCCGTAGTGATAGTCGGCGTGAAGATATACAGCCCCCCCTGCTTTCTTCCAAAATCCCACCATTTGGAAGAGCTCAAATGCTCATTCAGGGAGCGGGCATTATACTGTGTCAGCACCGCCACCCTCTGAATATGGGAATTGGACATATTGCTGAGGGCAAAGTCGATACCCCGGTAGCTGCCTGCCACCGGCATGGCCGCCACAGCCCTCTTATTGGACAGCTCCCTCATTCTGTGATTATTTCCGCCTGCCAGTACAATTCCAATCGCTCTCATTATCTGTCACCTGCCTTTATCAATGTCTCTCCGCTTCCAAGCACGCCCTCCCGGTAATCGTCCGGTGTGGTATCACCGGAAATGGCCGTGTTCTTTCCGATCTTTACATTGGGCGGAATATAAGAATTTTCCCCGATTGTCACAAGTCCGAAGGAGTAGATCTTCGGCTGCACCTTGTTGGGAATATCCTCTCCGATACCCAGCACAACGCCGTCGGAAATCTCTACCTCCTCAGCGATCACAGCCTTCTCAATGGTACAGTTCTCACCGATATCCGTATTCTTCATGATAATGGAATCCTTAACCACCGTGCCTTTGCCGATGGTCACACCGGAGCCGATGACGGAATTGTACACATCGCCGTAGATCTCGGAGCCGCCGCTTATAATGCTCCGCTCAATCTTGGACTCCGTGGAGATATACTGGGGCGGAACCGCATCGCTCTTGGTATAGATCTTCCAGAATTTCTCATAGAGGTTAAACTCCGGAATGATATCGATGAGCTCCATATTGGCCTCCCAGTAGGAGCCCAGGGTTCCCACGTCCTTCCAGTATCCGTTGTACTCGTAGGCAAACAGGCGGTTGCCGTTATCATGGCAGTAGGGAATAATATGTTTGCCGAAATCGCAGCTCTGCTGATCGGACATCTGAATCAGCGCATTGCGCAGAATCGGCCAGCTGAAGATGTAAATTCCCATGGAAGCCAGGTTGCTCCTGGGATGTTCCGGCTTCTCCTCAAACTCGGTAATCCGGTTATTGTCGTCCGTGATCATGATGCCGAAGCGACTGGCTTCCTCCATGGGAACCGGCATTACGGCAATGGTTACGTCCGCCTGGTTCTCCTTGTGGAAATCCAGCATAACCTCATAATCCATTTTATAGATATGGTCGCCGGAGAGAATCAGGACATAGTCGGGATTATAGGTATCAATATAATCCAGGTTCTGATAAATGGCGTTGGCCGTGCCGGTATACCACTCGCTGTTGTTGCTCTTCTCATAGGGCGGAAGGACCGTAACTCCTCCGATATTCCGGTCCAGATCCCAGGGCATACCGATTCCGATATGCGTATTCAGGCGCAGCGGCTGGTACTGGGTCAGCACACCCACCGTATCAACGCCCGAGTTGATGCAATTACTCAAAGGAAAATCGATAATGCGGTACTTGCCGCCGAACGACACGGCAGGTTTCGCGACCTTAGCGGTCAGAACTCCAAGGCGGCTCCCTTGTCCGCCCGCCAAAAGCATGGCTATCATTTCTTTCTTAATCACGTAATCACCTCTTGTTGTAATTTAGTTCGTCTTGTAAGCAAAATTATACCATATGTTTTATAAATAGTGAACAGTTTTTTGTAAGAATATGAAATTATTTTAAACATTTTGCGACAGATTTTTTAAGCCATTTATACGATATTATCTATTTTGTAGTAAAATTTTTATACTTTCTTGTATATTTTTCATATTATCAAACAATTTTCCTGGCATAATCTTTGCTTTTTCATAAAATAGGGGTATACTGATTACAAGAAAATCCACAAGAACAGGACGGGTATCGCTATGTATCACATTCAATTCCAACATCCGATTCACATTTACTTTATCGGCATCGGCGGCATCAGCATGAGCGGGCTGGCCGAGATCCTGCTGACCGAAAACTTCCGCATCTCCGGTTCCGACAGCCAGGCTTCCTCTCTGACTGCCCATCTGGAACAGCTGGGCGCCCGGATTTTTATTGGACAGAAAGCTTCCAATCTTCCCGGGGACTGCCATCTGGTGGTATACACGGCTGCCATCCGGGAGGATAACCCGGAATTTGCCGAAGCGAAAAGGCGGGGGCTTCCCATGCTTTCCCGGGCAGAGCTTCTGGGACAGATTATGGCCAACTACGGGACCTCCATTGCCGTGGCCGGTACCCACGGGAAAACCACCACCACTTCCATGATCTCCTCCATCCTTCTGGCAGGAGATACGGACCCTACCATCTCCGTGGGAGGGATCCTGCCCGCTATCGGGGGAAATATCCGGGTGGGACACTCCAAATTCTTCCTCACGGAAGCCTGTGAATATACCAACAGCTTCCTGCATTTTTTCCCCACCGTGGGGATCATATTAAATATAGAAGAAGATCACCTGGATTTTTTCAAAGATCTGGATGATATCCGGCACTCCTTCCGCCGCTTTGCCCAGCTTCTTCCACCGGAAGGGCTGCTGATTATCAACAGTGATATCGAAAACTACACAGAGATCACCCGGGGGCTCTCCTGCCGCATCTGCACCTTCGGAGGGGAAGGCGATTACCGGGCCTGCGATATCTCCTACGATGACAGGGCAAAGGCTTCTTTCCGGCTGATCCGCCGGGGAGAGAAAGGCCCTGCTTTCTCCCTAAGCGTCCCGGGGGAGCACAACGTCTCCAACGCCCTGGCCGCCATTGCCCTGGCCGACGCCCTGGAGCTTCCGGAAGAAACCGCCCGGAAAGGGCTTCTGGATTTTGACGGGACCAACCGGCGCTTCCAGTACAAAGGGGAAGTACAGGGTTTTACGATTATCGACGACTACGCCCATCATCCCACGGAAATACGGGCTACCCTCCGCACGGCCGCCCATTACCCCCACCGGGAAATCTGGTGCATATTCCAGCCCCACACCTATTCCCGGACGAAGGCCTTCCTACCGGAATTTGCCCAGGCCCTCTCCCTTGCAGATCATGTAGTTCTTGCTGAGATTTATCCCGCCAGGGAGACGGACACCTTAGGGATCAGCTCCCGGGATCTGGAGCAGGAACTTAAAGCTCTGGGTACGGACGTCCACTTTTTCCCCTCTTTTGAGGAGATAGAAAATTTTTTATTAAAAAAATGTTTGCACGGCGATCTGTGTATAACTATGGGGGCCGGAAACGTGATAAATATTGGGGAAAACCTTTTAAAGCGCTAGTTATCCACATCATCCACATGCTTCTCCCTGCTTCCCCGGCAGAAAGCATGTGGATTTTTTTGTGGACAATCTGTTGACATAAATTAATCTTATTTTTTTGCCCCTCTCTCCAAAAAACTCCTTAATATGCCGTTTTTCCAAAATTTCGACCCCTCCGGACGGTTGCAAATAATATTTCTCCACAAAGTTATCCACATTATCCACATTTTTTATCCCGGACTTGTCCGAAAGGCCTTCCAAAAAAGGCTGTTCTCTTTTTAAAAAAGGTATGTTATAATAGGGGAACTTGGAGAGGTGAAGATTAAATATGGATGGTTTTATACTGCATGGGGACAAAAGGGCGGACCAGACCCTGGTTTCTAATGTGTTTTTAGATGAATATATGCCTTCGGCCAATGGGGAGTATGTAAAAATCTATCTCTACCTTCTGCGCTGCCTGTCCTCGGAGCAGGCCAAGCTTTCTCTTACCCTGATTGCGGATCGGTTTGATCACACGGAGGGAGATATTCTGCGGGCCCTGAAATACTGGGAGAAAATGAAACTGGTGAAGCTGGAATACAGCGACTCCAACTCCCTGGCCGGGATCCGCCTGCTGAACGGCGGCGAACCCTCCCAAAAGGCGGCTGCAGAGAAGCCTGCGGCACCAAAGCCCCCCGCTCCCGAAACCCCGGAGCTTCCTCCGCTTTCCATGGAGGAACAGCAGCAGCTCCTGTTCATCTGTGAACAGTATCTGGGAAAAACCTTAAGCTCCACGGAGGTTTCCCGGATTACCTATTTTCATGATGTCCTTGGCTTTGGCCCGGACCTTATTGAATACCTGGTGGAATACTGCGTCTCCCGGCGGCACAAGAGCCTGCGCTATATTGAGTCCGTAGCCCTGGCCTGGCACAAGGAAGGTTACACAAGCGTATCTGAGGCCAAAGAGCACACGACTACATACAGCAAGGCTTATTTCTCCATTTTGAAGGCTTTCGGCATTACCAACCGCAATCCTGTAGATGCAGAGATTTTCTTTATGAACCAATGGATCCGGGATTACGGGTTTTCCCTGGAACTGATCACGGAAGCCTGCAGCCGTACCATGGCCGCCATCCACCAGCCAAGCTTTGAATATGCGGACAAAATTTTAGCTACCTGGAAGAAGGAGAAAATCGTCTCCCTGGCGGAGGTCAAGGCTCTGGACGCCAGGCACCGCAGCGGGAAAACCGGGCCGGAGAACGCAGCTTCCCGCAAGACTATGGCTCCCAACCGCTTTCACAATTTCCGTGAGCGCAGCTACGACTTTGGCGAGCTGGAGAAACAGCTGATCAACCACTAACCGGAGGAACTTCCCTTGCCCCTGATGAATCCACAGTACGATTCCATTATGCGCCTCTATGCCCGGCGGCAAGCCGACGGCAGACGGAAGCTGGAGGAACGTCTTCATAAAATACAAACCGAGATCCCCGGACTGAAAGAACTGGAAGCCGGACTCACGGAGCTTTACGCCGGAAAAGCCCGGGCCGCCGTCCAGGGTGCAAGCCGGGAAAAGGCTAAGCTGGAGGAGCAGATCTCTGCTCTCACTGCCCGGCGTCTCTCCCTCCTTGAAGAAAAGGGCTATTCCCTTTCGGATCTGGAACCTTCCTATGTCTGCCCGGACTGCCGGGATACCGGCTATCGGGAGGGAGACAAGTGCCATTGTTTTCTCCAGGCCGAGATTCGTCTGCTCTATCAGCAGTCCCGCCTGGAAGAAATCCTGAAAGAGGAGAACTTCAGCACCTTTTCCTATGAATGGTACGAAGGAGCGGATCGGAAGGTGATGCAGGACAATGTGCGGGAAGCCCGCCTGTTTACGGAGACCTTTGACCGGGAGTTCCGGAATCTTCTGCTTCTGGGGGAAGTGGGAACGGGAAAAACCTTTCTCTCCCACTGCATTGCCAAAGAATTGATAGATACCTGCCATTCCGTAGTCTATCTGACTGCTTTCGAACTGTTCCAGCTGCTGGCCAGGGCAGCTTTCGGAAAGGATTCCCCCAGGGATACCTGGGAACCGGGTTATTCTTATCTATTTGACTGTGATCTTTTGATTATCGATGATTTGGGTACGGAGCTTCCCAATTCATTTACCGTATCCCAGTTTTTCCTTTGCATTAACGAGCGGATTCTGAGACGGAAATCCACGCTGATCTCCTCCAACCTCAATATGGAGGCCCTGGACAGCATTTACTCCGAACGCACCCTGTCCCGTATTATCAGCAGCTACACCATCCGCCAGCTTCCCGGAAACGACATTCGGATAAAAAAGAGGAGGAAACTACTATGATGCAGCGCAGCCAGCGCGTACTGGAAACCATCCCCACCGGCTCACTGGGCCTCATTCCCCTGAAAAGCTGCCAGCAGCTTGGACAGCAGGTCAACGACTATCTGGTAAAATGGAGGCATTCCATTGAACTGGAGCACAAATCCAACATTGCCTTTAACGGCTATGAGCGGGATTCCTATCTCATCGACGCCCAGGTTCCCCGGTTTGGATCCGGAGAGGCCAAAGGCAGCATCAAGGACTCCGTCCGGGGCAACGATCTTTATATTCTGGTGGACGTGTGCAACTACAGCCTCACTTACAAGCTCTACGGTTATACCAACCATATGTCCCCGGATGATCACTTCCAGGATCTGAAGCGGGTGATTGCAGCTATCGGCGGAAAAGCCCGCCGCATTACTGTGATTATGCCCTATCTCTACGAAAGCCGCCAGCACAAAAGGACTGCCCGGGAATCCCTGGACTGCGCCCTGGCCCTTCAGGAGCTGACCCGCATGGGCGTGGAAAACATTATCACCTTCGAGGCCCACGAGCCCCGGGTGCAGAATGCCATTCCCCTTCACAGCTTTGAGACCGTGACTCCGGCTTACCAGCTTATCAAAGGACTTCTTTCCCATGTGGATGATCTGCAGATTGACAGCGATCATATGCTGGTCATCAGCCCGGATGAAGGAGGCATGAGCCGTTCCGTCTACCTGGCCAATGTGCTGGGACTGGATATGGGAATGTTCTATAAGCGGAGGGATTACACCCACGTGGTGGACGGCCGCAATCCGGTCATCGCCCACGAATTTCTGGGAACGGATATCCAGGGAAAAGACATTATCGTGGTAGATGATATGATTTCCTCCGGAGACAGTATGCTGGAAGTGGTAGGAGAGCTGAAAAACCGCAAGGCGGGACGTATCTTCGTCTTTTCCACCTTCGGCCTCTTCACCAACGGCCTGGAACGTTTCGACGAAGCCTATGAAAAGGGAATTATCTCCAAGGTCCTGACCACCAACCTGGTCTACCAGCCCCCGGAGCTTCTAAAGCGCCCCTACTATATCAGCTGTGATATGAGCAAATACATTGCCCTTCTGGTGGATACCCTAAACCATGACGTGTCTATCAGCGAACTTCTGGATCCCTATGAGCGGATTCAGGCCCTATTGACCAAATACCGGAACCGCTAACATCCGGCACGCACGAAAAAGCTGCCCCGGAGGGGAACCGTCTTCTCGACAGTTCCCCTCCGGGGCAGCTTATTTTTTTCCCATGCCGGTTCTTCTTCTGCGCCTACACTTTAAACCGGTATCCTACCCCCCAGATAGTTTCAATATACTGGGGCTTAGTAGAATTAAACTCAATTTTCTCCCGGATTTTCTTAATATGCACAGTCACCGTGGCAATGTCTCCCACGGAATCCATATCCCATATCTTCTGGAACAGTTCCTCCTTGGTAAACACATGGTTGGGATTCTCTGCCAGGAATGTCAAAAGATCAAACTCCCGGGAAGTAAAATTTTTCTCCTCCCCGTTGACCCAGACCCGGCGGGCGGTCTTATCAATCTTAATTCCCCGGATCTCTACCACCGTATTTTCCCGGATATTGCTGCTGACCAGGCGCTCGTAGCGGGTGAGATGAGCCTTCACTCTGGCCACCAGCTCGCTGGGGCTGAAAGGTTTCGTCATATAATCGTCTGCTCCAAGTCCCAGTCCCCGGATCTTGTCAATATCGTCCTTCTTGGCAGAAACCATAATAATAGGCGTATTCTTTGCCTCCCGCACCTGACGGCAGATTTCAAAACCGTCCACGCCGGGAAGCATCAGATCCAGAATCACCAGCTCAAAATCATCGCTTAAGGCCAGCTCCAGCCCGATCTTTCCGTCCGTGGCGATGTCTACCTGGAAACCGCTCAGTTCCAGATAATCCTTCTCCAGATCAGCGATTGCCTCCTCATCTTCGATAATCAATATTCTGCTCACTCTACCGGCACCTCCTGATATTTTCTAAGGACAAAGTACATGACCGTGCCCGTGTTTTCCTTGCTTGTGGCCCACACTTTCCCCCCATGGTCCTCTATAATCTTTTTCACAATGGAAAGCCCGATGCCGCTGCCGCCCTGGGCGGAATTGCGGGACGTGTCCGTGCGGTAGAAACGGTTGAAGATCAAAGGCAGATCTTTGGTGGAAATGCCCCTGCCGTTGTCCTCGATCTCTACCTGGATAAAATCACCTACGTCCTTCACCCGCATGTTAATATACCCTCTGGGCTTATCCATATATTTAGTGGAATTTCCCACAATGTTATTGATTACCCGCTTGATCTGCTCCGCATCCGCAATCACCTGCACATCTTCATCCACATAATTAAAATAAGCCAGCTCGATATTTTTCTCCTCCAGCTCTATGGACAATTCTTCCACGCAGTCCGTAAAATATGCGTTTACATAAATCTTGTCAAAGGTATAGGGAATCCGGTTGGTGTCAATCTTGGAGTAGAAAGTCAGCTCACTGATCAGACGCTCCATATCGTTGGCTTTGTTGTAAATGGTACGGATGTATTTCTCCTGCTTCTCCGGCGTATCCGCCACGCCGTCCATTAACCCCTCCACATAGCCCTTCACAGCCGTAATGGGGGTCTTCAGATCATGGGAAATATTGCTGATCAGTTCTTTATTTTTCCGCTCGGAATCCACCTTTTCCTCTGCAGATTCCTTAAGCCTCCGGCGCATCTCCTCGAAATCCGTGCAGAGCTCCCCGATCTCGTCGTCTCCTCCTGCAGGCATCTCAAAATCCAGATTGCCCTCCGTAATGTTCTTAGTGGCCACCTGCAGATGGCGGATGGGCGTAACGATTCCCGTATAAATCCAGGCTGTCAGGATCGTGCTGGTAATCACCAGGATCAGCACCAACGCCAGGACCATATCCAGCATCAGGGAACGGACTTCGGGTATCATGCTGTCCAGGGACGTGACAATAAAAGCGCTTCCCTCCGTCCCGTCCGTAAACAGAAAGTCAAGCTGCTTCACCAGGGCCTGGTCCTCTCCGCCCATATAAATGCCCACATCCTGGGACGTGTCGTAATCCCCGTAATCCGGCAGGCGGGGAAGCAGGGTATTCCCGATTCCCTCTCTCCCGCAATAACTGTAAGAGCCGTCTTTGCGCACCACCAAAAAGGAATACCGGGTCTCCAGCTCCAGATTCAGAGTGTTCAGATACCCCTCATCCCCGAAAGCATCCGGATCCTCCGCCGCCTTCTGCTGCATGGAAAGATAGGTCCCCATAGTCACCCGGTTCAGCATCCCCGTGGTATCCGACAAGGTCTCATAGGTGGGATTTTCCACCCCATACAAATGTTTTATGGAATTTATCTGATGCTGCCCGAAACCAAAAAGAGCCAGTCCTGTAAACAGGACCGGCACTAATATCAGAAGCAGGAACGTAATAATCAATTTCGTCCGTAGTTTCATGCCAGTTTTCCTCACTGCAGGCTTTCTGTTTATTATACCATGCCCTTGCCTGCCATGTCCGAAAAACTATTATAAAAAATATAAATTTTTTCTAAAATCAGCCGGAAAGCCGGACCGGTACTACAGATCAAGCTTCATATCCCCAAACTTGATAAAGCCCTTCTTCCGCATAAACTCCGAAACCGCAAGGGTGAGAACCCCAGGAAGCATAATCTGCATCACCAGGATTTTCACTAGGGTAACAGCCGGACCTTCTATAGGCGCCATTACCTGCCAGGTCATAATCTGGCCTACCAGGCCGGCCGTTCCCATGCCGGAGCCTGTGGCATTGCTCTGCATATTCATCACCATGGTTCCCAAAGGGCCCAGAATGGCGCTGGAGACAATGGCCGGAATCCAGATCACAGGCTTCCGCACAATATTGGGAACCTGAAGCATAGAGGTACCGATGCCCTGGGCTAAAAGTCCCCCCACCTTGTTCTCCCGGTAACTTGCTACGGCAAAGCCCACCATGTTGCAGCAGCAGCCGATAGTGGCCGCCCCTGCCGCCAGCCCGGAAAGATTCAAAATCACGCCCAGGGCCGCAGAACTGATGGGAAGGGTTAAAATCATCCCCATCAGCACAGACACCACAATTCCCATCAGGAAAGGCTGCTGGATGGTTCCCCAGTTGATCAGGGCGCCCAGAGCCGCCATAAAGCTGCTGATGGGCGGTCCCAGAATGAGGCCTACCATAGAGCCGGATAAAATAACGGTCAAAGGCGTCACCAGAATATCCACCTTGGTCTTCCCCGACACCAGATGCCCCAGCTCAATTCCCACCAGGGCAGCAATAAAAGCTCCCAGAGGCTCCCCCGGCCCGGCCAGCACAATGGTTCCCTCCACCAGCACGGTTCCCGCCAGGATCTTGCCTGCAAAGCCTCCCACCATGCCTGCGGTAGCAGCTGAGAGAACCACCAGGGGGCTCTCCCGGAATTTATAAGCCGTTCCCACGCCGATTCCGGCGCTGGTCATAGCCGCCGCCATTTTTCCCAGAAAATAAACGGTATCCCCTGCCTGCCCTCCAATCAGGGTCCCGATCTGCTGAATGATGGTTCCCACGATAAGGGTGGCAAAAAGCCCCAGGGCCATACCGCTTAATCCGTCAATAAATACATGATTGCATGCTTTCTTCCATTTTTCCATAATGTATCCCCTTTTTCTTTGCAGCTGTAAAGTCAGCTGTCTTGTCAGTCAGGGATAGCTTATCACATCTAAGAATCCGATGCAAGTACTAAATAGCCTTTTTGGAGAAGGGCTTTCTCAATCTGTTCCATGGCAGAACCGTCTCTTGCCACGACGGTATGGTAATGAATATCTTCCGTCAGTTCCTTTAAGGGTTTTACCCTGCTTCCCTGCATCTTCCGGAAAAACTCTTCCGCATCCTGGCGGCTGGCAATGATGAGATCCACCGCAATCTGGCCGTACAGATCGTGTTCCACCACCACGTCCAGAATCTTCCCTCCCAAATCCACCACCGTATAAAATTCATCCAGGACCTGTTCCGTGGTGTGACGGACGCACAGGGTTTTCCGGCAGCTCTCCAGCTCCAGCCGGGGTTCAAAGAGGATATACCCCTTATTGGTGGAAAGAATATTCCGGCTGGTAGCCCTAAGGAGAGCCACATCCTGTACAATTACCTGGCGGCTGACCCCCATTCTCCTGGCAAGCTCGGTCCCGGAGACAGGCCGGCTGCTCTTCGAGAGCTCCAAAAGAAGGGCCTCCCTTCTCTGATCTCCATCTAAAATCCGTTCCATTTCATCCACCTCCCTGGCCGGTTCCTGCCAAATCCCGGACCACCTCCCCGGCCAGAACAAGTCCTGCAGCCGGCGGTACAAAAGATGCGCTTCCGGGTATCCTGCCCTCTCCTCCCAGAGGCTTTCCGGCCTTTTCCCTGGAATACACGACTTTCAGGCTCTTTACTCCCCGGGCCTTTAACTCCCGGCGCATGACCCTTGCCAGGGGACACACGGAGGTGTCATAAATGTCCGCTGCCTGAAAAGCCGAAGGGTCAAGCTTATTCCCCGCCCCCATGGAGCTAATCACCGGAGTTCCTGCCCTCTGGGCTTCCAGCACCAGCTGTATCTTGCCCGTCACCGTATCAATGGCATCCACCACATAGTCGTACTCGGAAAAATCAAACAAGTCCGCCGTCTCCGGCAGATAGAAACAATTATAAATGCGCACGCAGGCTTCGGGATTGATATCCAGAATCCGCTCCCGCATAACCTCCGTCTTATACCGGCCCAAGGTACTGTGAAGTGCAATAATCTGGCGGTTTAAGTTGGACTCGGCCACCCGGTCGCTGTCGATGAGATCAAGGGACCCTACGCCGCTCCGGGCCAGGGCTTCCGCCGCATAACTGCCCACGCCTCCGATACCGAAGACCGCCACTCTGGCCTTTGCCAGCCGCTCCACACCTTCCCGGCCCAGCAAAAGCTCCGTCCTGGCCCAGGCTTCACTCATGGCTTTCACCTGCCTTCCACTTGGCCGCCCGCTCCGGCGACATCATCACTGCAGCCACATCCCGGTGCACCACCTCATAGCCCTTCTCCCAGAACTGCCCGGACAACTCACATTCCAGGAAAATATCCGCCCAGTGGGGCATATAGACCACATCGGGAAATTTGTCCGGGTGCAGGGCATAGTAATCATAAAGCTGGGTACTGTTCTCATGAACCTGCCAGGTGGAATAATTGCCGCAGCCCGCATCCACATACAGGTAGATCCAGGGCGCCACCCCTACCACCATCAGCTGATCCTCCGGGGTGAGTTCCAGCATGTCCAGCTCCTCCAGCACCGACTCATACCAGTCCGCCGTTTTCGGCGTGGTATAGACCCCTTTCAGAGGCCCCCGCTCCATGGGCCTGGTGAGCTGCTTCACCAGCTCATCCCCCCAGGCGTAATTCATCCGCAGGGTAAAGGTTCCCGTAAATTGGATGACTACCACTGCCACAGCCAGAATCACCGGCGCTTTCTGCCGGAAGGTACGCTCCTGCTGCCCGCCTAAGTTCTCCCGGAACCACTGGGCTGCAAAAAGCAGGCCCACACAGGAAGCCATGCTGTAGGCCGCACTGATGGTAACCATACCGGTGTTGGTGGCATACTGGACAATCAGGGTAAAGAGTACCGACGGGAGATACCACCCATAAAAAATACGCTTATCCTTGTGCTCCGTCAAAAAGTACGCCTCCAGGCACCAGAATGCCAGGGGAAGCATCTGGTAATTCACCTGGATATGATCAAAGACAAAGCCGAAATAAATCAAATCGGCCAGCATAATTAAGGATGCCAGGGTCATATAGATCCGGCCGTGTTCCAGCCGCTTCCGGTCCGCCAGGGTCGCCACGTAGACAAGCCCCATGCCGCAGAACATATATTTATAGTTCTTAAAACAGAGATGAAAGTAACGCCAGGTTTTATACCAGAATCCGCTCTGCCCCTGGTGCTCGGAATCCCCGATAATATGGGGAACATTGGCCAGCATCTCTTCAAGAGTCCCCCGCTGGAACACAAAAAGCAAAAACAAGATAAGAAGAATCCCTGCACCCAGAGTCATCCAGAGAAAGTTTCTAAACAGAAGGACGCCCTCGGTCTCCCTTCCCAGACGCCGGTTCCGGAAAGTCACCCACAGGCACAATAGCCCATAGGCCAAATACAGGGCAATGGCAAAGGGATTTGCCAGAACGATAATAGCTATCAAAATGCCGCATAAGATATACTCCGGCACGGAATGCTCCATATCTGCAGACAATACCGCCAGCAGGACTGTCAAAATCCCAAATTCAATAGAATTATAAGACATTGCGCAGATCCCGAAAGGCGCATACAGCCAAAAAAGAAACACCGGCCCGAAAGCGGCAAATCCCCTTCTCTGAAGGCGCAGATACAGAAATACCGTAATAATCCCCGCATAAGCCAGATACAGGAAGCGGCTGGCCATTACAATCCCTTCCGTGCTCCCCAATAGGCTCCGCATAAGGCTGTAGATGGGATGCAAAAGAAAGCTGCAGAGCTGCTGGGTGGGATTCCACTCGTCAATCAGGACTTTCTCCCCCCGGAAGATCCGCTCCGAAGTTCCTATGAAATACATTTCGTCCGCCGTGTTGAAGCCATAGAAGCTCCGCTGTACCAATATAATTCCTGTCAGAAGAAACAGACCGGCAAAAAGCAGGTGCTGCATTTTTTTCCGGTCCGTTATTATAAACGCCTGTAGCATTACTGTCTGTTCCTCTCTACACTGCTTTCCCGTCGCAGCCGCACATACGGATACGCAGCTTCACGATCTCCTTCACATGCTCCATAGCTGTCTTCCCGTATTTCTTGGGATCAAAGGCATCGGGATTCTGGCCCAGGAACTCTTTGACCCCCTCCGTATAAGCAATGCGCAGCTCCGTGGCAAAGTTAACTTTGCAGATTCCACGCTTGATACTCTCTCTCACCGCTTCCTCGGAAAGACCGCTGGCTCCGTGAAGCACCAGGGGTATGGATACTACTTTGCGGATCTCAGCAAGCCGGTCCAGATCAAGCTTGGGCTCTCCCTTGTAAACGCCATGGGCCGTTCCGATGGCCACCGCCAGGGAACCGATGCCCGTGCGCTCTGCGAACTCTTTCGCCTCCATAGGATCCGTGTAGCCGCCGTTTCCGCCGTCCAGATCGTCCTCCTTGCCGCCTACCTTGCCAAGCTCCGCCTCCACAGGAATGCCGGAGGGACGGCAGGCATCCGCAACCGCCTTAGTAACCGCAATATTTTCCTCAAACACACTGTGGGAGCCATCGATCATAATGGAGCTGTAACCTGTGCGCAGGGCCCGCATGGCCAGATCAAAGCTGTCGCCGTGATCCAGGTGCATACATACGGGAACACTGGCCCGCTCAGCCACCGTCTTTACATTGGCCAGGTATAGATCCAATCCCGCATATTTTACCGTGGACGGCGTAGTCTGCAGCATCAAAGGGGCGCGCAGCTCCTCTGCCGCAGCGATTACCGCCATGACCATCTCCATGTTTTCCACATTGAAAGCGCCTACGGCGTAACCGCCTTTCTGCGCATCCAAAAGCATTTTTTCCGACGTTACAAATGACATTTGATTTGACCTCCTGTTCCGGCTCCGCTGTTTCTCTGCGTCACTCTTTTTCTTTTTTCATCTTAATATAAGCCGGGGGGCTTTGTCAACTGCGAGAAGAGCCGGCAAAGGTTTACTTTCTTTTCACATATTTCTGATTCCGGTTCCGGGGATTTTCCGGATCTGTCATCTTAATCTTACCTCTGTCAATCATGGGTTTTAAATAGCGCTGGGTAAAATTCCGTAAATCCTTAAAGCCCAGATAATTTGCAATTTCACGCTTGCTTCTTGGCGTTTCACAAAAAAGAATCATACGTTCCCAGATCTTTTCTTGGTGGTTTTCTTGGTGGTTTTCTTGGTGGTTTTCTTGGTGGTTTTCTTGGTGGTTTCTCTCCGCCAAAGCATAATTTACATTTTTCAAGATTACGGTAAACGAGGTGGGGGTGGAATAAAAAACAGGCTTTTTATCCTCCGTATAGCCCGGAAGCTTTGCGGTTTCATTGATTATCTTCTTAAGGCCGCTTCCCCGGCGCTCCATATATTTCATGCGATGAAACAAATCCGCAACTACCGGATTCCTCCGGTCAGATCGAATCTGTTCAATCCGCTGCTCCTGCACCGGAACCCCGCCAAACATACCGCCCGGAGAAGAAATTTCCATGCGATCTTCAAACATATCAATATGTATCTCACTTCCCATCAGAAGATAGTCCCGGTGAATCAAAGCATTCACCAAAATCTCGGTTATTGCCCGCTCTGCATAATCCGGCTTATCAATTCTTTCCGTCGCCTCTTTTGCAAAGCGTACTTTTGAATTATTCCGGATAAAATCTCCTGCATTTTGAAGCAAATAAATCAGATTTCCTTCATATTCTTTATCATCAACAGCATCTTCAAAAACAGAACCTTTCTCCAAACCGTTCCAATGTGTACAAAATATCCGGGAATTATATACTATGTGCTGATCTGTTAAGAGAGAACCCGCCCTTGTCAAATAGCCCTCTTCTGTCATGAGTCCAAATGACAGATAGTCCATAGGTTCAAACTTGAGCCGTGTACGCTGCAGATATGTGGCCTCCAGCAAAGTAAAACTATACTCTTCTTTCTTAAAAGATGTGGATACCGCATCATAAGTCTGGTTTGTCCCGCGCAGAATCAGCTCATGCAAAATATACTCCGGTGCAGGGATACTTTCATTTCCCATACGTATATAAGCCTGACGGATTCCGTCTGCCGAATAATAGCAGGGGACAGAGCCGCCCGGTTTCACTATCAGCGCCAGAAAATCCTTTCCGTTCTCCCTGTCTGCCGTCAATACTACATTGGGAAGCGGCGCAATACGTGTTTTAATTGCTTCACTGATATATTCTGCCGCTTCTTGAACGTATTCCAGCCCTACAACAGAAGCCCCATCTGCTACACCAAAGAAGATAGTCCCTCCAATTCCGTTTGCAAATGCACTGACGCTCTTTAACCAGCTTCTTGGTTTTTTCTTTTCCACGGCTTCTTTAAACTCACATTCCGTAGCTTCCGCTATCAGTTGAAGCAGCATCTGTCTATCCCCTCTCTTTGTGGAATATCTCGATTTTATTTAGTATATCATGCAGAATTTGGATAATCAATAAAATCCCCTTAAACGTTCCCAAATTTTTCCTTTAAAAATTCCATGGATTTTCCCAATATAAATAAAAAATCTGGAAGCTCCCTTCTCTCCAGGGAGCTTCCAGATACTTTGTTGCCTATTATGAATTTTTCCGTATCATCTCCGCCACAGTTTCCGGCGAAATATTCCCTTCCATAGGTCCGAAGGCAGACGCATTTAAGGCTCCTGCGGCAGCCCCCATCTGTGCAGCTTCTTTCAGGGATTTACCTTCTGCCAGGCCGCAGAGGAAGGCCGCATCGTAGCTGTCCCCGGCTCCCGTGGCATCCACCTGCTCCACCTTGTAAACGCCCATCTCCACCTCAAGGCCTTCCCTTGTATAAATCCGGGAGCCCTTAGAGCCGTTCTTAAGGACCAGAAGCTCCAGGTTTGGATTTTGGAACACTTTCCCGATGGCCTTGTCTAAATCCTCTTCGCCGGAGAGCATTTTAAGCTCCGACACTCCCGGCATAAGGATGGAGGAATTGTCAAAGACCTCCTGAAGAATCTTAAGCACCACCGGATCCCGCATCATCTCCAGGCGCACGTTGGGATCGAAGCTGATTTTCGCCCCCTGATCCTTCATCCTGTTCATGGTTTTTACAATCTCATGGGCAAAGTCTACATTGGACATCAGGGCGCAGCCCATAATGTGCATGTATTTTACATCCTCAAGCCCTTCCAGGCTCTCGGGAGCCTTCGCCATCACACAGGGGGAATTATCCATATAGAAGAGGAATTTCCGCTCGCCGTCTGCAAAATACGTCACAAAGGCAACGCCTGTGTTGCCTTTATCGCTGACCAGCACCCGGCTTACGTCTACCCCGTCTTTTTTCAGCCTGCGCATAATATTTTCTCCGAAGTCATCCGCCCCCACGCCGCTGATAATCGCCGCAGAGTGTCCCAGCCTGGCCGCCGTGCTGATGAAGATGCCCGGCGCTCCGCTTGGGAAGGGTCCCCGGAAATAATCCGAATCATAAAGGGGGATATCCTCATGAGGACGCATAATCTCCACCAGGAGCTCGCCCATTGTCATTATTTCTGCCATATGAAATCTCCTATTCCAGTTTTTATTCCAGTTCCGCATCCGCCCTTCACGGACCCCTTTTCTAGAAGGATTTTCAGACGCTTTGCGTCTGCAATTCCTTCTGGGCCGCTGCGGGCTTCTGCTGATTAATTATCCAATGGTAAATCCGCCGTCCAGCACAATGTTGGCTCCGTTGATGAGGCTGGCCGCATCGCTTGCCAGGAATACCGCACAGGCTGCCACTTCTTCCGGATACCCGAACCTGCGGGCGGGTATGGTTTTCTTAAAGGCCTCTCCGGCCGCATTGTTCCAGTTCATCTCCCCCAGGGCAGTCATAACGATGGTGGGGGAGATGGCATTGATGTTAATGTTGTACTGAGCCCACTCCAGGGCGCACTGCTTCACCAGCTGGATGATGGCTGCCTTGGTACATCCGTATGCCACATGGCGGTCCAAGGCCACGATTCCGCCCTGGGAGGCGATGCAGACAATCTTGCCGCCGCCGGCTTTCAGCATCTCCTTGCCAACCTCTCTCGTCATCTTAAAGCTTCCCGTCAGGTTAATGTCCAGGGTCTTCTGCCAGATCTCATCCCGGACTTCTTCTATCTTCTCCAGAATGCCTATCCCTGCGCAGTTCACCAGAATATCGATCTTTCCAAATTCCTCAATACTTGTCTTTACTGCGTTCTTGATATCCTCATCCTTGGTAATATCCGCAACTATCTGTAAGAACTTCCTTCCGCAGGCCTCCACGGCCTCCCGGGTCTCCGGCGCTTCCTGGAGATCAAAGCAGATAATATCCGCTCCCTTTTTCGCATACATCACGGCGATAGCCTGCCCAATGCCTGCTGCTGCCCCGGTAATTAGGGCTGATCTTCCCTCCAGGCCGAAATTAATATCAAACTCCCTGTATTTTCTGCTGTCCATATTGCAAAT
>CAJUMM010000007.1:56581-70095 GCA_910586955.1 uncultured Lachnospiraceae bacterium | reverse complement strand
CGGCAACGAGTATTTCCTTCTGGAGTACGCCAAAGCCGGGACCTGGCTGATCTTAGGGATTCTTATGTGCGTGATGTTTGCCATGGCCCAGAAGCGTTACCGCATTACAAAGGAGTTTATTGTGCAGATGGCCCTGTTTTTCGCCATTCTGACGCCCTACTTCCTGCCCCATATGCACGAGCGCTACGGCTGCCTGGCGGATATCCTGGCAATTATCTATGCCATGATGAATATGAAGCGGTTCTATCTTCCCCTGCTGCACATCCTCCTTTCCTTTAACTCCTATATGGCGTATTTAAGCCATCTGGGATGGAATGAGCCTTCTATTTATTACGGCGTGTGGGCGCTTATGGAGCTTGGCCTTCTGGTGACTGTGGGCCTGGATCTATGGCGGTATATGATGGAGCCTGCCAATCAGATTTCCCGGACGGAAGAGGAGGCGGCTTGATGGATGAATTTTTAAGAAATTTGATTGTAAAAAAATGGAAAATAAGGAATTTCTCTTTTACCTTCCTGGATGTGCTGCTGGCTGTGTGCATTACGGTTACAAGCGTTATGCTGCGTCTGGCAGTGATAGACTGTACGGTAACGGACTGGGATAAGATTTCGGCTGTGATTTTGGAATTTCTGCTGGCTGTATGGGGAGGCATCCTTGTCTTTGCCTACACGGGAGCAAGAATCAGGGCCTTCCTGACCTATGGGGTTCTTATGATTTACCCTACGGTAATTGCCAACGGAGCCCTGTGGAACCGGGGGAGCGTCTTTTATGCCTGGTTCTTTCTTGCGGGTCTTTATCTGTTTGCAAAGGGAGCAAGGCTGCGGGCAGGAATTTCCGTGGCCGTGGGAACGGTGATTGCTTTGTTCCGGCTGCGGATAAGTACCCGGAGTTTGTCCCTTGGATGGCCCAATCTCTAT
Source organism: uncultured Lachnospiraceae bacterium (assembly GCA_910586955.1). Lineage (GTDB taxonomy): Bacteria > Bacillota > Clostridia > Lachnospirales > Lachnospiraceae > Laedolimicola. The sequence continues at coordinate 69,180 of CAJUMM010000007.1, read as the reverse complement.
GAGATCATCGGCAAAACAATGTTTGTAGATCTGTTTAACCAGGTGAGCCTGCTGGTGCTGGCCGGCCTTTTACTCACAGGCGTCTATCTGGGCGTGAAAAAGAGGGTGTGCATCACAAGAGCGTTGGCCTTGCAGCTGTTTGTGTTTTTGGCGGTGCTGATTCCTTACCTTGCGCCCTCCATGCCTGCATGGGCGGGATACACGGCGGATATCGGCCTGCTTTTGTATGCTATGTACCGGCCGGAGAAATTTTATCTCCCTATGCTGCACCTGATTGTTTCCTACAGTGCTTATGCTAATGCGATCAACGGGACTTCCAAGCTCCCTATGGTCCTCTATGCAGCGATTCTGCTGGCGGTCCTGATGGATGTGGGAAGAGATGCCTACCGGGAAGCCCTGGGACAGGCTTAAGGCCGGGTACGAAAGAGAAGACAGGGGGGATGCTGTTTGAAAGAGAAGAAAACAGGGGGCTACTGCCTGGAAAAGACCCATAAGCGCCTGGCATATCTGGGCTGGGCGGCCTTGTGCCTCGTTCTGGGAGTCTGCCTTCTGGTCTATGGCTGGATGTTCTTCCAGGAGGGGACAGAAGGGTGGAAGGCCGAAGATTATTTGAAAACGGCAGTGGGCTTTGGAGGAGGCGTTTTCTTTCTCCTGGCAGCGGTTTACATGGCTTATATTGCTGTGCGGGACAGTTTCTTTCCGGAAAAGAGTACCCTGGCCAAATCCATCCGCTCCCAGCTTCCCTATCCGGAGGAGGCACCGGCCGTGGCGGAGCTTTTTGCCATGGTGGACCGGGATATTAAGGCCAACGGACAGTGGTTTGACAAGGTGGCCGTAGGAAAAGAATGGATTCTGGGAGAGGAAGCCAGCTACATTCCCCGCATCCGTCTGTTCTTCGGCAGGGATGAGATTGTACGCCGGCACAGCGGAGACAGGATCCAGACCAGCCGGGTGCTGGAGGTGTACGTCATGGACGACCGGAGGCAGACCCGGATTTATACGATGAAAAATCCAGGAGAACTGAAAGCCCTTCTTAACTGTATCAGCCTCAGGGCACCGGACGCCCTGCAGAGGCCTTACAGAGAGTATGCAGACTGGAATGGGAGCAAGACGGAGACAGAGTGGGAACATATGCTCCGGGAGTACCGGGTGAAGCAGGGAGAACGGGAGTTTCAGGAATTTCAGAGCCAGGGGAGGACCGGTGAGAACCAGAATATTACCCTTCACGGAGCAGACGGCAGCGTTACTTCCCGGGTTACGCCGGAGCTGGTGAGAAAGACCTTAAGGGACTGCCTGGAAGAGGGGTACGGTGATTTCTCCCTGACGGCAGGGCGGCCGGTGGAATATTTTGGCCGGTATTTCAGTGCGCTGGAGTGTACGGTCTATGATTACGGTGATGAGGACTACGACAGCCGTGAAGAGGAAGACGATTATGGGGAGGATGCGGAAGGTTCTCCGGAGATAGAGCTCTTGCTGGTCCAGGCTCCGGCCCGGCCGGGAGAGCTGTCCCAGGAGGGGCTGCTGCGTCTGGCAGATGAGGAGAAAGCGGAGGCGATTTTGCTTGCCTGGGCCGGGGGAGAGGTTCCCAATCTCCAGGGCTGGGAGCCGGTTCATCTAAACCGGAGACCTGCACCGGAGAAAAAGGCCAGGGAGGTCTATCCCCCGCTTCTGGCTTTGACAACGGCGGCAGGGGTGTTCCAGCGCCATAACACCTTTACCCTGGAGGACGTACAGGTGGCGGCGGAAGGGATTGCGGACGGGACCTACAAAACCGTGGAGCTGACTCTGCGGGGCGGCTATCTATGGATGCAGGTTCAGGCCGGGGATAAGACGGACGGGCGCTGCCGTATATCCGTGACCAGGGCGGATGAAGATAAGCTGCGTTTCTTTCAAAGGCGCTGCACCCACCGCCAGGCAGCGGCCTGGCTGATGGAATTTGCTGAGGGTAAATTTTCGCCGGACTGGAAAGAGTGGAAGGACTATACCAGGCAGGCGGAAAAAAGATAAAAAGGAATCAAAGAATCAAGGGAGGAAACAATCATGGGAAAATGTTTTAGCGATGCAGTGGAGCAGGCACTTCGGTATATTTACTACGATCTGCGTGCTGGAAAGGGTGCGGAAGGATTTATGATGCTGAAAGAGGCTTCCGACGCAGGGGACGGGGATGCCAGCTGTATTCTGGCCAGGTGCCTCTGCGGAAACCAGTATGTGTGGAGCGGACATGAATTTCCGGAGGATGACGATCAGGCTACTGCGCTGATCCATAAGGCAGTGGAACAGGGCAGCGGCATCGGTGTTATGGTGGCCCTGCGCACGGGAGAGCTGACGCCTTCCCTGGAAAAGAAGATGCCTTTCGGAAGCCTTCAGGAGGCTTTTGACAGTGTTCTTGAAAAGGCGGAGGCCGGGGACGCCTTCTGCCAGTACACCGTGGCAAATTCTTATTTCTGGTGGGACTTCCTGCGGATTCAGGGCAAGGGAAGGGATTCCTTTTCCAGTGAGAAAGAGTTCAAGGATTACCTGCGGGAGAATATTGCCAAGTGCGAGGACTGGTTCCAGAAAGCCCTGCGGGGTGGTATGTATTTTGCCGCCAATAACCTGAACCGTTTTTACCGGGAGGGAGACGAGGATCTCATTGCGCCCCGTCCCGAACTGGCGGAGAATCTCTTTAAGACAGGTGCGGAGATGGGCTATCCCATCCACCAGTGGATCTATGCGGATGATCTGGCGGAGGCCAAAAAATATGAGGAAGCCCTTCACTGGTATAAGATGGCGGCAGAGGGGGGACAGCTGGACTGCTGGTACTGCATCGGGGAGATGTATGAGGAAGGAAAGGGTGTGGAGAAGGATCCCGCCTATGCGGCCCAGTGCTATGAGAAAGGGCTGAAAAAGGTGAAGGATGAGGGGAAGAAGATTGCCTGTGCCAATGCCCTGGGAGCGCTTTATTACGACGGAAAAGGCGTGGAGAAGGACTATGGGAAGGCATTCCAGCTTCTCACCTACGGTCATGAGCATGGAAGCAAGTTCGGCGTCTGCTACCTGGGAAAATGCTATTTCCGGGGCTGGGGAACCCAGCAGGATTACGTAAAGGCCAGGGAGTTCCTGGAGCAGGTGGATTGGACCAACCGGGAGGCTTTCTATATGCTGGGAGCGATCTATGGCCAGGGACTTGGAGTGACGGAGGATATTAAGAAGGCTGTGGAATATCTGCAGAAAGCTGGCGACAACCAGGAGGCCAAGGAGGAACTGCTCAAGTATAAGAAGACCCTCTTCGGCAAGTGGGTGCGCAGATAAAGGGGACTGGCCCATGGCGTCAAATATGATGTTAACCCTTCTCTTTCTCCTTCCGGTGCTGGGAGTTTACTACCTGGCACCCCGGCGGGGGAGATGGGGAATCCTGCTGGCGGCCAGCATGGTTTTTTATATGAGCGCTTCTCCCTGGATGCTGTTGCTGGTGGGAGCGTCCGCATGCTGGTCCTGGTTTGCGGGAAAGAAAATCCAAGAGGCACAGACACTGCAAAAGAAAAGAGGCTGGCTGCAAGGAAGCATCCTGCCTCTTCTTGGCGTTCTCTTTTTGTTCAAATACTTTAACTTTTTTGCCGGCGGAATAGCTTCCCTTCTGGCGCTGGGAGGTTTCAAGACGGAACCTCTTGTGTTAAAGCTGATGCTGCCCATGGGACTTTCCTATTATACCTTCAAGCTGATCAGCTACGATGCGGACATCTACCAGGGAAAGCAGAAAGCGGAACCGCACCTGGGGCATTATCTGGCCTATACCCTATTCTTTCCCCAGATTATGTCCGGTCCCATAGAGCGGCCCGGCAGTTTCTTAAGCCAGATCCAAAAAGGCCCTGTCTTTGATCCGGAGCTTATGGCAGAGGGAATTCAGCGGATTGTGCTGGGCCTGTTTAAGAAGATGGTCATTGCAAACCGTCTGTCCGGTTATGTGGATACGGTGTTTGCCGCTCCCGGGGCCTATCCGGGACTGGCTGCTGTCATGGCGGCTTTTCTCTATTCTTTTCAGCTTTACTGTGATTTTTCCGGGTATTCGGACATTGCCATCGGTATGGGGAATCTTCTGGGGATCCGCAGCAGGAAGAATTTTGACTGCCCCTATTTTGCCAGGAATATCCGGGATTTCTGGAGCCGCTGGCATATATCCTTGTCAAGCTGGCTCAAAGACTATGTCTACATCCCCCTGGGTGGCAGCCGGGTATCCACCATGCGCAGGAACCTGAATCTCCTGGCCACCTTTCTAATAAGCGGCCTCTGGCATGGGGATAACTGGACCTTTCTGGCCTGGGGTGGGATTCATGGAATCTGGAATATGTGCAGCAGGAAGAGAGAGGGGGAAGCCGGGCCGTTGAGGAAGATTGGGCAGACGATTCTCACATTTCTGGGGGTGACGGCGGCATGGGTTTTCTTCCGGGCAGAGAGCCTGGGGGCTGCTGTTGCCTTTATCCGCCACGCAGTCCTTCATTTTTCCCTGTCCTACGGGGATATCCAGAATTCCATTCTGCCCTTTACCGGGGATAATACCTGTGCAGCCTATTTCCTGACCGCCTGCCTGTTTTTGCTCCTGCTTTTTCTCTACGAATGGGGGCAGACCTACGGAAAGGGCGCTTGCCGGAAAGGGGAAGGGCCTTATGGGAAGGGTTTTTCCCTTTCTGCTCTCTGGATGGCACTTATGGGAATAAGCGTGCTTTTGTTCGGGGTGTTCGGCGTATCGGGTTTCCTGTATGCACAGTTTTAGAAGAAAGCTGCGGCAAAAGGGATGGGAATCGGAAAGGAGAAGGCATGAAACGGATTGGGAAAATTACCGCCTGGGTGTGTCTGGCGGCCCTCTTATTTGCAGGTATGAAAAATGAATATGCAAGGCTTCTGCCTGCCTCCTCCTACGGAATGCAGGCTGCCGTCCGCAAGGGGAAGGTGAGCCATCTCTTTATAGGGTCCTCCATGTTCCGCCAGGGATTGTCTATTGACGTGCTGGAGGAGGAGCTGGAGGGAAACGTCTATATTCTTTCCTACAACGGAAACCAGCCGGCCTTTATGGCTATGGAGCTTAACTATATGCTGGAGGAGGGGCTGGAGATTGAAAATCTCTATGTAGATCTCTATCCCTACACGGCGGCGGCTCTTCCCTGGATCAGCGATACAAAGATTCTCCTGGATACGGATCTGGCATTTAAGTGGGAGGCCTGGAAGCTAATGGATACCCAGAGCAACGGGAAGTTTTCGGATTTCTACGAGCTGTTTGTCACGGCTAACAACGAGCAGCTTCTTACCTATCCTCTCAACAACCGCCTGGTCTCCGCCCAGTTCCGCAACGGCGGAAATGTCCTGCGCCCGGCAGGGCAGACCAGGGAGCACCTGTACAGCCTTGAGATGCTTGGGGGAAGGGACGGCCTGCAGCCGGCGCAGCTGGAGGGATACCAAAAACTTCTTGGGCTGGCCCAAGAGCACGGAATCCGGGTATGGTTCCTGGAGACGCCCAAGTATGAGCGGATGTACCGGGATGAGGATTACCTGGAACTCTATGAGGCCTGTGTGCGGGCCCTGGAGGAGATGCCCGGGGAGAGCCGGATGGTTCTGGCGGAAGAACTGGATTTTGACACCTCCGATCCGGCTTGTTTTCAGGATTTGATCCATCTGTCTGCGAAGGGGAGGGAAGTGTATACAAGAATGTTATGCGAAAGGGGGCTTTTGCATCCGTGAAAAAGCTGGATTACATTGACGGATTAAAGGGACTGGGAGCTTTGATGGTGTATCTCTGCCATTTTGTGTACGCATTTTATTATGCCGCATACAGCCTTAATCCGGTCCATGCCCATACGAAAAGGGGCCTGGAGCTTGCCATAGGGAAATCTCCTCTCAATTTCTTTTACAACGGAAATGCGGCGGTCTGCATGTTCCTGGTGTTCAGCGGCTTTGTGCTCTGCCTTTCCTATTTCCGAACAAGGGATAAAGGGAGGCTTAAAGAGGCGGCCCTGAAGCGGTATTTCCGGCTGATGCCGGTGATCTTATACGTGAATGTGATTGTATTTGTTTTCATGAGTTTCGGGCTGTACCGGAACGGGGAAGCGGCTGTCCTGACCGGATCGGAAGCCTGGCTTGGAGGCTTTCACCGTTTTCCGCCGGAAGTTACAGGAATGCTTTATGAGAGCCTTTTGGGCTGTTTCCTCCAGGGAAGCAATGCCTACAACGGAGTGCTGTGGACCATTCCCTATCTGTTCTCCGGGGCTCTGGTGGTGTATCTGGCGGCTTATCTGGTGGGGGAGAATCCCTTCCGCTATGTGGTTTACGCCGTGATGCTTCTGGTGTCCCTGAAAACAGATGTCTATTTTACGGGAATCTTCCTGGGCTTCGTGCTCTGTGACTGCTACAGCACCCAGAAATGGCTGGTGGATCTCTATGAGCGCATTCCGGCGGTGCCGGCCCTGGTGTTTGTTCTTGGATTTTACCTTTCCTCCTATCCTTCTTTCGGGAGAGAACTGCCGGGCACTCTATACGGATTTCTGCCCCCTGCCTATGCGGTGATTTATCATATTGCAGGGGCCTTTTTCCTGACGGCCGGTGTATTGGGATGCAAAGCCCTTCAGCGCTTCTTTTCGGGAAAGATGTTCCGGTATCTGGGAAAAATTTCTTTTTCCCTGTATCTTCTGCACTTTCCGGTGATTGCCAGTTTTTCCTGCTGGTTCTTCCTGAAATTTGTGGGGCGGCTGGGGTATCACATGACTGTGGGATTGGATTTTCTTTTGACAACGGTTCTGGTTTTAGGAGTTTCCTCTCTTAGCTGGAAGTACCTGGAGCCTACAGGGAGGCGGTTGGAAGAGTTCGTGTCCCGTGCCTGGAAGAAAAAGCAAGAGAAGGGGGGAAGTGTGTAATGGGAGAGAAGCGGATTGTATGGATGGACATTGCCAAGGCAATAGGAATCCTGGTAGTGCTGGTGGTTCACACAGGGGCCGGCTTAGGTCCCGTTACGTTTCTGGGGGGCATGTTTTATATGCCGGTCTTCTTCGTGCTGGCGGGGATGACTTTTTCTTACCGCCCTGAGGAACCTTTTTCTGTCTTTGTGAAAAAGAAGGCACGGAGGCTTCTGGTGCCTTATTTTGGCTACAACCTCTTTTTGTTTCTGGTTTTCTTTCTCCAAAACCTGCTGCAGACGGGACAGATATCCGGTGCGTCCTTTTCGCCCCTTCTGGGAATTTTGTATTCCCGGTACTGCCTGCTTCCCGGGAATGCGGTGAGCAATGTGTATTTTATGCAAATTCTCAATACGCCCACCTGGTTTCTCACCTGCCTGTTTGTGAGCCTTGTTGTCTTCCGGTGGCTGATGGACATAAGCAAAGGGGATTTGAGAAAACTTGTGATTCTAAACGGCGGCCTGCTGGTCTTCGCGGTACTCCTCCATTACCTCTGTCCGGTCCTGCTGCCCTGGAGCATAGATACGGCCTTATATGCGGTTTCTTTTCTGGCATTTGGGAAAGCGGCGGCCTCCCGGGAGCTGGTGGAGAAGATTTACCAGAGGCCAGGAATCCTGCTGCTTCTGGCTGTTTTGTTTGCAGGATTGTCCTGGCTCAACGGGACCGTGAATATGTCGGTGGCTTCCTATGGGCGCTCTATGATTCTCTATCTGGCGGTGGGAGCCTTAGGGTCCCTGCTCTGTATGGAGGCAGCCTTTTTTGTAGAGAAGCACCTGCCGGCTGCTGCCAAAGCCGGGGCCTGGGTGGGACGGCATACCATGCCGGTTTTGTGTCTGCATTTGCTGGGATATTCGGTGATTGGGGTGGTTTTGCGGGTGGTGCGGGGCTTATAAAGCCCAGTGAAGGAGCGGGATAGCATGGGATTTCGGGAAATTCTTGCAAGAACAGAAGAAGAGTCGGAAGCGGCAGAGAAAACAGGGGTAAGGGGACGAATCTGCGAAAACGGCGGCCAGGAGAGAGGAGATATTTCTGCTTCAGGAGAGATTGTGGCAGAGCGGGCTTTCTTCTGGCGCCTGGAGGATTTGAAGCTTGTCCGGGTGAGGGACGACCGGGCTTTTTTCCGTCTGGATGTGAATCTGGAGGCTGCAATCGTTCCCCTGGGGAGATTCGGGAACCGGGAGGAGGCTGCAAATGTTCGGAATATTAGCGCAGGCGGCGCCAGCATCGGAACCAGATATGAGTGCTGCCCGGAGGATCGGCTTTTGCTGAGAGTGCGGCTTTTTCCGGAGGAGCCGGAGTGGAACCTATTCTGCAAGGTGCTGCGGGCGGAGAAAAAGGGGATTTCCGGCTTTGTCTATGGCTGCCAGTTTGTAGAACTGGGGGATGAGGAGCGGGAGAAACTTTTGCAGGCTATTCTGGAACTCCAGCGCAGGATGCGGGGAGTGGAAAGGTGAAAGAATGAAACAGCAGGGAAAGGGTTTTAATTCCAACCAACTGAAAGTGATTGCCATTGGGGCTATGACGCTGGATCACCTGATCAGCGTGATTTTTCCCAATTATCCCAAGGACTGGTGGATTCTTATATGTCACGTAATCGGAAGGCTGACGGCGCCTATTATGTGGTTTTTTATTGCAGAAGGCTATCACTATACGCGCAATGTGAAAAAGTATGGGGGAAGGCTGTTCCTGTTTGCCCTGATCTCCCATTTTGCCTACAATTTCGCCTTCGGGATTCCTTTTATTCCCTTTCAGACTTCGGTTTTTAACCAGACCAGTGTAATCTGGTCCCTGGCCTGGGGATTGGTGTGCCTGGTGATTGGGGATAGCGAAAAGCTGAAGGAATGGATGAAAACCTTCTTGATAATTTTAATCTGCCTGCTGACGTTTTGCTCCGACTGGAGCTGTATCGCAGTGATGGCCATTGTCTCCATCGGAAGCAACCGGGGGAATTTTAAGAAACAGATGTCCGGTATGATGTTTTATGTAACCCTATATGCCATTATATATTTCCTGTTTATTGATAAAGTATATGGGCTTCTGCAGTTCGGCACGGCGCTTACCATTCCTCTGCTGGCAAGGTACAACGGGGAGCGTGGAAACTGGAAGGGCATGAAGTGGTTCTTCTATCTCTATTATCCTCTGCATCTGGTTCTCTGCGGGGTCATACGGCTGGCTCTTTACGGAAATGTGGGTGTGATGATCGGCGGGTGAGTGAGGAAACAGAAAACAGGTACAAGAAAGGCCTGCACATAGGGGTTGACGCCCCGGGCAGGCCTTTTGCTGTTTCCTTTAACATCCAAGCTTCCGGTACCGGTTCAGGCAGGCCAGAATCTCCTGCCGCCTGGGCCTGGCCAGGGAGGAGCGCACGTCACCCCGTTCAAAAAGGCCTTCCAGCCCCTGGCTGTTAAGCAGCCGTTCCGCCTGATCGGCCAGGGCGGTCATGGTTCTCTTTCCGTCCATCACCTGCAGCTGGAGATATTTCAGGAGATAGGATAGGGCCATGGTCTGCTCCGGATCCCGCAGCTGTTCCAAGTAGCGGAGCTCTACTGTGTCATAGCCAAGGGAAAGTTCGCTGGTTCCCAGAGCCTTTAGCTTCAGCCGGTCATCCTTTTTCAGAGCAGCGTTGGGCCGGGGACAGCGGTTGGCCGAGTAGGCAGGAAATTTCTCCTGGCTGGTGGAAAAGACAGGGAAAGCTGCAGCCGCTTCCTTGGCCCGGTCCGTGATATCATAGGGCTCATACTCTTTCATCTGTACCACCGTGTCTGCTACATGGAAATAAGATCCGGAGCTTCCGGCCACGATGACGGAGGAGATACCAAAGTCCTCATAGAGGCTGCGCACACGCTCGATAAAGGGAATAATGGGTTCCTCCGCAGGGGTAACCACTTCCTGCATCAGCTTGTCCCGGATCATGAAGTTAGTGGCAGAGGTATCCTCGTCAATGAGCAGCAGGGTGCTTCCGCTTTCCATGCTTTCCATAAGATTGGCGGCCTGGGAAGTGCTGCCGCTGGCGTCTTCCGTGGAAAAATGCCGGGTATCCCTGCGTCCCGGAAGCTGGCGGATAAAGGGAGAGATATCTACGCCGGATACGCTGCGGCCGTCCTCAGAGCGCAGTTTCCAGGCACTTTCATCTGTGATAACAAGTTCCCGGCCATCGCCGCCGATATGGTTGTAAACCCCATACTGCAGGGCCTGGAGAACGGTAGATTTTCCATGATAGCCACCGCCTACAAAAAGGGTGATGCCCTTTCGGATACCCATGCCTGTCACCGGTCCCCGGTGGGGAAGGGTGAGAGTTACCTCCATAGAAGCAGGAGATCGGAATGGAACGGCTCCTTCCATGGGACGATCGGAAACGCCGCTTTGGCGGGGCAGGACAGAACCGTTTGCCAGAAAGGCGCACAGCCCCAGAGCCGGAAGCTGGGAACGGATGTACTGCTGGTCTTCGCAGAGCTCAATGGCTGCTTTTAAGCGGTTTTTGTTGATCTTCTGGTAATAAAGACTGGCATGAACGCAGGCGGGCAGAATGTCGAAAAGCATTTTTTCCAGCTCCCGGGCATCAATGGTACGGCCCCGGGCGGGAAAACCGGCCTCAAAGCGCAGAGTGACGGCGCCGTCTTTCACACGGCAGGCGGTGCGTTCCAGAACTTCCTGTCCGCAGCGGGAGGCGGCCAGAAGACCGCTTTTCCCGGAACCTTTGGCCTGCTTGCTGCCTGAGGCAAGCTGTGCGGCAAAAAGCCTGGTCAGGTGATCCTGGAGCGTGATCCGCTTGGGAAAGGTGTCGTAGTATTCTGCCGGAAATCCGGCTTTTTTTCCGGCTACCAGGACGGAGAGCCGTGAGGGGGCGGCGAAAGGATCCCCCTGGACATGGTCGATGGAGAGTACGAAGCTTCCGAAGTCGTACTGTCCTTTCAAATCTTTGTAAGCCGGATAGCTCCGGTGGTCCATGGAACGCAGTTTTATGCGAAGGTCTTCCGATGATTTCATAGTAGTTTGCTCCTTGCAGTGGTTGTAATTTTCCTGACCTCTATTTTAAATCAGAACCCGGATCCGGTCAATGAAAAAAGCAGGCGGATTTCTCCCTGTGAAAGCCCATTGCTATTTTTACACTAGAAATTTATAATTAAATACGTAAAATTGTAAAAATGCAACCGGCAGTTTACAAATTTCAAAGCGCACTTGGTGGTTGACAACCGGGAAAAAGCCTACAATAGCCTTGACGATCGTTAGAAAAAGTTTTTGAAAGGAATGAAAAATATGATTTTGGCGGAAAAAATTACGGCGCTGCGGAAACAGAAAGGATGGTCCCAGGAGGAACTGGCCCATCAGCTGGATGTTTCCAGGCAGGCGGTTTCTAAATGGGAGAGTGCGTCGGCAATTCCGGATTTGGAACGGATTTTAAAAATGAGTGAAATCTTTGAAGTCAGTACAGACTATCTGTTGAAAGAGAAAGAGGAAGAAGTTCCCGCTGTGGGGGAAGAGACGGAGGAGATCCAGGAACTGCTCCGGAGAGTGTCTCTTAGGGATGCAGAGAATTTTCTTGAGAAAAAGAAGAAACAGGCGTTCTCTACGGCTTTGGCAACGGCTTCCTATATTCTATGCCCTGTTTTGCTGATTTTCCTTGCGGCTTATTCGGAGACTGGAGCTCTGAATATAGAAGAGGATGTGGCAGCCGGCTTAGGCCTGGTGGTGCTTCTCCTGATTGTGGCAGGGGCCACAGTGGTACTGGTTTTAAACAGCGGCAAAACGGAAAGCTATGATTTTATGAAAAAAGAAAGATTTCGCCTGGAGTACGGAGTGGAGGGAATTGTGCGCAGGCATAGAAGTGAGCTGGAGAAGAAACATCATAATTTTACGGCGGCAGGTGTATTTTTCTGCATCAGTTCGGCCCTTCCTATTTTCCTGGTTATGATTTTCTCGGAAAATGAGGCGGTTTTGGCTATGAGTGTTGATGCAGTCTTGCTGCTGGTGGATTTGGGGGTCTTTCTCTGTACCTTGGGGAACGAGGAATGGGAGGCCTGCCAGATGCTTCTGCAGGAAGGAGCCTTTACACCGGAGGAGAAAGCCGCCAATAGCCGGCAGCTTCACAAAATTTACTGGTGTGTAGTAACAGCTATCTATCTTGCCCTAAGCCTTTCGGCAGACAGTCATGAGGCCTGGGGAAGAACCTGGGTAATCTGGCCCTGTGCGGGCGTACTGTTTGGAGCGGTCCGGGGTATTGAGCGCATGAGAGTCAAGAGAAAGAACCGGATGTAAATATGACATACCGCTGCCGTGCTTTTTGTGGTAAAATGTACCTAATATAGTCCGGAAGCAGAATATGGCGGCACGAAACCGGCAGTTTTGGCGGTGCCGCCGGATCCCGGAAGGAAAGGGAGGATTTTATCATGGCATCTAGTTTGGAATTTGTTCAGTATGCGGCGGATCAGATGGGCGCTGCAGGAGAGATTACCTACCGGAAAATGTTCGGTGAGTACGGAATCTACTGTGACGGAAAGATTTTCGGTGTGATCTGCGATGATCAGCTGTTTGTGAAGATTACGGAGCGGGGAAAGGAGCTGGCGCCGGATCTGGAGGAAGGATCCCCCTATAACGGGGCGAAGCCCCATTTTCTGGTGGAGGATCTGGAGGATAGGGAAAAGCTCTCACAGCTGGTGCGGGAGACCTGCAGAGAGCTTC
>CAJUMM010000007.1:0-56571 GCA_910586955.1 uncultured Lachnospiraceae bacterium | reverse complement strand
AAAAAGAAGCCGAAGAAGGAAGCCGGCGGGGTGATTTGAAAATTGATCGGGTTGAAAACTAAAAATCAGTCGGGTTGAAAACTAAAAATCGCTCGGATTGAAGTTGTAAGATCAGTCGGGTTGGGATATAATAATTTTAGAGGTGAGCAATTATGGACAAGAAAAATTATATCCCGCGAGTGATTGATACAAAATTGGAAGAATATTTAAGGACCTTCGGCGCAGTCTGTGTGGAAGGCCCTAAGTGGTGCGGAAAAACCTGGACTTCCGCATACCACAGCAGCAGTGAGATTTTTATGGGTGATCCGGCAGGCGGATTCCAAAACCGGAAACTGGCGGAGATTTCTCCGGATTTGGTTCTGGAAGGGGAGTCGCCCCGTTTGATTGATGAATGGCAGGAGGTTCCGCCTATCTGGGATGCGGTGCGTCATCAGGTGGATCAGACGGCGGAGAAAGGAAAATTTATTTTAACAGGTTCCGCCACGCCTAATCACAAAGGGATTCTTCACAGCGGTGCGGGGAGGATTGCCAAACTGCGCATGCGGCCCATGTCTCTTTATGAGTCCGGAGATTCCTCCGGCCAGGTGTCCTTAGAGGAACTTTGCAGGGGGGAACTGAAAGCGGTGATGACAGGGGAAGTGCAATTAAAAAAACTCATTGAGGTAATTATCCGGGGCGGCTGGCCGGGAAGTGTGAAGCTGCCTTTGGAACAGGCGGCCTTGCTCCCTGGGGAATATCTCAATGCGGTGATTGACGATGACGTATACCGTTTGGACGGGATTAAGCGGAATACGGTTAAGATGAAGCTTTTGCTCCGGTCCCTTGCCCGCAACGAGAGTACTACGGCCACAAACAAAACTCTGAAAAATGATGTGCGGGAAATGGACGATGAAGATATTGACGTAGAGACTGTCAGCGAGTATCTGGATGTTTTTGAACGGCTGTTTCTCACGGACAACCAGCCGCCCTTTTCCGCAGGCATTCGCTCTTCCGTGCGTGTGAAGCAGGCGGTAAAGCGGCATTTTTCGGATCCGTCCCTGGCCTGTTCCCTGTTGAAAGCCACACCGGATTCCCTTATGAAGGAATTGGAAACCCTGGGTTTTCTCTTTGAGGCACTGTGTGAGCGGGATTTGAAAATTTATGCGGAGTCTTTCGGCGGCGCTCTTTATCACTATCAAGATTATAAAAACCGGGAGATCGATGCGGTAGTGGAGCGGCCGGACGGGGAGTGGTGTGCCTTTGAGATCAAGCTGGGGGCGAATCAAATTGACGCTGCAGCGGAAAATCTAACCGATATCCGGCGTGAGATTGAAAAAGACCCCAAAGGCAGGCCGCCCAAAGTCCTCTGTGTGCTCTGCGGCATGGCCAGCGCTGCCTACCGCCGCCCGGACGGGGTATTTGTGGTACCCCTTACTGCTTTGAAAAATTAGGGGCCTGCCTATTTTTGGGATTTCATAACCATCCGGAATTTGGAGTCATAGTAGAGCCCCAGATCCTTGCAGATCCGTTGGTTGACGGCCATCAGGGCCTGGTGGTACTCCCGGTACTTGGGGGAGAGCCGGGTCATGGCAGGGATGAAAATATCATTGTAGCCGCAGTCTTGAAGGTTTTTCATAAAGCGGCGCTGGGCGATAAAGGCCGGATGAAAGCGGGCCAAGAGGCTGCTTTTGAGCTTTGCACCCTTCCGGGTCTGTTCAAGGAGCTTTTGGTACTCTTCTTCCGTGGGGTGGAGCATGCTCTGAAGCCGGGCGTCCATTTGACGGACAAGCTGTTCCATAGCCGGACGAGGCAGGAGCCGGAGAGTGATAAAGCCAGAGATGCGGAATAAGAGGGGAATGTGGATTTTGGTATTGTCCCAAAAATCAATGATGGTTTCGTAGGCTTTCTGCTGCTCTTCTGTCTCGATCCGGATCTGCAGGTAGGGCAGAAAGTGATTCATAAAGTAGGCGCCGTAGAAGCCGGGGATCATCTCCTGTATGGCCCTTCCGATGGTTTCATAGTCCACAGCGGCATAGGCAGTATCCAGGTCCCGGTTTTCCAGAAAGCATTCCAGGGCCTTAAGCTCTTCCGTTTCCAGGGACAGGGTCCGCTTCTTCTCTTCGTAAATCTGCCTAAGCCGTTCGGGATGCTCTCCGGACAGAAGGGAGGGGATATGGGCCAGGGAGATTCCCAGCTTCCGGTAGAGGGAGATTTCCTTTAAGGTACGGATATTTTCTTCGGTGTAATTCCGGTAGCCGTTGGGGGACTTTTCCACTTGAAGGAGTCCTTTTTCCTCGTAAAATTTTATGGCACGTTTGCTTAAGCCTAACTGCTTGCTTACTTCATTTAACTGCATAACTTGTCTCCTATTCCAGTTCCGCTCCACCCCTGCCAGTGCCTCCTTATCTGGCAGTATTTCCGGCCGTTTTGCGTCCGTAAATCCTGCCGGGCATTGTCCGGGGTTTCGCTGTTTTTAAGGTTTTTCTATAGTATAAACGTGTCCCCAGCGTACAGGTCAAGGGGAAAAACAGCTTTTTTCGCAAATTTTAAAAATATTTTGGAAAACCCCTTGACTTTGACGCCGGGGAAAGGGATATGCTGAGACAGTCCGAAGGAGGTGGCATACCGATGAAGGAGAAAATATACGGAATCCGGGAGTTGTCGGAGCTGGCGGGGGTGAGTGCACGCACCCTGCGGTATTATGATGAGATTGGCCTTTTGAAGCCTCTTTATACGGAAGCTTCCGGGTACCGCTTCTACGGGGAGCGGGAGGCGGATCTGCTCTGGCAGATTCTCTTTTACCGGGATCGGGGGCTGGAGCTCAAGCAGATTGGAAATATTCTCTATGAGAAGGATTTTGATATTGTGAAAGCCCTGGAGGAACAGCTTTCCCAGCTTCAGGAAGAGAGAGCGCGGCTGGATGCACTGATTCGGACGGTTGCCAAGACCATTCAGTCCAAGAAAGGGGAATATGAAATGAGTGATCAGGAAAAATTTGCGGCATTAAAAGAAAGGGCTGTCCGGGAGAATGAAGAACGGTACGGGGAAGAGCTCCGGGAGCGGTACAAAGCGGAAACCATCGAGGAATCCAACCGGAAGCTTTTAGACATGACACAGGAGAATTGGGAGCGTTTTCACAGCCTGGAGGAAGAGATCCGGCAAAGGCTGAAAGAGAGCGTTCTTAAGGGGTTTTCTCCGGAAAGCCCGGAGGCAGGACAGCTGGTGCGGCTTCACAGGGAATGGCTTTCTATGACCTGGCCTTCCTATTCTGCAAAAGCTCATGAAGGCGTGGCATCTATGTATGTGTGCGATGAGCGGTTCCGTGCATATTACGACAGAGAAACACCAGGCTGTGCCGCATTTCTGGAGCAGGCGGTCCGGTATTGGGCCGGACGCCTGGAAAAGGAAACATAAAAATGTAAAAATCTAAAGTTTTCTCTTGACCCTGACCCTGGGTCATAGTCTAAGGTTATCTTATCAAAGTCAGGAGGCGGTTTTATGAAGACGGTAAAAGAGGTTTCCAAACAGACAGGTATCAGTGTGCGCACTCTTCACTATTATGATCAGATCGGCCTTCTTAAGCCTGCGGCGTATAGTGAGGCGGGATACCGGCTTTATGACGATAAAGCCCTGGAAATCTTGGGCCAGATCCTGTATTTCCGGGAGTTTGATCTGCCCTTAAAGGAAATCCGGGGGATTCTTTCCAATCCTGATTTTGATAGAAACCAGATTCTAAAGACCCAGAAAGTGATGCTGGAACTGGAACGGGATCGGCTGAACCGGCTGATAGACAGCATCGGCAGGATTTTGAAAGGAGAGGAGAACATGGATTTTGCAGTCTTTAGCAGGGAGGATATCCAGGAAATCTGCAGGGCTTCTTTTGCCAATATGTCAAAGGAAGCCCGGGAAATAGTGGCAAAACAGTATGGGAGTCCGGAGAATTACCAAAGATATCTTCTAGAACAGATGTCTACGGAGGAGGCCCGGAAGACCATGGCGAAGATGGTGGAATGGTACGGCGGCAAAGAGAATTATATGGATGCGGCGACTCACCCTTTAAGCGCCCAGGTGACGGAAGCCTGGGGAAAGCGTTTCGACGCTGCCCGTACAAAGCTCATAGGGAAGAAAGGCACGGATGTAAATACCTTTGAAGTCCGGGAATGTGTGGCAGAGATGGAGTTCGTATCCAAACAGTTCCTGCGGCTTAAGGAGATGAAGGGCTATATGCTGGAGGCGGCCAAGGATTACCGGGAGAATGAAAAGCTGCGCCGGCATATAGAAGAGACTTACGGGGAAGGGACCTCCGATTATCTGGCGGAGGCTATTGAAGCGTTTTATCAAAAGTAGGGATTTCACGGCGGGGATGTTTGGTTAAGACGTCCCCGCCGTGGTGTTTAAAGTAGTCTTCCACTTTCCGGTGCGGTATTCCAGGAAGGAAATCAGGAAATTTACCAGCCATCCTAAGGGTACGGCGTACCAGACCATGGTAATGCCGAACCGAGGAGCCATGGTAACGGCGAAAATGACCCGCAAAGAGAGATTGGCTAAGTTGGCCAGGGTAAAAAGCTTCATATCTGCCGCACCCCGCAGCAGTCCGTCGGTAGACATTTTTAATCCGATGAGGGCGAAGAAGAAACCGATAAATTTCAGGTAACTGCTGCCGGTCTCCAGGGCAAGCCGTGTTCCGTCGCTGTCTAAGAAGGAAGCGATAATGGGACGGTGGAAGAGCTCCAGGGCCAGGCAGAGAAGGACGGCGAAGAAGGTCACCAGGCGCAATGCGGCGTGATAGCCCTCCCGTACCCGGTCGGTCTGCCCGGAACCCAGGTTCTGGGCCGTATAGGAGGACATGGCGTTGCCCAGGGCCGCCATGGGAACGATGCAGATACTTTCCACCCGCATTCCGGCGGAGAAACCGGCCAGCATCTGGGGGCCGAAGCTGTTAACCACAGACTGTACCAGCATCATGCCGATGGAGACGGTGGACTGCTGGAAGATGGAGGGCAGGGCTACCCGGCACATAGAGGATAGTTCTCCGGGACTGTAGAGCTTCCGGGGAGTCCCCGGATAGGACTTTAATTCCCGAAGGAAGATGAAGAGAGAGACCAGGGCTGAGATTCCCTGGGCCAGAAGGGTTGCCCAGGCTACGCCTGCGATTCCTAAATGCAGGGAACGGACCATAAAGATATCCAGAAGGATATTGAATATGGAAGAGAAGATCAGCAGGTATAGAGGGATCCGGGAGCGTCCCAGGGCATTGAACATGGAGGAAAGGATATTATACATAAAGAGAAAAGGCAGGCCGCAGAAATAGATATCCAGGTATTCCACGGCCATATCCAGAATGTCCACCGGGGTTTTCAGGAATATCATAAATTCCCTGCCGAACAAAAGGCCCAGGGCAGAAAGGATCAGGCTTATGGCCAGGAAGGAGAGCAGGGCCGTGGAAATGGATTCTTTCATCCGGCCGTACTCCCGGGCTCCGAAATACCGGCTGGTGAGGACGGAAGATCCTACGCCGCCTCCGATGGCTACGCAGATAAATACATTGGTCAGGGAATAGGAGGCTCCTACGGCTGCCAGAGCATTTTCACTTACATAGCGTCCTACCACCATGGAATCTGCCATGGTGTAAAACTGCTGGAACAAATTTCCCACAATCATGGGAAGGGCAAATAGGAATAAAGCCCGCAAAGGCTGTTCTCTTAATAAATATTCTTTTTCCATTCTGAAATCATTCTCCTGTGTTTGCTGTTATTATTTTATGATAAAAGAGGGGTTTCCATTTGTCAAAATATTGTGATATAATGGTAAAATTCAAATATCAAAGGGAAAAGAGGGCCCACCCATGTACATTGCAGACCTGCACATCCATTCCCATTACGCCTATGCTACCAGCAAAGACTGTACGCCGGAAATGCTGGATTTCTGGGCCAGACGCAAAGGGATTCATTTGATTGGAACCGGGGATTTCACCCATACCGCCTGGAGGGATGAGCTGAGAGAAAAGCTTAAGCCGGCGGGAAACGGATTTTACCGACTGAAAAAAGAATACCGGATTTACGGAGGTGGGGCGGCGGACACCTGGGAGCCGCAGTTTGTTGTGACCGGGGAAATCAGCTCTATCTATAAAAAGGACGGAAAAACCAGAAAGGTTCACAGCCTGATTCTGCTTCCCGGCCTGGAGGCGGCGGAAAACCTGTCAACCCGGCTGGAGAAAATTGGGAACCTTCATTCCGATGGCCGGCCGATCCTGGGTCTTGGCTGCCGGGAATTACTGGAATTAATACTGGAGGAATGCCGGGAGGCCATCTATGTGCCGGCTCATATCTGGACACCCCACTTTGCCCTGTTTGGGGCAAAATCCGGTTTTGACAGCATGGAGGAATGTTACGGAGATCTGGCTCCCTATGTCCATGCCGTGGAGACGGGATTGTCCTCGGATCCGCCTATGAACTGGCAGGTTTCTGCCCTGGACCGGTGCCAGCTTATCTCGAATTCCGACGCTCATTCCCCGGGGAAACTGGGACGAGAGGCGAACCTCCTTAAGACGGAGCTGTCCTATAACGGCCTGTACCAGGCTATCCAGCAGGGAGATGGATTGGAGGGAACCATTGAATTTTTCCCAGAGGAGGGGAAGTACCACTATGACGGCCATCGGAAATGCGGAGTCTGCCAAAGCCCGGCCCAGGCGGAAGAGGCAGAAGGCATCTGTCCGGTCTGCAAAAAGAAGATGACCATGGGCGTAGCCCACCGTATCAGCCAGCTGTCGGATCGGCCGGAGGGCTTTGTGCGGGAGGGCGGGAAAAGGTTTGAAAGCCTTATGCCTCTGCCGGAAGTGATCGGTGCTTCCATGGGCTTTGCTCCTTCCGGAGCAAAGGCAGCCAGGGAGTATGAGGCCATGCTGCAAAAGCTGGGATCGGAGTTTGAGATCCTGCGCAATGTTCCTGTGGAGGACATCCGGAAGGCTTGCGGGACTGAGATTTCCGAGGGAATCCGGCGCCTGCGGGAGGGGAAGGTGGATCGAATTCCAGGATTTGACGGAGAATACGGGAAGATTCGTTTGTTTTCGTAAAAAGCATTAATTCAACACTATAAAATCACCGGAATATGATAATCGTAAATGAAAATATTCCGGTGATTTCATGTTTTCTTTTATTTTGGAAATCCTTCTTCTGGTGACGGCCTTATCCGTAGATGCTTTTGCCGCTGGTTTTGCCTATGGCGTGAGTAAGATAAAAGTTCCGGTTCTTTCTGTTTTGATTGTGAGCGTGGTGTCAAGCCTGACCCTGGCAGTTTCCCTGATTCTGGGGGAAATGGTCAGCAATATGATTCCCCAGGATCTGACCCGGCAGTTTAGTTTTGTTCTGCTGTTTGTACTTGGGGTTGTGAAATTGTTTGACCGCTCCCGGCACAATGAGGCCGAAGAGGCCAATAAAAATCAGGACGATCTGGTATCTCCGGGGGAAGCCCTGACATTGGGAGCGGCCCTTTCCCTTGACAGTGTGGCGGCGGGAATCGGTGCAGGGGTGGCGGCATCCCGGATCCCTGCGGTTTTTGCCGCCTCAGCCCTGGTTGGCGCTTTGGCTGTGGCCTCCGGCACTTATCTGGGACGCCTGATTTCGTCCCATTGCCGCTCCAATCTCTGCTGGGTCAGCGGTTTGCTGCTCATTCTGCTGGCCTTGATGAAACTGTTCTAAAATCCGGCCCGGCGTAAAGAGCAGAAGTTCGTGGGCAATCATAGGCATGGAGGCCAGGAGGATCAAAGACAGCCACTCTGAGGCTGCCAGGTGGCAGGTGCCGAAAGCCCGGATGAAATAGGGAATCTCCGTAACCAGGGCCTGGAGGGCCAGACCCAGTGCGAAAGAGGCGATCATCAGCCGGTTTGCCAGGTGGTTCATACGGAAAACCGAAGTCTCCACATCCCGCATTCCCACGGCATGAAAGAGCTGGGAAATGCCCAGGACTGTGAAGGAATAAGTCTGGCACCGGGCCAGGATTTCCGGTTTCGCCAGCAGTATCCGCAGATGCTCCAGGGTCACAGGCAGCCCTTGGGATGCCAGCATGGTAATGGGGAGTTTCAGGAAAGCGGTCATACTGATAAAGGCAATGAGGAAGCCGTAAAGGAGCGTACAGTTCAGGCCGCCTCCGGCAAAGAGGCTTTCATCCTTAGAGCGGGGCGGCCGGTTCATAAACCGCCGGGGATCATTGCGATCCACGCCAAGAGCCAGGGCAGGCAGGGAGTCTGTGATCAGGTTGATCCACAGAAT
Organism: uncultured Lachnospiraceae bacterium; assembly: GCA_910586955.1. GTDB lineage: Bacteria > Bacillota > Clostridia > Lachnospirales > Lachnospiraceae > Laedolimicola. Next base: position 48,325 of record CAJUMM010000007.1, on the reverse strand, counting down.
ATGGCTTGGCTTTAAAGGAGAGCCAAGCCCCAACAGAATGGCCGTAAGCATGGTAATGATTTCCCCAAAGTTGGAGGAGAGCAGAAAAAGCACGGATTTCCGGATATTTTCGTAAATTCCCCGTCCTTCTGCGATAGCTTTGGCAATGGTGGCGAAGTTGTCGTCGGTGAGAACCAGATCTGCGGCATTCTTGGCTACGTCTGTGCCTGTGATTCCCATGGCAACGCCTACGTCCGCCGCTTTCAGGGAAGGGGCGTCATTGACACCGTCTCCGGTCATGGCCACGATTTTCCCGGAGTGTTTCAGGGCTTTCACAATGCGCACCTTGTGTTCCGGGGATACCATGGCGAAGACGGAGGTGTGCTGCAGGGCTTGGGACAATTCCTGGGAAGAGCAGGCGTCAATCTGGGGTCCGGTCATGCAGTCCGAGGGAGTGCGGGCAATGCCGAGTTCCTGGGCAATGGCAAAGGCTGTATCTTTCCGATCCCCGGTAATCATAACGGTCTTTACGCCGGCCTGACGGAAATCCCGGACGGCTTTTACTGCTTCCGGCCGGATGGGGTCCATCATTCCGGCTGCGCCTACAAAGGTCAGGCTGTTCTCAGAGGGACGAAGGGTCCCTGTTTTCATGCCCAGGGCCAGAAGGCGGAGGGCCTTCCCCGAAAGGGTCTGGAGGGCGGTATCAATTTCCTTGCGCTTCCCGGCATCCAGGGGAACTACCCGTCCATTTAAAAGAATGGTATCGCAGCGCTTCAGGATTTCGTCTGGAGAACCTTTGGTGTAAGAAACCGTGCTTCCTCCGGCCCGGTGAAGGGTGGTCATCATTTTCCGGCCGGAATCGAAGGCAATCTCGTCCACCCTGGGAATCCGCTGTTCCAGTTCCGGCCGTTCCAGATAGAAACGGCGGGCCAGATCCAGAAGAGCCAGTTCCGTGGGATCACCAAGGCGGCTTTCCGGCGTAAGGACGGCGTCGTTGCAGAGGGCAAAGCCTTCCAGAAGGTGCCGGTCTGTTTCCCGGTTTAGCGTAGATGCTTCCACAATTTTGCCGTTAGAATAGCAGGCAGTGACCGTCATTTTATTCTGGGTCAGGGTCCCGGTCTTGTCCGAACAGACTACGCTGACACAGCCAAGGGTTTCCACACTGGGGAGGCGTTTGACAATGGTATTGACACGTACCATCCGGGAGACGCTTAAAGCCAGTACCATGGTGACAATGGCCGGAAGGCCTTCGGGGACTGCGGCCACGGCCAGGGAGATAGCGGTAATCAGCATTTCCACTACATCCCGCCTTTGGAGGACAGCGATCAGAAAGAGCAGGGCACAGAGAAGGACGGATACGATGCTCAGCACTTTACCCAGATCGGCAAGGCGTTTCTGCAGAGGCGTAATCTCGGAGGGAGATTCGTTGATCAGGCGGGCAATGCGCCCGATTTCCGTATCCATACCAATGGCAGTCACCACGCCCTCTCCCCGTCCGTAGGTGACATTGGTGGACATGTAGGCTTTGTTGTGAGTCTTCAGATCTTTTTCTACCGGAAGGGATTCCCCGGTCAGGGCGGATTCCTCGATTTTCAGGCTGTTTACGGAAATGAGCTTCAGATCGGCCGGAACCTGCCTTCCTGCGTCCAGGCAGACAATGTCTCCGGGAATCAGATCCCGGGCCGGAATTTCCTTCTGGATGCCGTCACGGCGGATCAGGGCCGTGGGACTTGCCATCTGTTTTAAGGCTTCCAGGGCTTTCTGGGCCTTTCCCTCCTGAATGACGCCCACCACGGAGTTGACCAGGATCACAGCCAGAATAATAGCGGTGTCACTGATTTCTCCCAAAAGCATGGAAATGGCGGCGGCTATAAATAAAATAAAGATCAGCGGATCGTTGAGCTGCTCCAGAAAGGCCTCCGGCATGGTTTTTTGATGTCCCTCTTCCAGAATATTCTGTCCCCGGAGTTGTTCGTTGTTGTTTATCATGGATTTCTCCTCCCGGAAATTTGTACAGGCTGAATAGCTGCGGTTATCCTAAGATATGAAAAGATGGACAAAGATATGCCTTTATACAAAACCGGACGCAGACGAAGCAGAAAAAGGCCCGCAGTAAACGGGGTAGAGCTACCCCCTACCGCCGCCGTACAGGCACAGGCGAAGAATCGGTTTCATCCAGGTGTTTCAGATAATAGCGGGTGTCTTTAGCTATCGTACCGGAGAGCAGCAGGACGGCGGCCAGGTTGGGAATTGCCATCAGGGCGTTCAGGGTATCGGAAATGCTCCAGATCAGTTCCAGGCGTATGACGGGTGCAAAGACCAGGACCAGAATCCAGAGAAAACGGTAGGGAAACAGGGATATTTTCCCAAAGAGGTATTCCAGGCAGCGCTCTCCGTAGTAGGACCAGCCCAGGATGGTGGCGTAGGCGAAGGTGATAATCCCGAAGATTAAAATAGGCCTTCCCAGATAGGGAATCCGGGAAAATGCAAGGCTGGTGAGCTCTCCGCCGGAGACGGAGTCTGTGGGAAGACCGCCGTTCAGCAGGCTGCTGATAAGAACCAGGCCTGTAATAAGGCATACCACCACGGTGTCCCAGAAGGTTCCGGTGGAGGCAATCAGGGCTTGGCGCACCGGGTTGCGGCTTTTGGCCGCAGCTGCAATGATGGGAGCGGAGCCCATGCCGGCCTCGTTGGAAAAGAGGCCCCGGGCAATGCCGTAGCGGGCAGCCAGTATCAGGCCGGAGCCTGCAAGGCCCCCGGCGGCGGCCCTGGTATCGGTAAAGGCACCAGATAGAATTAAGGACAGGGCTTCCCCCAGAAAGGCCCGGTTGAGATAGAGGAGGACCATGCAGCCCAGAAGGTAGGAGCCCGCCATAAAAGGAACCAGTTTTTCACAGACCCGGGCAATGGAGCGGACACCGCCAAGGATGACGGCGCAGGTGATAAGGCCGGTGACAAGGCCCACGGCCAGACAGACGGCGTCCGGGCGCTGCAAAAGGAGGCGATCCAGGGCAGAACCGGTTCCGGAGACGGCAGATTTGACGGCGGAGTCTACAATGGTGGAGATGGCATTTACCTGGACGCCGCAGCCGATGCCGAAAGAGGTAAGGACACCGAAGCAGGCGAAGAGAACTCCAAGTGGTTTCATCCCAAGTCCCCGTTCCAGGGCGTACATGGCCCCTCCCAGCATCCGGCCGTCCGTAGTTTTTACCCGGTATTTGATAGCGATCAGGGCTTCTGCATAGGTAGTTGCCATGCCGAAAACGCCGGTCAGCCAGCACCAGAAGACGGCCCCCGGGCCTCCCAGGGCGATAGCTGTCCCCACGCCGATGATATTGCCGGTGCCCAGGGTGGAGGCAAGGGAGGTAGAGAGGGCGGCAAAGGGGCTGATATCGCCGCAGGAAGCCTGGTCCCGGGTTAGGGACAGGCGGATGGCCAGAGGCGTTTTCCGCTGGATAAAACCGGTTTTCCAGGTCATGAAAAGGTGGGTACCGAAAAGGAGGACAATCATGGGAAGACCCCAGAGATATTGATTGAGGGTTTCGATGAAGGTGCTGAAAGTGCGCATGGAGGCTTCCTTTTTGTGAATCTCAAGGAAATATATGTAAGATCCAGGGGCTTTATGCGGTGTTGCAAGTATGGATTGCAAATTGCAGGAAATTAATTTAAAATGAGACATATAAAAGGAAAACAGAAAAAGCAGGGAGAACAAAAGATGGAACGAGAGATACTGCTGCTTGGAGATCCTCAGCTGTATGAAATTTCTGAGGATGTGAGACAGGAAGAATTGGAGAAGCTTAAGCCTGTATTTACGGATATGTTTGACTGCATCCGGGGAATCCGCCGGGATTACGGCTTTGGCCGTGCAATCGCAGCGCCGCAGATTGGGGTGAAAAAACGGGTGATTTGTATTCTTACGGACAAGCCCTATGTCATTATTAACCCTACCCTTAAGTTTGTTGGGGAGGAGATGATAGAACTCTTGGACGACTGTATGTCTTTTCCCAATCTGCTGGTGCGGGTGCGCCGTCACCGCCATTGTATTCTGTATTACCGTGATGAAAACTGGCAGGAACAAAAGATGTCCATGGATGATGATATGGCGGAATTGATTCAGCATGAGTACGATCATCTGGACGGTATTTTAGCTACGATGCGGGCCGTGGATAACAAATCGTTTGTTATGAAAAAGGGATAGGAGGAATGAGAGATGGGACATCTTGCCAGCAGGGATGCTTATAAAAATCTGGAGGACCGGATCAACTGGTTTACCCAGGGTGCTCCGGTATCGGACACCCTTTATAAAATTCTGCAGGTGCTGTACACGGAGAAGGAGGCTAAATGGGTGGCCCTTTTGCCCGTGCGGCCGTTTACGGCGAAGAAGGCGGCCCGCATCTGGAACACCAGCGAGGCCAAAGCGGAGAAATTCCTGACGCATTTGTGCGAAAAGGCTCTTTTGGTAGATTCTTACCACAATGGCGTGCGCAAATTCGTGATGCCGCCGCCTATGGCAGGCTTTATTGAGTTTGCCCTGATGCGGACCAGAGGAGACATAGACCAGAAATATTTGAGTGAGCTGTATTACCAATACATGAATGTGGAGGAAGATTTTGTAAAAGACCTGTTCTTTGTGACGGAGACCCGGCTGGGACGGGTGTTTGTGCAGGAGCCGGTGCTGACCAACAAGAATACCCTTCATATCCTGGATCATGAGCGGGCCAGCCATATTGTGGAGGAGGCAGAGTATATCGGCCTTGGAACCTGCTACTGCCGCCACAAGATGCTCCACGCAGGACATCCCTGTGAGATTGACGCGCCCCTGGATGTGTGCCTGACTTTCGGAAATGTGGCCCGTTCCCTGGCGGAGCACGGAGGCTATGCCCGCCTTATTGACAAGGCGGAGGCCATGGACGCCCTGGAACGCTCCTATGCCCACAATCTGGTGCAGATCGGGGAAAATGTCCGGGAGGATCCGGCTTTTATCTGCAACTGCTGCGGCTGCTGCTGCGAAGCTTTGCAGGCGGCCCGGAAATTTGCGCCTATGCAGCCGGTAGCAACCACGAACTATATCCCCCAGGTAAAGAAGGAGACATGTGTGGGCTGTGGGAAATGTGAGAAAGCCTGCCCCATCTTTGCCATTTCCCTGACAGAGGGGGAAGACGGAAAGAAGAAAGCTAAGGTGGATCCGGAGATCTGCCTGGGCTGCGGGGTCTGCGCCGCAAACTGCCCCACGAAAGCCATTGAGATGGCCCGCCGTCCGGTGCAGGTGATTACTCCGGTGAACAGTACCCACCGCTTTGTGCTGCAGGCCATTGAGAAGGGAACCCTGCAGAACCTGGTGTTTGACAACCAGGCTTTTGCCAATCACCGGGCTATGGCTGCGGTATTTGCCGCAATTTTGAAGCTTCCGCCCCTGAAGCAGGCTTTAGCCAGCAAGCAGTTTAAATCCATTTATCTGGACAAACTGCTTTCCAGCCAGAAAAAACAAAAAAAATAGGACAAAAACGGATTTCCTGTCAAATTTTCTTGTGGCAGACAGGTGTTTCCGATATAATAAAAAAAGAGTATTCCTGTGATTTGCAGATGCGTAAGATAATAGTAGAAAGAAAAGAGGGAGTTGCGTTATGCAGAAATTTTTTAAAAGCCTGCCCTTCCGGCTGCTGGTAGGCGTAGGGCTGGGTATTGTGCTTGGGCTCGTGGCAAATGAAGGGGTTATGAATGTGGTGGTGACGGTGAAGCAGGTGCTGGGACAGCTGATTACCTTCTGTGTTCCCCTGATTGTGATCGGGTTTATTGCCCCGTCCATCACAAAACTGGGAAACAATGCCTCCCGGCTTTTGGGCGTGGCGCTGATTCTGGCCTATGTGTCTTCTGTGGGGGCGGCACTGGTTTCTATGGCAGCAGGGTACGGATTGATTCCCCATCTGTCGATTGTGTCAGAGGTGGAAGGGCTTAAAGGCCTTCCGGATCTGCTCTTTGAGCTGGAGATTCCTCCGGTAATGTCGGTGATGAGCGCCCTGGTATTTTCCCTTCTGGTGGGACTTGGTGTTACCTGGACCAGATCCAAAAGGCTGGAGGAGCTGCTGGATGAGTTCCAGGCGGTGGTGCTGGCAGTGGTGACGAAGGTTGTGATTCCTGTACTGCCCTTCTTTATCGCGTCCACTTTCTGCGGCCTGGCCTATGAGGGGACCATTACCAAGCAGTTCCCGGTATTTATCAAGGTGATCCTGATTGTTATGGCGGGCCATTATCTCTGGATGGCTCTGCTCTATGGGCTGGCCGGCGCATATTCCGGGAAGAATCCTATGGAAGTGGTAAAGCATTACGGCCCGGCTTATATTACGGCAGTAGGGACCATGTCTTCTGCGGCAACCCTGGCGGTGGCCCTGCGCTGTGCGGGGAAATCTTCGGTTCTGAGAAAAGACATGGTGGATTTCGGCATCCCTCTCTTTGCCAACATCCATCTCTGCGGTTCCGTGCTGACGGAGGTATTCTTTGTCATGACCGTGTCCCAGATTCTTTATGGGGAGCTGCCTTCAGTGGGAACTATGATTTTGTTCTGCCTGCTGCTGGGTGTCTTTGCAATCGGCGCACCGGGAGTTCCGGGGGGAACGGTAATGGCTTCCCTGGGATTGATTACGGGAATTCTTCTCTTTGACAATACAGGTACGGCCTTGATGCTGACCATCTTTGCCCTTCAGGACAGCTTCGGCACGGCCTGCAACGTAACGGGAGACGGAGCTCTCACATTGATGCTCACCGGTTATGTGGAGAAGCATCATATTAAGGATGGGAAAGCCGTAAGATAGTCAAAACAATGTGGAAAATAGAAGCTCTGCGGGGACGGGAAGGTGTTCCTGCAGAGCTTTTTATTTTGGCCGGAAAAAGCAAAACTTTTTGAAAAGGTGCTGCGTCTAATAGATAGAAAGGGGGAAAAGAGATGAAAAAGGAAATCCTGCAGAAGAAAGTGGAAGAGCAGGTGCTTGACTCCTACGAAGCAATGTACCGTCTTGCATATACCTATGTGAGAAATGAGGAGGACGCTCTGGACATTGTGCAGGAGAGCGTTTACAGAGCTATGAAGGGCGCTGCAGGCGTAAAGGGGGAAGAGTACATTAAGACCTGGCTGTGGCGGATCGTCATGAATACGGCGGTGGATTTTATCAGGAAAAACCAGAGGGAAATTTCCGTAGATGGTTTTTGCGAGACGGGACGGGAGGATGTGTACCGGGATTTTGATACCCTGGAGGCTTTAAAAATCCTGGACGAAAGAGAGCGGGCGGTGGTGGTTTTACGTTTCTTTGAGGAGCAGAAACTGACAGAGATTGCCGAAACCCTCTGTGAAAATGTCAACACAGTGAAAACCATATTGTACCGGAGTTTAAAGAAGCTGAAAATGGAACTGACGGAAGGAGAGATGCTCTGTGAAGGATAAAAGGCTGGAGGAAATGAAGCAGGATTATGAGACGATTCGGATTCCAAAAGAGCTGCGCCAGAGAGTGGAGATGGGAATCCGGAAGGCAAAGGACGAGGAGAGAAAGGAGAAAATCATGGAGAAGAATTCAGGAAAGAGAAGATCAAAGATCAGGGTCTACGGAGTGCGCGTAGCCGGAGGAGCCGCTGCGGCCCTGCTGGCCATTACCATAATGGCCAACTCGGGGGCTGCCATTGCACATGCCATGGAGAAGATTCCCCTGATTGGTTCCATTGCCAAGGTGGTGACTTTCCGGGAGTTCGAAAGTTCCACCAACAATATGGAGGCCAATATAAAGATTCCCGAGATCAGCGTGGAGAATGAGGACGGAACGGTTAATGAGGAGAGCACCGAAAAGATCAACAAGAGCATAGAAGAGTATACGGACGAAATCATTGCCCAGTATGAGAAAGACGTGGAGGCTGCAGACGGGGAAGGGAATATGTCTGTGGATTTGGACTACAGAGTGATTACGGACAATGACCGCCTGTTTTCTATCCGCTTTGATCAGCTTCTTGTGATGGCAAGCGGCACCCAGCTTGTTAAAATCTATCATATAGATAAGCAGACAGGGGAAATGATTGATCTGGCCGGAATATTCCGGGAGGATGCAGATTTTATCACTCCTATCTCCGATAATATCAAGGAACAGATGAAAGAACAGATGGCGGCGGATGAGATGGTTAGCTACTGGCTGGACAGCGGGACGCCGGAGTGGGATTTCCAGTCCATCAGGGAGGACAGCACCTTCTATGTGAATGACAAGGGAAATCTGGTTATCGTCTTTGATGAGTATGAGGTGGCCCCGGGATACATGGGAAGCGTGGAGTTTGAGATTCCCGGAGAAGTGACGGAAGGGCTGGCGCTGGAAGGATTTTTGGGGAACTAAAATATTTTTCTATTAAATGTTTCATTTTAGAGAGGAAAAACAGGAAGAAACCTTCACTGCCGGCTGGTTTTTTCCTGTTTTTCTTCTTTTATGGAAAGTCTACAGTTCTATTCTTTAAACAAAAAACAAATCCCAATTTTCAGGAACGTTTTTATTTGTTGTCTGCCGCTCGGTAAGAGTCAGCGGAAGTTCGATCCGCTCTGCAGGAGCGGACTGAGCCGTACCGATCCGGTTGATCAGGCATCTTGCAGCTTCTTCTCCCAAACGCTGTTTGGGAATATGAATGGAGGTAATGGAAGGCTCCGTGATGGTAGCCACGAAAATATTATCGTATCCAACAATTTTTATCTGTTCCGGAACAGGAATATTTTTTTCTTTCAAAGCTTTCAGCGCACCGATGACCATAAGATCGTTTTGGGCAAAAAGACCGTCAAAATCTACGGCATTCAGAAGAAGGCTGTTTGTCTGGAGATAACCGCTGGTAGGGGTGCAGTCACCGGCAGCCACATAGCTGCTGTTGAAAGGCAGGTGATAGTCGGACAAGCACTGCTTGTATCCTTCCAAACGATCTATGGCCCAGCTTGCAGTAAGGGGACCGGTAATACATGCGATTTTAGAACAGCCTTTTTGGATCAAATGTTCTGTGGCCATATAACCGCCGGAAATGCTGTTTAATGTTATGGATGGAATGTTGTATGGCGTTAAATCTCCTTGAATACCCACTACAGGAACAGGTCTTCCATTGGCTTGAAGATGTGACAGGTATTGAAAATAGGAAGCGTCGGAATAGGAGACAACACTGTCCAGAATGATCCCGTCTATTTTATTATTAACCAGATTCCGGATATATTTTTTTTCCAGATCTCCGCTGTAATTTGTGGGATAGAATGTGAGGCTGTATCCGTTCTCCGCAGCAATTTTTTGAATGCCCAGGATGACGAGAGGAAAGAAGATGCTGTCTAATTGGGAGACGATAAAGCCGATGGTTTTGGTATATTTATTTTTTTCATTTTTGCTTTTCCGGATGGTGTTGTAGTTCAACTCCCGGATTGCTTCCTCTACACGCTTAGCCAGTTCCGGCCGTACTGCTTTTGCGCCTGTAATCACATTAGAAGCCGTTGCTATGGACACGTGGGCCATTTCAGCAACATCTTTTAAAGTCGCCATATTCAAAATTCCCCTTTATCTGTATTCACAGTTACTATATCACAGTTGGAAAAAAAAGAAAATGGTAAAATTAAATTTTTGTTAGTTAATTTTACATGAAAAGATTTGTCCTATTCGGTGGTGCTTAAAGAGGGATTTTATAAAATAGTAGTTTTTAACAAAAAAATAGGTAAAAACGAACGAATATAGAAGTAAAATTATTAAAAATATACATAAAAATAAAATATTAAAATTTAAAATTGACAATATTAAAATTAAATGATAGCATATTTTACATCAAGTAAAGTAAGGAGGTAAAAGGAGAGGAAGAATGGGGAATAATTATCAGGAAAAGCTGGTAGGGGTATTTGGAGATCCGGTAGATGAAAATCCGTCTGTAGTCATTGAGCAGGCAGCCTTTGATTATTACAAAATTCCCTACAGGTATCTTACGGTCCAGGTAAAGGAGCCGGAGTTAAAGCAGGCCATGGAGGGTATGCGGGCAATGAATTTTTCCGGAATCAATCTTACCATGCCGCATAAGCAGAATGTGCTTCCGTATCTGGATGAAATTTCCCATACGGCAGCAATTATCGGGGCGGTAAACACGGTTTACCGGAAAAAGGGCAGGCTGTATGGGGAAAATACGGACGGAAAAGGTTTTATGCAGAATCTAAAAAACGGCAGCGTAGAGGTTGCCGGGAAAAAAGCAGTGATCCTTGGAGCCGGCGGCGTTGCAAGGGCCATTTCTGTGGAACTGGCGAAAGCAGGCATTGTCAAGATTGTTATTGTCAATATTGTCCGTGAACAGGGAGAAGAGCTCACAAAGCTGTTGAACGACAAGACAAAGACAAAGGCAGAGTTTGTGTTTTGGGAGGGAACCTTTTTGGTGCCGGAGGATACGGACTTGTTTGTCAACGCCACTTCTATCGGGTTTGAAAATGCAAATGAGCTGCCGGATGTGGATTATGATTCCCTGCCTCCCAAAATCGTGGTATGTGACGTGATTCCCAATCAGGTATCCACAAGATTTTTGAAAGAGGCGGAGAAAAGAAACTGCAGAGTGTTCAACGGCCTGCAGATGCTGGTTTACCAGGGAGCATTTGCCTTTGAAATCTGGACAGGCTTAGAGGCGCCTGTGGATGTAATGGCAAATGCACTGATGGATGTTTATGGTGTAAAAAGCAGCAGGAGCGCCTGAATGATGAAAGGAATGGGATGGAATGGAGGAGAAGGAGTACCGCATAGAGCTGGAACATATCAGTAAATCCTTTCCGGGTGTCAAAGCCCTTGATGATGTAAGTTTTCGTGTACGCCCGGGGACGGTACATGTACTGGTAGGAGAAAACGGAGCCGGGAAGTCTACCCTTATGAAAATCATCAACGGGCTTTATAAGGCAGACAGCGGAAAGATTAAGTTTGACGGAAAAGAGGTTGAGATTTCGGATCCGGTTTCGGCCAGGAAACTTGGGATTTCTATGATTTTCCAGGAACTTAACTTTATACCGCATTTGACGGTGGAAGACAATATGTTTTTGGGAAGGGAGCCCAGAAATTCTTTCCAGATGCTGGATAAAAAAACAATCCATAGAAAAGCGGAGGAGTTTATCAGAAACGAGGGATTATCCTATGATCCGAGAACGAAAATGAAAGATCTAAGCGTTTCGGATATGCAGATGATTGAAATTTTAAAAGCGGTATCCAGCGACGCCAGCCTCATCATTATGGACGAGCCTACCTCTGCCATTACCCAAAAGGAGGTGGAAGTTCTCTTCCGGAAGATTGAAGAGCTGAAGCACCGGAATATCAGCATCATCTATATATCCCACCGTATGGAGGAAATTTTTAAAATTGCAGATGATATTACGGTTTTGCGGGACGGCACCGTGGTTCATTCGGCTCCTGCATCGGAGTTCCATACGGACACCCTGATTTCTTATATGGTAGGGCGAAAGCTTGAAAATACATATCCCCAAAAAACCAATGTGCCCGGGGAAGCGGTCTTGGAGATTTGCGGCTTTTCCGGAAAGGGCTTTTCCGAGATCCATATGATGGTCAGACGGGGAGAAATCGTGGGCTTGTCAGGCTTGATGGGGGCGGGCAGGACAGAGGTGGCGCGGGCTGTTTTCGGCCTGGATCCCCATGAAAAGGGAAGCCTCCTTCTGAATGGACAGGAGATCCGGATCGAACATCCCTGGGATGCGGTAAAACAAGGGATTGTAATGGTTTCTGAGGATCGGAGAGAGTATGGGATTATTACCCGGCGGGCTGTGCAGGAGAATATTGCCATATCCAGTTTAAAGAAAAGAATGCGGGGGTGTTTCCTGCAAAAGAGAGAAGAATCCAGGGCTGCAAATGAAATGATTGATTTGTTTAAAATCAAAGTTCCCAGCAGGTACACGGCCATAGAAAATCTCAGCGGCGGAAACCAGCAGAAGGTAGTACTGTCCAAATGGCTCCTGACAGAGCCGGAGGTTCTTATTGTGGACGAACCAACCAGAGGCATTGATATCGGCGCTAAGTTTGAAATTTATTCCCATTTGATCCAACTGGCCAGTCAGGGAATGGCGATTTTGATGATTTCTTCGGAACTGCCGGAATTGCTGGGGATCAGCGATCGGATTTATGTTATGAGCATGGGAAAGATAACCGGGGAAATCGGAAAAGAAGAAATGAGCCAGGAGACCATTATGCGGCTGGCTACGGGAGGATGACAGGATGGCGGAGAAAACAAAGCAAAAGAGCAGGCAGGGAGAGATAGCCTCTGCAGTTTCGAGACTGGGAATTTATTTTATTTTGCTAGGCATGATTATTGTCAGCGCTCTTATCCAGCCGACCTTTTTGACAATTACGAACCAGGCAAATATTTTGCGCCAGATGTCCGTAATTATTTTGATTGGCTGTGCGGAGACAATCGTTATTATTATGAATAAGATCGATCTGGCGGCCGGTTCCGTAGTGGCATTGAGCGGTATTATCGCCTGTTTTACTTATCTGGCCACGGGCTCCCTTTTCTGTTCCGTTCTTGCGGGCATGGCAGTGGGAATGTGCTGCGGGTTTATTATGGGAACCGTAATTACAAAATGCAATGTCCCGCCATTTATTGTGGGACTGGCTATGATGAAGATCAGCCGGGGCCTGACACTGCAGCTGACAAACGGCGATAATATTTACAATTTAGGCAGCTTTTCGGTACTGGGCCAGGGGACTGTAGGGAATGTGCTGCCGATTCCGGCGGTGATTGTGATTGTCGTTGCACTTGTTTTGTGGGTGGTGCTGAATAAGACCTGCCATGGAAGATATATTTATGCAGTGGGAGGAAATGAGAAAGCGGCTGCGGCGTCCGGAATCCATGTAGATAAGGTAATTGTCCGGACATTTATGCTCAGCGGTGCCATTGTAGGCCTGGCGGGAGTAGTTTTAATGTCCAGGTTAAATGCCGGTATGCCAAATACGGCAGACGGATATGAGTTTGAGGGCATTACGGCAGCGATTATCGGAGGGACCAGTTTCCTTGGAGGAATCGGTACCATTCAGGGAACGCTGGTAGGCGGACTGGTGGTAGGGATCCTGCAGAATATTATGAATCTGAAAGGAATTGAATCTTTTACCCAGCAGATTGTCAAAGGCCTCATTATTCTTCTGGCAGTGGTGGTTGATATCAATTCCGGCCGGATCTTTGGGAAAATGCAGAAAAAGAAGTAGCTTGTATTACAGATGAAGATGAAATAAATGAAGAACAAACATGGAGGGTAAGATATGAAAAAAGTATGGGCAATGTTACTGATCACGGTTATGCTGGCGGCAGCAGGATGCGGAACAAAAACGGCAGGACAAAAGGGGGAACAGGCGGAGGGAAACAGCCAGGCAGAGACGCCGGAAACCGGGGATAAGAAGTTTAAAGTGGGTTTTGTGAATATCGGAAAAGAAAACCGGTTCCAGGGCTGGATTATGCAGGAATATGATAAGAAAGTGGCGGAAGATTATCCGGATTTGGATTTTATAACCTTTGATTCGGAAAATTCTGCGGAGAAGCAGATTGATATGGTGGAAATGGCCATGTCGTCCCAGGTAGACTTGATTTTGTTTTATCCCTATGACAGTAACTTAGCTCTTGGGGTGCTGAACAATGCCGTTTCATCAGGGACACCGGTGCTTACGGTGGGAGCCCGTATGGACGATGACGGTGTGCTCCCCTATGTGGACGGGGATATGTATGCAAGTGCTGCTATTCTGGCTGAATACGCCTGTACCATTCTCCCTGAAAACGCCAAATTAGGTGTTCTGAAAGGAACGCCGGGGAACCAGCACAGTGAATTCCGTTATCAGGCGTGGATCGATACCCTGGAAGAAAAGAGACCGGATGTTACGATCATAGACACACAGTACGGGAATTGGATGAAGGACGAGGCCATGCGGTACACAGAAGACTGGCTGCAGATATATCCGGATTTGGCCGGAGTTATCGCCGTAAATGATGATATGGCTATGGGAGCTTCTGAGGCGGGAAAATTGGCAGGAAAAACAGAGTTTTATACCTTTGGTTTCGACGGATTGGGAGATGCCTGCCTGGCCATTGAAGCGGGAGATTTGACAGCGACTATGCTGCAGGATGCCAATGCTCTTGTGGGAGAGAGTTTGAAAATTATTGAAAAGGCTGCATCCGGAGAGGATATCAGTGATGCCCATGTACTGGTGGACGGCGTTTTGATCAATGAGGAGAATGCTTCGGAATGGGTGGAAAAGCACCGTACATCCGGAATTATTGAATAGAGAGGCATAGATGGGGACGGATATTTCATAGTATCGGAGGGTGAAAGATGAATGGTTTTCAATTAAGCAATACGACAAAGATTGAGTTTGGAGCCGGGATTTTGGAGCGGGTAGGTGAAATTGTAAAAGGCTACGGAGCTTCCCGTGTACTGCTCCACTGCGATGGCGGCGATGTTCTTGGTAAAACAGGAGTATTAGGGAAGGTGCGTACATCTCTCATAGAAGCCGGAATTTTTGCGGAAGAAGTGGGCGGAGTTGAGAGCAATCCGAAACTGGAGAAAGCCAAAGAGGCCATTGCACTGTGCAAGGAGAAACAGATTGATTTTATTGTGGCATTGGGAGGGGGAAGTACCATAGACTCTGCAAAATGTATAGCTCTTGGCGCCGTATATGAGGGAGATGTCTGGGATTTTTACGGGGAAGCGCCTCTCTCCATGCCACAACGTGCGCTGCCTGTGGCTGCAGTCCTGACATTGCCTGCTACCGGAAGCGAATCCAATAACAGCTCGGTTATCACAAAGGAGCCGGATTTGAAGAGAGCGGTAGATACAGAATTTGTCCGGCCGGTAGTGGCCTTTCTGGATCCCACGGTAACCTACACCCTTCCGGCATTTATCACGGCTGCCGGTGTAGTGGATATGATTTCCCACATTATGGAGCGTTATTTTGTAAGAGGATGTGGAAATGAGCTTACGGATCAGCTGTGTGAGGCCGCTATGCGGAGCGGTATTTATTATGGGCGCAAGGTGCTGGAGGAACCGGATAATTATGAGATTCGTGCAAATCTTATGTATTTAAGTACCATAACAAATAATGGGGTTCTGGCGGCCGGAAGGGATATGGATTTGGCATCCCATATGATAGAACACGAACTGTCCGGAGAATTTAATATTGTACATGGCGCAGGTATGGCCATCGTAATTCCGGCTTGGATGGAATATGTCTGCAGGGAGTATCCGGAGATCTTCATTAAATATGCTACCCATGTGTGGAATATTCCCTATGATTTTAGGGAGCCGGAAAGTGTCATTCCTTTGGGGATTGAAGCTACCCGGGATTTTTACAGGGAAATGGGAATGCCGGAGAAACTCCATGAGCTTGTACCGGAGGAGAAGCTTACGGATGATGTGCTTTGGAAGCTGGCCCAGCGTGTGCGCCGCTACCACAAAGACGGGACAGTGGGCAGTATTATGCGGCTGGATACCCAGGAACTATTTGAGATTATGAAGGCAGTGGTTTAGAGACGCTGCGGGCTGAGAACAGGAGGGAATCGTAATGGAACATTGTATCTTAAACTATACAAGAGAAACCTTAGGAAAGCTTTTTGAAGCCGGGGACGGTATCTGCGAGTACCATACTCCTGAAAAAATGGAGATGATCGCTTATGAAGCCCGGAAGTACAATTACCGCTCTATCTGCACCTCCAGCAATTATATCAAAACCTATAAGAAATTGCTGGAAGGAACAGACGTTAAAGTGATCGGAATGGTGGCTTATCCCTATGGGGATATGAGTATAGAGGCTAAGAAGACGGAAATTGACCGGGTGATCGAAGAAGGCTGCGATGCCATCGATGTTGTGGTGAATATGTCCTATCTGCTGTCGAATGAGTTTTCACGTTTTCACAGCGAGGTGACGGACCTTGTGGGATATATCCGGAAAAAGAAAGAGAGTATTGAGATCAAAGTTTTGGTAGAAGTGGTGCTTTTGAATGACGAGCAGCTGCGGTTTGCGGTAAAGACGGTAGAGGAATCGGGAGCAGATTTCTTTAAAACCCAGACAGGCTGGTTCCCGGTTGGACTGAGTTTAAGACAGCTTGAAATTATGCGGGAAACGGCAGGACCGGATTTTAAAATTAAAGCCTGCGGAGCCATTACGGAATCCATTCAGGGACTTTCCGCCTGCCTGGACGCCGGTGCGGATATCATAGGGGGAAACGGTGTACGCACTATTGAGAATCTGGAATTTTACCAGGACCATCTTCGGAGACAGGAAAAAGAAGTGTGAGGGGACAAAAAAATCAGGGACTGTTGTATGGCAGTCCCTGATTCTTTTATAGCTTTATAATACACAATTCAAAAACTCTTTCGTCCGCTGCTCCTTGGGATTGGAGAAAATCTCGGCGGGAGTTCCCTCCTCCACAATGTAGCCGTCGGACATGAAAAGCACCCGGTCCGCCACGTCCCTGGCAAAGCCCATCTCGTGGGTTACTACTACCATGGTCATGCCGGAGGAAGCCAGTTCCTTCATAACGGCCAGAACCTCCCCCACCATTTCCGGGTCCAAAGCCGAGGTGGGTTCATCGAAGAGCATTACGTCCGGCTGCATGGCCAGGGCACGGGCAATGGCCACCCGCTGCTGCTGTCCGCCGGAGAGCTGTCTGGGCATGGCATCCGCCTTTTCCTCCAGGCCCACCCGTTTAAGAAGCTGCATGGCAGTGGCCTCCGCCTGCTCTTTGGTCATTTTCTTCCGGTCCAGGGGAGCCATCATAATATTTTTCTTGACGCTCATATGGGGAAACAGGTTAAACTGCTGGAACACCATGCCGATATTTTCCCGGACCTTGTTCATATCCGTGTGTTTGTCCGTCACCAGATAGCCGTCCACTTCAATGGTACCTCCGGTGGCCTTTCCAGCTGGTTGATGCAGCGCAGGAAAGTAGACTTTCCGGAGCCTGAGGGACCGATAAGACAGACCACTTCCCCTTCTTCCACTTCCAGGCTCACATCCTTTAAAACCTCCAGGTTTCCAAAGGATTTCTTCAGGTTGGTCACTTTGATTTTATGGCTCACAGTTCAACCTCCTTTCAATGGCAGCGGCCGCCCATTGCAGAAGGCTGATTATCACCAGGTAGACGATGCCGATCAGGGCGTAGGTGGCGAAGGACTGCATAGATCGGGCTACATAGATCTTGCCCCGGTATACGATCTCCGCCAGGCCGATGACCTGGGCCAGGGAGGAATCCTTCAGGGTGATGATGCACTGGTTGCACAGAGATGGGAAGCAGATGCGCAAAGCCTGGGGCAGAATAATTTTCCTCATAGCGCTGCTTTTGGGCAGACCCAGGCTTCTGGCAGCCTCCATCTGTCCCTTGTCTACGGCAGTGATGCCGCCCCGGAAGATCTCCGACATGTAGGCGCCGGCGTTCAAGGTCAAGGTAATGACGGCAGCCGAGAAGGAGCTGAGGGTAAAATTGGAGATTCCCAGCTTCTGGATCAGCTGCACCATGCCAAAATAAATAAAGAAGAGCTGTACGATGAAGGGCGTGCCCCGGATCACCCAGATGTAAAATTTTGAGATGGCTTTTAAGGGTTTGATAGAAGACATTCCCATCAGGCAGGATGCAAGCCCCAGCACAAAGGCAATCAGTAAAGACAGAACGGTTACCTGTATGGTAACCGTCAGTCCCTGAAGGAGCGATGGAAATACTTCCGTGAATACTTTTCCAAAATCCATAAATACTCCTTATGTATGTGTGCCGCGGGTTACTCTGCGGCGATGTACTTGTCGAGAATCTCCTGATAGGTTCCGTTTGCCTGGATGTTGGCCAGACCCTTGTTGAACATCTCCAGAAGCTCGGCGTCCTCGCCCTTTCTTACTGCGAAACCGTAGGAGGAGCCTACCTGCATGTCGCCCAGCATCTTAAGCCCGTTCCCGTTGGCGATGTTGTAGCCCATGACCGGGTAGTCCTCACAGCAGGCAGCCGCATTGCCGGTCAGAACCTCCTGGTACATCATGGGAGACTCGTCAAAATATTTCAGCTCAAAATGATAGGTGTCTGCCAGGGACTCTGCGTAAGCGGCGCCCTCGGTTCCCATCTTAACGGCGACTACTGCTCCTTCCAGATCCTCGTAGGTGTTGATGTTGCTGTCAGCCTTTACGCCCATTACGACGCCGGAATCGTAGTAGGGATCGGAGAAATCATATTTTTCCTTCCGCTCTTCCTTGATGCTCATGCCGGCGATAACGCCGTCCGCCTGGCCGGACTCCAGGGCAGCACAGGCTGCATCGAAGCCTAAAGGCTGGAGCTCATACTCGAAACCCTGATCCTCGGCAATGGCTGCCAGGAGATCCAGGTCGATTCCCACATACTCCCCGTTCTCGTCTTCGAACTCAAAGGGTGCAAAGGTGGTATCCGTTGCAATCTTATATTTCTCGGACTTCTTGCCGCATCCGGCAAGAGACATGACGCACAGGCTTAATACAAACATCACAGACAGTATCTTTGTGCATTTCTTCATAACTTTAGTACCTCCATAAAAAATTTTCAAAATCGCAACTATTATATCATAAAAAGTAAATCCGCACAAGCAGGAATGTGTTTGAAATTGGGATTTATGCCCTTTAACAGGGGCAGTTTTTTCTTGAAGAGGTATTTTACGGTATGTTATAATTTGGAATAAGAAAAGCATATTGTTTTTTGCCGGGATACCCTCAGTGTACAAGGGTACCGGAAGTTATCATAAGGAGGCTGTTTGTTATGAATATTCTTGTTATCGATATCGGAACCTCCAGCATGAGGGGAATCCTGTTTGACGAGAAAGGCGGGAAGCTTTTTGCGGAGCAGGTAAAATACGAACCGGTAAAGCTGCCGGACGGGCGGATAGAGCAGGATCCGGCAGACTGGACAAATTCCGCAGAGCGGATTGCCAAGGCAGCGGCGGAGGCGGCGGGAAGCCGGGGAGACAGGATTGACGGGGTGGCGGTAACCGCCCAGCGCTCCGCTATTATTCCCGTTGACAGGGAGGGCACCCCCTTGATGCCCACGATTATGTGGCAGGACCGCAGGAATGCGGATATCTGCAAGGAGCTGGAGCCTTATAATTCCCTGGTTTTTGAGAAGAGCGGGGCGAAAATCAACACGGTATTTTCCGGAAGCAGGATGACCTGGATCCGCAGAAACTGCCCGGAGATTGCTAAGGATTTGTACAAGTTTGTGAATATCCCCGAATATGTCATGCACCATATGACAGGGGAATACAAGACGGATGTGACCTACGGCAGCCGTTCCCATCTGATGAATCTGCGGGAGAGGGAATGGGATCCCGAGATGCTGAAGCTTTTTGAGGTCCGGCGGGAGGAGCTCTGCGACTTGCAGGAGCCCGGCAGTGTCTGCGGAAAGGTGACGAAAGAGTTTGCTGCCAGAACCGGCCTTACCTCCGGGATTCCGGTGATCTCCTCCGGCGGTGATCAGCAGTGCGCGGCTGTAGGACAGGGAGCGTTCCAGGAGGGGAACCTCTCTCTTGTGGCCGGCACGGGAGGCTTTCTGGTGGCAGCCCTTGACGAGGTGCCAAAGACTCTTTCCCAACAGCTGATCTGCAACTGTTCTTCCGTGGCCGGCCATTACATGGTAGAGGCTAATGTGCTGACCTGCTGTTCCGCCTTTGACTGGTTTGGCAAAAACTTTTATCCTGCCGGGGAGGACGGAAAAATTGACTACACCCTTATCAACCGGGAGCTTGAAAACCTTGACGGGGAGGTAAGCGGCGTGCTGGCCCTGCCCTATTTCCAGGGAAGGAGCACGCCGGAGTGGAATCCCGATGCCAGAGCCGTCTTTGGAGAAATCTCCCTGGCGGCCGGCCGGGCGGATATGGTAAAAGGCCTTCTGGAGGGAATTTTTATGGAAATCCAGAACAATATCCGCCTTTTCGGGGATTATGCCGGGATTCATAAGGCTTATATCAGCGGCGGCCTCACCAACAGCCCGGTGATTAACCGGATCCAGGCGGATGTCTATGGGATTCCCCTTTATCATATGAAGGACAGCGAGTCCACGGCCCTTGGTGCCTTGATGGTTGCCTTGGCGGGCCAGGGAGTATATCCGTCCCTGAAGGAGGCCTTCGCTGCCATCCGGCAGGCGGAAGAGGCGGACTGCTATATGCCCAGGATGCAGGTGCATAAGCAGTATGAGAGTAAACGGGCCAGGATGGGGGAAATGTACCGGAAGCTTTACAAATAAGGACAGGAAATTAGAAAAGTGGGAGATGCCGCCGGCATCTCCCGTTTTGAGCTTACTTAAGGTATCAATTAAAAGTGACTTTTTCTTGGATTTGGGCAACAATATGTTGAATTTTTTCTTGTGTTGTGTATAATAGAAATAGGTGGGTGATAGAATTGAATTTGATTTTATATACGGTCAAGCAGGAAAAGCAAAGAATCGAATATATGCTGTTGAAATATCAAAACGAATTGTCCTCTTTGCCGAGGGGAACGATCTCGGAAAAGACAGTTGGCGATAAGACCTATTACTATCTGAAATACAGGGACGGCAAAAAGGTCATATCACAGTACGTCAGCAAAAAGAAAATAGAAAATGTGCGCATTCTTGTAGAAAAGCGGCGGCACATTGAAGTAATGGTGAAATCCTTGCAGCAGGAAAAAGCGATTGCAGATAAAGTATTGGGGGGTATGGTATGATTTTATATCACGGCAGCAATGTAATTGTTGTTGAACCGAAATTGATTGAACAGAATCGTTTTCTTGATTTTGGCTTTGGATTTTACACGACGACAAATAAAATGCAGGCGATAGGCTTTGCGGATAAGGTGACAAAGCGACGTAAAGAGGGTGAAAGGGTTGTCAGTATTTACGAGATTGACGAAGTCCGATCTTTTGCGGAATGCTCCGTCCTGCGTTTTGACAGTGCAAATGAGGCTTGGCTGGATTTTGTATCAGAGAATCGTTCGGGCAATTATACGGGAGAATCCTATGATTTTATTTTCGGCCCTGTTGCGAATGATGATGTTTATACCACATTTACGCTTTATTCGGCCGGCGTGCTTACAAAGGAGCAGACCTTGGAGGCATTGAAAATCAAAGATCTGTATAACCAATTAGTTTTGTCAAGCGAATAGGCACTTTCTTATCTTAATTTTGTCGGAACAGTGCCGCAGGAGGAATTATAATGGGGGCAGAAAAATTCGGCGCTATTATGGGAGTATTGGTGGAACAAATTGTTCATTTGATTACTGAAAAATACGGGTATGATGAAATGAACGCTTCAAACGAGTTTTATAATTCAAAAGTTTATGCTCTTTTGGAGCAGGAAGAAACGAAGCTATGGCATTTCAGTCCGCTTACTTTGTTTAATCTGTTTGATGAAGAAAAAAGGACGGGTAGTTTTGAACTTCCCGAGGAGGTTTGATTATGAGTAATCAGGGAAAATTTATGATTTACTGTGCTGAGCAATACAAGCTGGCAAAGCACCTGACCGGCAAGCAGCTTGCAGAGCTTTTCAGCCATTACAGGGTTTGGGAATATGTCTATTCTTGCTACGAGGCTTTGCATACGACAGGCAGCAATTATATTATTGAGGATATCGATTTGTATATCGAAGCCCGCAAGACTGTGATAGCTTAAAACCGTATGGTAATCATCTGCTCATAAGGTTTGGGGACATACAACAGTAAAAACCCGGCGGCCCGGCAGAATCAGGCCCGCCGGGTTTTGTTTTTGCTAGATAGAAAGATCATTCTTTCCGCTCTGCAGATGTTTCCGTATGGCGGCTTCCGCTTGATCCGGATCTGCTGTTTTGAGATATTCTACCAGAGCAGCATGGTTGTCCCGCTTTTCCGGGTCGCGGTTCATAAAGAAGCTGTTGATTTGATAGAAATTTCCGATATTCATAATTTGTGCATAGGTGTTGATTAATAGTTTGCAGCCGCATAATTCAATAAATAACCGATGAAAGGCAATATCGGCCTTCCAATATTCCATAATATTGACACAGTTGTCTACTTTTTCCGCAGCTTCCAGTAATTCATCCATATGGCTGCGGATGGTTTCCCCGCAAACCATTCTGGCAACCTGGGCTTCCAGCGCTTCCCGCATGGCCAGAGTGCCGAAAACAAGCTTGTGAAATGTCTCACGGCAGGACAGTCCATTGCCCGGGTAAAAGCAGCCCAGGGCTTAAGGGGAATCGGAAACGGCTGTATGCGCCGGCCCCTGGAGAAACTGGACGAAATGGAATTGGAGGTTTTTAGAAAACAGCTTGAACCCTTCTTCTAGTCGTGTTATATTTATTTATGGTTGTGAAAAATTTTTGCGGAACTAAAATCAGCAGAAGCCCGAAGGACGCCAGAAGGATTTACGGATGCGTGCGTCCGTGAATCCTTCTAGAAAAAGGGCGTTGAGAGGGCGGATGCGGAACTAAAAATAGGAGGGTATACGATGGCGATTTTGGTAACGGGCGGCGCCGGTTTTATCGGCAGCCACACCTGCGTGGAGCTTTTGGAGGCGGGTTATGATGTGGTGGTAGTGGATAATCTGTACAATGCCAGCAGAAAGTCCCTGGAACGAGTGGAGCAGATTACAGGGAAGAAGCCGGTTTTCTACGAGGCGGATATCCTGGACCGGGAGGCATTGAACCGGATTTTTGAGAATGAGAAGATTGAATCGGTGATTCATTTTGCCGGCCTGAAAGCGGTGGGCGAGTCCGTATCCAAACCCATTGAATACTATTACAATAATATTGCGGGAACCCTGGTACTCTGTGACGTGATGCGCAGGCACAATGTGAAAAATATCGTGTTCAGTTCTTCCGCTACCGTTTACGGGGATCCGGCCTTTATTCCCATTACAGAGGAATGCCCCAAGGGCAAGATCACCAATCCCTATGGACAGACCAAGGGAATGCTGGAGCAGGTGCTGGAAGACATCCACGTGTCCGATCCGGAGTGGAACGTAATTCTTTTGCGCTATTTCAATCCCATCGGCGCTCATAAGAGCGGCCTTATGGGAGAGGATCCCAAGGGTATTCCCAACAATCTGGTTCCCTATGTGGCTCAGGTAGCCATCGGAAAGCTTGAATCTTTAGGCGTATTCGGGGATGACTATGATACGCCCGACGGAACGGGAGTGCGGGATTACATCCATGTGGTGGATCTGGCCAAAGGCCATGTGGCGGCTATTAAGAAGCTGGAGGAGAAGAAGGGCGTTCTTATTTACAACCTGGGAACCGGAAAGGGTTACAGCGTTCTGGACGTGGTGCATGCTTTCGAGAAGGCCTGCGGGAAGAAAATTCCCTATACCGTGAAGCCCCGCCGTCCCGGCGATATTGCCACCTGCTATGCGGATCCGGCCAAGGCGAAAGCGGAGCTTGGCTGGGAAGCCCAGTACGGTATTGAGGAGATGTGCGAAGATTCCTGGAGATGGCAGAGCATGAATCCCAAGGGATACGAGGAGTAGCGGGCATTTCGGAACAAATGAGAGGAAGACAGACATGAAGAAGGGGTTTGACAACGAGAAATATCTGGAAATGCAGTCGGAGCATATCCGGGAGCGGATCCGCCAGTTTGACAATAAGCTGTATCTGGAATTCGGCGGCAAATTGTACGACGACTACCACGCCTCCCGGGTGCTGCCGGGATTTGAGCCGGACAGCAAGCTCCGGATGCTGATGCAGCTTGCGGATCAGGTGGAGATTGTCATTGTGATCAGCGCGGAAGATATTGAGAAAAATAAAATCCGCGGAGATCTGGGCATTACCTATGATTCCGATTTGCTGCGCCTGAAAGGGATATTTGAGTCTAAAAACCTTTTTGTGGGAAGTGTCTGCATTACCCATTTTGCCGGACAGTACAGCGCCCAGATGTTTCAGAGCCGCCTGGAGAAAATGGGGGTAAAAGTATACCGGCATTACATGATACCGGGCTATCCCAACAATATCCCTATGATTGTCAGCGAAGAGGGCTACGGGCACAACGATTATATCGAGACCTCCAGGCCCTTGGTGGTGGTGACGGCTCCGGGGCCGGGGAGCGGGAAAATGGCCACCTGCCTGTCCCAGCTCTATCACGAGCATAGAAGAGGGATTAACGCCGGATACGCCAAGTTTGAGACCTTCCCCATCTGGAACCTGCCCTTAAGCCATCCGGTGAACCTAGCTTATGAGGCGGCTACTGCGGATCTGAACGATGTGAATATGATTGACCCCTTCCATCTGGAGGCTTACGGGAAAACTACGGTTAATTACAACCGGGATGTGGAGATTTTTCCGGTACTGCGGGCAATTTTTGAGAAAATCTACGGAGAGTGCCCCTACCAGTCTCCCACGGATATGGGAGTCAACATGGCGGGCAACTGCATCGTAGATGATGAAGCCTGCCGGGAGGCCTCCTGCCAGGAGATTATCCGCCGCTATTACCAAACCCTGGTAAGCATTGCCCGGGGAAAGGCCACGGAAGGGGAGGCCTACAAAATTGAGCTTTTGATGAACAAAGTCGGTGTGACGCCCAGAGACCGGAAAGCGGTGCCTGCGGCCATGAAGCGGGCGGAGGAGACGGGACATACGGCGGCGGCCATGGAGCTTCCCGACGGCCGGGTGATCACCGGAAAGACCAGCGATCTCATGGGAGCCTGCTCTGCCCTGCTGATCAATGCCCTGAAGGAACTGGCAGGCATCGATCATAAGACCCTCCTGATTACGCCTAACGTAATTATGCCCATTCAGAAGCTGAAAGTAGATTATCTGGGCAGCAGGAACCCAAGGCTTCATATGGAAGAAGTCCTTATCGCCCTTTCCGCCAGTACGGAAACCAATGAACTGGCCGATCTGGCCCTGCGCCAGCTTCCCCATCTGCGGGGCAGCCAGGTACATACCTCCCGGATGCTCAGCGCTGCAGATGAAAAGACTTTCCAGCGGCTGGGGATTATGCTGACGGCGGAGCCGCGGTGAGGGGGGACTTTGTATATCGTTTAAAATGCAAAAATGCCGTATGAGCCAGAAATCTTTCTTCATCCAAAGGAAGGTAAGGAGTCACCCCACAGTCGTAGCAGCCAAGCTGAAGACGCTGCACGATCCGCAGATACATATAATTCCGGGTTTCCGAGAAGCCGCCCAGTTTCTTTAGATTATGCAGGGCCATCTTACATTTCTCCAAGATATCCGGAGTCAGAGTTTCGGATAGAAGCGAGGCATAGACCAGGCGGAGGACTGCCCGCTGGGATGTTTGGTCCTGAAATAGTGAAGTTTTTAAAGTGCGTAGTGTTTTGGAGCCGGCAGAGGTTCTTTCGATGGTTTGGGCATAGAGAGAATCAAAGGATGAAAGTCTGCCGGCTTTTTCTTCCAGCAAAGTATTCAGTCTTTGCTCTTCTTTTTCAATCAATGCAAGGGCTTTTATAGCTCTTTCTTCATTGGGTTTAGCCTGGAGGGCAGCTTTATATTTTTCTTTTGCAGAATCCAGATCCCCGATACAGTATTTTAAATTTCCCCAGGGAACATAAGAGATCACCAGCATATTTTTGGGACAATCTTCCAGGGAGTTACGGAAACATTCATCGGCTTTTGATGGATTGTATAATTGGTTCCAGGAATGGGTACGGCCGTAAAGAGTAGCTAGGCCCGTATATGCGGAGTGGTTGTCGGTTCCATATTGGAGCGCTTTGAGAAAGAGGCTTTCCGCCTCTTGAAAATTCTGTTGTTTTACCGCAGAATTTTTTTCGGATCGGGTTATGGTAAAAAGAAAGTTTGCCAAGGCACATAAAGGACGGGCTTTTTCATTCTCTTCTGCTAGTTCGGCTGCAGCTCTGTAGTAAGTTTCCGCATTTGTTAAATAAATCTGTAATTGCGGGGGTAAGGTTGGAGAGGTTTCGGATATGCCGTCGTTGATTTGCCTGTATAAATGTACGTATTGCTTTTTGTACAGGCTTGCGTACGCCACGCAGGCCTTGAAGCTGTCGCTGGTTTTTGCGTCAGCAATTTCTTTTAGAAGGGCCGCAGCTTCAGAAATACAGTTTTGGGCTTCTAATACCTTGGCTAACAGCAGGCGCGAAGCAATGTCAGAGGGATGTTCTCTGGCAATTTGCTCATAAATTCTCCTGGCAATCTGATAGTAGAATGCCAGGCCGTAGCCTTTATTCCTGGTATAGTTTTCAAAATTTGATATATGGTTTGTGATAATATGGTAGTCAAGTTTGTCTGTGATAGAAAAAAAGCCGTCCGGAGGGAAAAAACCGGATTCCATACAGGCCATAAAGCAGTTGATCCATGCCCCTGTCAATCCCCGCTTTTGATCGGAAACACGGTTCATCAAAGATTCCATTTCCTTTTGGAAAGTTTCCTCTGTAGTATTTTTGCTGTGTATAAGTGCAAACACTTTAGCAGAGTAATAGGAATAAAGGCGGTTATTTTCCTTTAATATCCCGATATAAGAAGAGGTTTCCCCAAATTTGTTCAATAAAGCGATGGTGTCGATCTCTTTATGAGGACTAGTTTTAGTTCCGCGGATGATTCTTGTTTTTAAAATATTTTTCTCAAAGGAAATCACCATAGGCTCATCCAGATAAGAAAGAGCATCCATGAATAAGGTCTGGGGATTTTGCTCTTCGTTAGCCAGAAAGTACAAGTCTGCTATGATGTCGTGCTTTAAAGTGAGATAGGTTCCGTCAAAAAAAGCGGGCTCTGTCTGGGGAAGTTTTTTCTTTAAGCAGGATTTTAGGTCAACTTCATGAATCTGCAGTAAATTGGCAATAAAATTTGCAGTGACCGGGATTTTATATAAGCCAAAGGCGGCCAGGTAAGGAAAGACATTTTTTAGGGAAGGCGCTCCCGGCACAGGCTGGAACCCGTTCTCGGATGCGAAGAGAATTTCCCACTCATTCCAGTCAAAGCGGAAAGGAAGGTTAAGTTCAAACGATTTATCCTGAATGGCCTGGTTGTATCTCAGACATATTTTCAGGAAAGATTCGCAGGGAGACAGACGGTATTCTTCCTGCTGGAGAAGGCTTTGCAGCAGCTCTTCATCGGGTTTCATACCGGAGGTGAAGGAATAAGAGATCATCTTTTCCACCACTTCCTGCTTCCATGTTCTGGATAAAGAAAAATGGCAGATATTATTTTTCCGGATAAAATCCAGGCGGTTAGAAGCAGATTTGGCGGGAAGGGAAGAATCCTGTTCTCCCAAGACCAGGGCGTTGGAAAGATCGGTAGCAAAGGCCATGTCTGCGTTTTGGAATATCTGGGCAAGACGGTTGTAACGCTCGGAGCAGACAAGACGGATGTTTTCATTTGCCCGTACGTAGTCTAAAAGACGTAAGAAAATATCCAGGTTGTCATAGGGGTTGTCAATATAAAGCACGGACTTGGAACTTTTGTTGAGGGTATGTATCACATCATCTGCCAGATGTTCCGGATCTTTGCCCTCCAGCTGTATCACATAGACATCGGTATCCGTATGCTTGGCTGTCTCCAGTGCAAGCATGGATAACAGCGTTGTTTTTCCCATGCCTCCGTTTCCGGTAATAAAGAATATTCTGCCGGGGATAGATTCCTCAGGGGTGATGGAGATTTCCTGTTCCATACAGGAAAGGGCAAATTGAACCAGCTCTTCATAGGGCAGTACCATGTTGTGGATGGCCAGAAGAAGGATCTCTTCCATGCGACCGCAGAGACGGTAGTAGTGGGATCTGGACTCTGTGAGATGGGTGGATTCCAGATATGCGGCAATAAAATCCTTATTGATATGGTAAAGCTTTTTTGCCGTGCTTTTCACCGGTAAAATAGGGAGGGTTTCTGCTGTATGTGAAGGCTCCTTGGAAACTTCTGTTTGGGTGCGGATCTTTTCCGTTACATCCAGAAGATCATTCACTTTATTGTTGATCTGAATATCAAGATTCTGTTGGAAATCCTGCCTTTTTTTCATCAGGGAGAGGAGTGTTTCTGTGACAGCGGCCAGTGCCCTTTTTATATCTTTCTCATATTCCGCAGCAGAGTCCGTCTGCTTCCGGCTGTATTCCCGGCAATAAGATTCCCAGAAAAAGTTCCTGACGGCAGTAAGGTCAAAATTGTATTGGGCAAATATTTGCTCCGGCTTTTCTGATTTTGAGAGCAGAAGTTTGATTTCCGTCCGAACGAATTCCCTGTTTTGGGCAGGAATTTCCATTTCTTTCAGACTTTCGTCGGAAAGAACGCGGGCGAGCTGAAGATTTTGAAAAAGTTTGGAATCATGGAACCGTCCGGCTGCTTTGGGGAAGAGTTTATCCAGTGCAATTTCCCAGATTTTCAATAAACCGTCAGACAGGAAGCTCATTTACAATCCCTCACAATCGCAAAAGTTGGCTGTGGAATGTTTGTTGCTGATAAAGACAGTATAATACAAAATCTGTGTATTTACAACAATTCCCTTTGTACTTCCCTAAAATAGGACATAGATATTGAAGTGAATAAATATACGTAAAATATAATATTTATAAATTGTTTTAAAGTCCTCGATGGAAAAAATAAAAGGAAATAAATTCCATATTATGAAATATAATTCTAAAAAACTACAGATTTCCAAAGAAAAAGCAGAGATAAAGGGAACCGGAAGTCCGCTTGACGGAAACCTGGAGGACCAGTTATAATGTTATAAATATAAGGGGCAGAAACCATCACAAAGGAAGATTGACGGGTTGGAAAGGAGACATATGGCGGAACATAAATCCACGGTACAGTCCATTGAGCGCGCGGCTGATATTCTGGACTTTCTCTATCGGAAGCGGGAGGAGGCCAGCATCCGCGAAATCAGTGAAGAGACGGGACTTTCCGGCAGCACCATACATAGGATTCTCGGCACGCTCCGGCAGAGGGGCTTTGTCTATCAAAACGAGAACAGCTCGAAGTACTGGCTGGGATTGAAATTTTACAGTTACGGAGATCTTGTGAAAGAGAATCTTCCCATTGTGAGCATGGTGGAGCCCATAGCAGATGAGATTGCAAAAAAATACAGGGAGACGGTTTATATGACCGTGCCCTCTTTTGATTCCCCGCAGCTGGCTCAGCAGGCCCATATTTTGAAGGTCAGCCACAGTTCTTTTATTCTCCGCTCTTCCCCTGGGGTGGGCTCCGTCAGCCCTTGTCACGGCTCGGCTACAGGGAAGTGCCTGATGTCCTATTATCCGGCTTCCCTTATCGGAGAATACAGCAGGTACCCCCTGCCCCCCCTCACTTCCAGGTCCGTTACGGACTGGGAAAACATGCGGGAAGAGCTGAGAAAGATCCGGCAGAAAGGGTATGCGGTGGAATCGGAGGAAGAAGAAGTGGGCTTGACCTGTGTGGCCGTCCCCATTGTGGATAAAAACGAACAGATTGTTGCGGCAGTAAGCCTGTCGGGGCCTACGGCCCGCATCTTTTCGTTTCCTATCAATGAGATTCTTGAGGATTTGCGGCAGATGAGCCGGGCGGTCACGGAGAATTTCTAAAAGAAAAAGCCTGAAAGATAAAAACCGGCGGGCGGCTGTGTGAAGGAGAAGCACAGCCGTCCGCCGGTTTTTATCGTAAAAGTATCATTTGGTTCGAGAATCCAATCTTTTTAAGCGTATTATTCGACTATTTTCTGTAAATTTATCCAAAAATTTTAAATTCTATTGACAATATTTCTGCGCTGGCATATAATGAGAATATCATTTCATATTATGAAATGATATTTCGATATATGGAAATATGAATAATTATTCCAGAAAATGAAAAAAATGTTACTTTTGTGGCAAAGCTGGGAGGGATGGCAAGTTGACAAGTTTGTTGGAGGCGGAGGAAATCTGCAAATCTTTTTCCGGAAATGCGGTTTTGAAAAAGGTTTCTCTTAAGCTGGAGGGCGGGGAGTGCCTGGCGCTGGTGGGAGAAAACGGAGCGGGAAAGAGTACGCTGATGAAGATCTTTTCCGGCATTTATAAAATGGACAGCGGAAAGCTGAAAATCCAGGGAGAGGACACAAAGATAACCTCACCGGGGGATGCCAAAGCCTGGGGAGTCAGCATTATCCACCAGGAGCTGAGCCTGATTCCCAATTTGACGGTGGCCCAGAATATTTTCCTTGGAAAGGAAATCACGGGAGCTTTCGGCATTGACGACAAGGCTATGGAGGTCAAAGCGGGGGAGCTTTTAAAGAAGCTTGGGATTGCCATTGAACCGGATACTTCCGTAGTGCAGCTGACTGTGGCCCAGCAGCAGCTGGTGGAAATCGCCAAAGTGCTTGCCGGGGATGCCCGGATTATTATTATGGACGAGCCTACGGCAGCTCTCTCCTTTGAGGAGACCGCAAAGCTTTTTGCCATTATAGAGAACTTGAAGAAAGATGGAAAAGGCATTATCTACATATCCCACCGCCTGGAAGAGATTTACCGGATTGCAGAGCGTATCTGTGTGCTGAGGGACGGAAAGATCATTGATACCTTTACGCCGGAGGTTCCGGTGAGCCAGGTGGTAGAGGCCATGGTGGGCCAGTCCATTAAGAACTATTATCCCAAGAAAAAGACGGAACCGGGAGACGTAGTTCTGGAAGTGAAAGGGCTTGGGGACGGAAAGCATTATCATGATATCTCTTTCACCGTGCGGGAAGGGGAGGTCTTCGGTATTGCGGGGCTGGTAGGCGCAGGCCAGATTCCCCTGGCCAGAGGAATTTACGGAACCGGCAGGTTCAGGACCGGGGAGATATTTGTAAAAGGGAAAAAGATGACCCGGCATTCTCCCAAAGAATCCATTTCCAGTGGAATGGCCCTGGTGACGGAGAGCAGGAAAGAGGAAGGGCTGGTACTTTCCATGTCTGTGAAAGAAAATATCGGGCTTTCCCCCTGGGCTCCCATGAAATACGCCGGAGGCATTATTGATGAGGGCAGAGAACGGGAGACGGCGGAGAGAAGCGTGCAGGAATACGGAATTAAAACGGATTCTATTTTCAAAGAAGTGATGCTTCTTTCCGGAGGAAACCAGCAGAAAGTGGTGCTGGCTATGATCCTGGTAACCGAGCCGGATGTTGTAATTATGTGCGAGCCCACCAGAGGAGTGGATGTAAACGGAAAGGTGGAGATTTACCAGATTATCAATCAGCTCCTTGCCCGGAAGAAGGCAGTTCTGCTTATATCCTCGGAAATCCCGGAGGTTTTGGGCATGAGCGATCGGATTGCCATTATGAATAAGGGCCGGATCGTGCGGGAGACGGAGGAGAAACTTACAGAGGAAGAAGTAATGTTTTTTGCGACAGGGGGACATGAACGTGGATAAGAGAAAATTTTGGCTGGTTGCACGCAAATATGCTACATTGGCGATTTTGATTTTATTTGTCATTGCCATGTCTTTGCTGACAGACCGCTTTTTAACCTTTAAAAATCTGACCAACGTAGGAAGACAGCTATCCTTTAACGCCATTATCAGTGTGGCTATGACTATGGTAATTATTTCCGGAGGGATTGATCTCTCGGTGGGAGGTACGGTTGCACTGGCAGGATGTATATGTGCAAAGATTATAGCAGGCAGCGGGCAGATTCTTCCGGCTATTCTGGCAGCGCTGGCGATTGGAATTGGGGTGGGGATTTTTAACGGTATCCTCATTTCCCGCACCAATATCGCACCTTTTATTATCACCTTGTCCTCCTTGTCCGTGACCAAGGGGATGACGCTGGTGTTTACAAATGCAAGTCCCATCCCTCTTTCCAATGAGGCCTTTAAGACCCTGGGACAGTCAAGCTTCTATTCTGTTCCTACGCCCATCTTCATTATGCTGGCTGTTTTTCTGGCAGCGGCATATGTGATGAAAAGGACCAAGTTCGGCCGCTATGTCTATGCCATCGGAGGGAATGAGCGCTCCGCCGCCCTGGCAGGCATTTCCGTAAAGGGGGTTAAGCTTGCAGTCTATGTGATTTCCGGCCTGCTGGCTGCGTTTACCGGCGTACTCTACACATCCCGGCTTTCCTCCGGGGTACCGGGCCTGGGAGACGGGTTTGAGATGGACGCCATTACCGCTGCTGTCATAGGAGGAGCCAGCCTGGCAGGGGGACAGGGAGGAATCTGGGGAACCATGATCGGGGCGGTGATTATCGGTATTCTGAACAACGCCCTGAATCTCTTAAATGTCAATACCAATTACCAGAGCATTGCCACAGGGGTGGTGGTACTGATTGCGGTTCTCTTTGACTGGTTTATCCAGACCCGGGTTCGCAGCGATTCTTAGAAAATAAGCGGGATTACTCCTATGAAAGAGAGTACCGTTTATTCATAGAAACATTACATTTTTTCACGAAAGGAGAAGAAGATGAAAAAGTTATTGGCAGTATTGGCGGCAGCAACCTTGTTGGGCGGCACATTGGCAGGGTGTTCCAAGGCGCCGGGGAAGGAACCGGAGCCGGCGGAAAATTCCGGCACTCCTGCAGAGACGCAGGAGGAAACACAAGGAGAAGAATCACAGGAAGAAACGGAAAAACCTGCAGGCAGCGGTTATACGGTGGCCTTTACGGTTCCGACCATGAACAATCCGTTTTTCGTAGATCAGATTGCCGGTGCCCAGAAAGCCGCCGATGAGAGAGGCATTGAGCTTCTTACCACCGGAGCGGACAATGCCGTAAACCAGCAGATTGAGCAGATTGAGGACTATATTACCCAGAACGTAGACGGCATGATTGTTCACGCCGTGGATACCACGGGAATTGTGACGGGGATTGAGGCACTGAATGAGGCGGGAATCCCGGTGGTGACAACCGCTGAAAAGCCTACCGGGGGCAAAGTGACCTGTGCCGTAACCTGGGACAATTACCAGGACGGCTACAGCGCAGGAAAGTATATTGCGGAGGCCCTTGGGGGAAAAGGAAAGGTGTGCGAGCTTTCGGGAGTTGCAGGACAACAGAGCAGCCGTGAGAAATCACAGGGCTTCCAGGACGCCATTGCAGAGTATCCGGATATGGAGCTTCTGGCCTCCCAGCCGGCGGAATTTGACCGGGCTAAAGCTATGGATGCCATGGAGAATTTCCTCCAGTCCTTTGATGTGATTGACGCCGTGTATGCTTCCAACGATGAGATGGCCCTGGGGGCAATCCAGGCCATCAAAGCAGAGGGGAGAATGGAAGAAATCTTTGTAATGGGAAATGACGGAACGGCAGACGCCATTAAGGCTATTGAAGCGGGGGAAATGGCGGTTTCCAACGCAACGCCGCCCTTCCTTCAGGGGTATTGCGCCGTGGATATGATATACCGCGCCCTGAAGGGAGAGGATATTCCCGATACCATTATTGAGCAGAGTACTATTATTACCAAGGAGAACTTGGATGAGGCGGATCACATTCTTTTCGGTGTGGACGAGGAAGACTGGTATTGGGTAAAACAGTTTTAAGGCCCAGGAAAGGAAGCAAAGAAAATGAGGGTGACGGATCACACTTATGTTTTAAGCGGAACGAATTACAGTGGGGGGGAATACGGGCCCTTGGGAAACGTATACGCCATCCGGAGGGAAGAGGGCTTGATTCTGATTGACTGCGGGCTTCCGGACAGCGGACTGGAAATTATCAATGAGACCTTGGACTATTATGGGATTACGGATCCGGTTACACATGTGCTGGTTACCCATGCCCACGTAGACCACTGCGGAAATGCAAAATACTATCAGGATCGCGGCGCCAAAATCATTGTGGGGGCAGGGGACGTGGATTACCTCTGCAAGGCCGGAGGGTTTAACATGTTCCGGGACACCAGGGTGGAGGAGACCACCTACCATCTCTTCCCGGCATTTACGCCGGATGTTGCCATCGATCACGATCAGGAGATGGAGATTCACGGACTGACGTTTAAATTTATCCTCATTCCCGGGCATTCTATGGGAAGCATGGCCATCCAGGTGACATTTGAGGGAAAGACCATGCTGTTTGTGGGGGACGTTATCCGTCCGGCGGGTATTTTCTGCGAAGACATTATTCCCGAGTGGCGGGGGGATCCCAAATTTGACCGGCAGATGTTTGTGGAGAGTATGGTAAAGCTGGCCCAGCTGGACACGGATATGGTACTTCCCGGACACGGAACCCTGGTGGTGCGTGACGGGACGAAAGTGCTGCGGATTGCGGCCAAGAAAGCCTACACCACCATGCGTTAAAAATGAAAAAGGTGATAAAACAAAGGCCCTCCGGCTGCTGTTTTATCACCTTTTTATTGCTTTTAACAGGGACTGCCCTTCTCCCCGGCGGTCTTGCTCCTCTCCAGGGCCGCCGCTACAAATCCCCGGAACAAAGGATGCGGCCGGTTGGGCCGTGATTTCAGCTCCGGATGTCCTTGGGTAGCCAGGAAGAAGGGGTGCTCCGGCAGTTCGATCATCTCTACGATGTGTCCGTCCGGGGAGAGGCCGGAGAGGGTCATGCCTGCCTGTGTAAGGGCTTCCCGGTAATCATTATTCACTTCGTAGCGGTGGCGGTGGCGTTCCTGAATAACCTCCTGGCCATAGAGGCGGTACGCTTTCGCGGATTTGTCAAGGACGCAGGGGTAAGCGCCAAGCCTTAGGGTGCCGCCGATATCTTTCACCCCGTTCTGTTCCGGCATCAGGTGGATCATGGGATGCCCGGTATCCGGGCTGAACTCCGCACTGTGGGCGTCTGTATAGCCCATCACATGTCTTGCAAATTCTACAATGGCCATCTGCATTCCCAGACACAGGCCCAGGAAGGGGATCCTGTGCTCCCTGGCATAGCGGATGGCGCTTATCTTTCCCTCAATGCCCCGGTCTCCGAAACCTCCGGGTACCAGGATGCCGTCTGCATCTTTCAGGAAATCCTTGGCATTTTCATCCGTCACAAGCTCCGCGTCCACCCATTGGATGTGGACCACGGCCCGGCTGGC
Organism: uncultured Lachnospiraceae bacterium; assembly: GCA_910586955.1. GTDB lineage: Bacteria > Bacillota > Clostridia > Lachnospirales > Lachnospiraceae > Laedolimicola. The sequence goes on along the minus strand of CAJUMM010000007.1, from coordinate 13,501 downwards.
GATTCCGCCGTGCTTCAAGGCCTCCACCACACTGATATAGGCGTCGTGGAGCTGGATGTATTTTCCCACCAGGGCTATGCGCACTTTGCCGGTGGGGTGGCGCAGGGCTTCCACCATCTCCCTCCAGTCCGTCAGATACGGCTGGGGACAGGGTAGATGCAGGCATTGGCAGGCCACCTGGGCCAGATGCTCCTCCTCCATGGCCAGAGGCGCCTCATAGAGATATTCCACGTCCAGATTCTGCAGCACATGAGTGCTGGGCACATTGCAGAAAAGGGCAATTTTATCTTTCAGGCTCTGATCCAGGGGATATTCGCTGCGGCAGACAATGATATCGGGACGGATGCCCATGCCCTGGAGATCTTTGACAGAGGCCTGGGTGGGCTTGGTCTTCAGTTCCCCGGAGGCTTTGATGTAGGGGATCAGGGTCACGTGAATCAAAATGGCATTCTCATGGCCCACGTCGTGCTGGAATTGGCGGATGGCCTCCAGGAAGGGCTGGCTCTCAATGTCGCCCACCGTGCCGCCCACCTCAATCAGGGCTACGTGGATTTCCTCCGCATCCGGGTTCCGGTAGAAACGGCTCTTGATCTCGTCGGTGATATGGGGAATGACCTGGACGGTTCCGCCCCCGTAGTCACCCCGGCGCTCCTTGTGGAGGACGGACCAGTAGATTTTTCCTGTGGTCACATTGGAGTTTTTCGTCAGGGACTCGTCGATAAAGCGCTCGTAGTGGCCCAGATCCAGGTCCGTCTCCGCACCGTCGTCCGTGACGAAGACCTCCCCGTGCTGGACCGGATTCATGGTTCCGGGGTCAATGTTGATATAGGGATCAAATTTCTGCATGGTTACTTTGTACCCCCGGGCTTTTAAAAGGCGGCCCAGGGAAGCTGCGGTGATGCCTTTTCCAAGGCCGGATACCACTCCTCCTGTGACGAAGACGTATTTTACGGGCATAGGTGTTCCCCCTCTCATAATGATAAAAATTATACCCTCCGGGCCTGAAAAAATCCATACAATGGAGGGAAAAACAGCCGTAAATTTTAGGTATTTTCCTTTAGCGGGCCGAAAATTTCACAGAAGGATCCCGGATGGCGCTTGGGGTGATTCCCAGCTTGGCGTGAAAGATTTTCCCGAAATGGCATAGATCTTGAAAGCCCACCTGCTGGGCAATATCCGATACGGACATGTCCGTAGTGCTCAAAAGATCTACTGCCCGGGAGATGCGGTAGGAGATAAGATACTGGTGCAGGGACTTCCCGGTGTACATTTTCATCAGCTGGTTTAAGTAGTTGGGATGGTAGTTGAACCGGGCGCCCAGATCTGCGTTTGACAGCGCTTCCGTATAGTGGGCCCGGATAAAGTTGATAATCTCGTCCATGCGATCGGCGGAGTCCGTCTTGGAGTCCGGGGCAGTTTTAAGAGCCGCCCTCCTGGAGACCAGGCAGAGAATGGATTTGAGAATGGAGCTGAGCCGTTCGGCATAAAATAATTTCTGCACCTCATATTCCTGCAGCATTTCCAGAAAATCCCCTTCCAGCTGGAACATATTTTTCAGATAGATAATGTCCCCAAAAGGTGTATCATCTGTGAAGACCGCAGCGTCTAAAAGCTGGGCAGGATCGAAAGCTGTCTCCCATGCAGGGGGAACGGGATAAGAGATATGCAGGTTCTGCTGTGTGAAGTCAAAGTTGGAACCCAGCAGCACCAGAGTGGAACCGTCGTCGCTGATCATCCGGTATTCAACGCCGGCAGCCCATACAATGAGATCGCCCTGGGACAGGCGGTAGCTGCGATCCTTAAAATATGCAGTTCCACTCCCTTTTGCCACATAAAAGATCCGGTTGTCGTAGGCTTGGAAAAAGACGGGGTAAGCATTGTCGGATACGAGAAAGCGCTGCACATAGCGGACATAGGGAAAGATTTCAGAAAAACGGATGCGGACAGGTTTCATGGGATGCCTCCAAGATCTTTATTTTCAACTAATACAACTTCATTTTCTTCCTAGGATTTCTTCCGGGTTATCACTATAATAGCAGATAGAAAGGAATTGTCAACAAAGTGACCCGGGGGAAGACAAACCTTCTGTGATAAATACAACCCAAGGAGGAATGGGTGAATGATTGGAAGAAGAAAAAGAAGGATGGCAAAGATTGGGATTTTCGGCGTCGCTCATCCGGTATATTGGGGCCAATTCCCAGGATTAAAAGAAAAATTGCTGGAGTACCACAGTATTTTCCGGGAGAAAATCCTGGACCAGGAAGTGGAGGTGGTTGATTTCGGCATAGTGGACACCAGCCAGCTTGCCTATGGGGTTTTGGAGCAGATGCGCTCGGAATCTCTGGATCTGGTGTTCTGTAATATGCTGACCTATGCAACTTCATCTGTATTTGCGCCTATCATACGGGATTTGGAGGTTCCCGTGGTCCTAACGGCCCTGCAGCCCCTCAGGAGGCTGGACTGTGCATCGGCCAGCACCAGGCAGCAGCTTGAAAATGACAATATCTGCTCCGTACCGGAATTTACCTGTACGGCCATCCGGATGGGAAGGAAGGTGCAGGATGTTATTATCGGTGTTTTGGAGGGAGATCCACAGGCAGAGGCAGGCATCCGGGAGTGGTGCGAGATTGCCAAAGTCCTGCATGATCTGAAGGGGGCCAGGTTCGGCCTGATGGGCCACGTGCTGGAGGCCATGTATGATATGCACGCGGATCCGGCGGAACTATCTTCCGTATTCGGGATTCACATCCCCCTTTTGGAAATTGACGACGTATGCCGTATATTCCGGGAGGTGCCCCAGGAGGAAGCGGAAGGGAAGCGCAGCCTGATTCTGGAGTGTTTTGACACGCCGGATCCGGTATCGGATCCTCTGACAAAGAAGCTGACGGAGGAAGATTTGCAGCAGGCGGCCCGGACGGCGGCGGCTCTGGACAGATTTGTGGAGGAGTACGATTTGACCGGCCTGGCCTACTACTATAACGGCCAGCCTCTGTCGGAGACCCAGCGGATTGTAAGCTCCTTTATTGTGGGCAATTCCCTTCTCAATGCCCAGGGGATTCCCATGTGCGGGGAGTTTGATATCAAAACCTGCATCGCTATGTTTATTATGGACCGGCTGGATATGGGGGGCAGCTTTGCAGAATTTCATCCCTTTGATTTTGAGGAGGACTATATTATGGTGGGACATGACGGTCCCCACCACATTGCCATTGCGGAGGGAAAGCCTGTGCTGCGGAGTTTGAAAAAGTATCATGGAAAGCCAGGAAGCGGAGCCTCCGTAGAGTTCAAGCTGAAAGAGGGCCCCATTACCATGCTGGGCATTACCCAAGGGTACGGCGGGAAAATCCGCTTTGTCATTGGGGAGGGATTTTCCAGGAAGGGGCCCATACCTCCTACCGGAAATACGAATACCAGAGGCTTTTTTGAGCCTACGACCAGGGAATTTATTAAAAAATGGGTCATGGAGGGTCCCACCCATCACTATGCCCTGGGAATCGGCCATCACGCAGATACCATTGCCAAGATTGCGGAAGTCTTGAATATCGAATATAAGATTATACGCGGGTGACGGGAGGTGAGGCATGGAAAAGGTGGTGTGGACCGGCTTTGTATATCCGGGAAAGATAGAGGAATACAGAAAGCGGCACGATGAAATCTGGCCGGAGATGCGGAAGGCCCTGCACCGGGCGGGTGTCCGGAACTATAGTATTTTCAGCAACGGGGAGCGACTGATCGGCTACTATGAATGCGACAGCAAAGAGTTCACGGAGGCCCGGAAAAGGGCGGAGCCGGTTATGAAAAAGTGGCAGGATTTTATGAGAGATATCATGGAACTGGAAACGAACCAGGGAGAGCCGCCCTTTGAAAAGGTATTTTCCCTGGAGGAGGCCAAAACAGAAGAACAAACGGAAAAAGGAGAAGGAAAGGTATGAAAAACAGAAAAATGAAAAAGATGTTGTCGATGATGCTGGCGCTGATACTGCTCTTCACTCTTGCAGGCTGCAGTTCGGGAAAAGAGGCGGAGGATGTGCCGGAGGCAGCTCCGGAAACAGGGGCGGAGGCGGAGACGCCAAAGGAACAGGAGCCGGCCGGGGAGGCGAAGGATCTCTCCAGCCTGACCATCGGCCTGGCCAATATCAATGAGCGGGGAGTGTTCGGAAAGCTGGTGAAGCAGGGCTTTGAGGAGGCCTGTGAGAAGCGGGGCTGGAAGCTGGAATATGCGGACAACAATTCCGACGGCCAGACGGCAGTTTCCAATGCGGAAACATTGGCCCTGCGGGGAGTGGATTTTGTAGTGGATTTGAACGTGGACCAGTCTGTTGGCCAGACCATTATGGATATCTTCAATGACGCCGGGATTCCGGTGCTGGCGGTAGATATCGCCCTTCCGGGAGCGCCCTTCTTTGGGATCGACTCTGCGGAGCTGGGATATTATAACGGAGAGTTCGCAGCGGGATATATTAAGGAAAATATGGAGGGCAGCCTGGACTATGTGCTGCTGATTACCCAGATTGCTTCCGGGGATGAGGTACAGAAGAGGGTGCGGAGCTGTGTGGACGCCCTGGACGATGCAGGCGTTACCTACCAGGAGGTTGTGGAGCTGGAGGGGGAGAACGACACGGCAAAGGCTCAGACCAGAGTGAACGATTTCCTCACGGCCCATCCGGACGCAGAGAAGATTGCGGTCTTCACCATCAACGAGAACACGGCCCAGGGGGCCTATGCGGCGGCTGTTACGGCGGGCCGGGAGTGGGATATCCGGATCTTTTCCGCCAACTGCGGTTCCCAGTTTGTGGAGCCCATGTATGAATCGGAAGGAAACCAGTCCTGGGTATCCACTATTTCCAATTATACGGAGCTCTATGGAGAACAGTGCTGCCAGCTGATTGAGCAGTACTTTGAGGAAGGGGCTATCCCGGAGAAGAATACCTGCCAGATGGGGGCGATTACCTGGGACAATATCAAGGAGACGTATCCTCTGGAGGATCTGCCCTGGGCAGGACTTTGATAAAGAGCAGCAGGGGTGAGAACATGGGGGAAACCTTTTTAAGAAAAACAGCTACGGCTTCAGATGAGGTGGTTATGGAGGCCATCCGGATCAGCAAGGAATTTCCGGGTGTCAAAGCCCTGTCGGATGTGGATATTACCATCCATAGAGGCGAGGTGGTGGCGCTTCTGGGGGAAAACGGAGCCGGGAAATCAACCCTGATCAAGGTGATGTCGGGGGTATACCAGGCGGATGGAGGAAACATCCGCCTCCGGGGAAAAGAAGTCCGTTTTGATACGCCCATGGAGGCCAGAATGGCGGGGATCGGCGTGATTCACCAGGAGCTGAATTATGTCCCGTCGGTTTCTGTGGCGGAAAATATTTTTATGGGAAATATGCCGAAGAAATACGGCTTTCTGGATTATAAAACCATGTACCAAAGGGCGGAAGAGATCCTGAAGCTGGTGGGCCTTGAGCTGGATCCCCGGATCCCCATCGGCTCCTTAAGCGTGGCTCAGAAACAGCTGATTGAGATCGCCAAGGTGATGTCCAATCAGGTGCAGGTGCTGATTATGGATGAGCCCACGTCCTCTCTAAATGATGTGGAGATAGAGTACCTGTTCCGGCTGATCCAGAAAGCTGCCGGGGAAGGGGTCAGTATCTTCTATATTTCCCACAAGCTGGAGGAGCTTTTTAAGATTGCGGACCGGGTGGTGGTGCTCAGGGACGGCTGCGTCACCGGGGAGGTTGCCATAGAGGACGCCACCAGGCAGGGATTGATTGCCCGGATGGTGGGGCGGGATCTGTCGGATATGTACCCGAAGGAGAAGGTGCAGGCAGGGGAGGAAGTGATTTCCGTAAAGAATCTCTGTACGGCCAATCTGAAAAACCTAAGTTTTTCCGCAAGGGCTGGAGAAATATTCGGGATCTACGGCCTTATGGGGTCCGGGCATCAGAATGTGGGGGCGGCACTGTTCGGCCAGGAGCCATTGCTTGGGGGTTCTGTCTTTGTCAAAGGAAAAGAAGTAAAGATCCGTATGCCTATGGACGCTATTGGCTGCGGAATTGCCTATGTGCCTGCGGAGCGGAAAGCGGAAGGGCTTGTGCTGAACCAGTCGGTAGCGGTGAATACCATGTCGGCTTACTATTCCAGGCACAGAAAGCATCTGATCAGCCGCAAAAAGGACCGGGAGATCAGTAACAAATGGATAGAGGCCCTGGCCACCAAGACGCCGTCTGTGGATACTCCGGCGGAGTCCCTGTCAGGGGGAAACCAGCAGAAAGTGGTGCTGGCCAAATGGCTGGAGTTAAGCCCGGATGTGCTGATACTGAATGAGCCTACCAGAGGCATTGACGTGGGGGCCAAGGCGGAGATCTACCGGATTCTGAACGAGCTGTGCAGGGAAGGAAAATGTATCATTATGATTACGTCGGAGATGCCGGAGCTTCTGGCTATGTCGGATCGGATTATGATTCTGTTTGAGGGAAAAGTGACCGGTACTCTTACAGCGGAGGAGGCCAGCCAGGAGATGATTGTGCAATGTGCCATAGGAGGTTGATAGGATGAACAAAAAGATGCTGTACAGACGGGGGCTGGAAAAATTGGGAGATGCTTCCTCCCTCTTGACGGTAGCCAGTGCGCTTTTGGTTTTGATTGTGTTTTTTGCAGTGGGCACCCCTTATTTCCTGTCCGGGAAAAATTTTCTCAATATCGGCCTCTATGCGGCCATTGTGGGCTGTATCTCCTGTTCCGTGACCTTTATCAATATTTCCGGCATGATCGATTTGTCCGTGGGATCCCAGATTGCCGTGGTGGGAATGGTGGCGGCCATTATATCCCGCATGGGAGCTCCCTGGTATCTGGTGTGCCTGGCGTCTCTGGCGTCAGGGGTGCTCTGCGGGTTTATCAACGGATTTTTTATTACGGTTTTTAAGCTGAACGCATTTATTACTACCATCGCTACCATGCAGACCCTTAGGGGCTTTGCCTTTCTTCTCTCAGACGGACAGAGCCTTCCCATTTCCGACGGGGCCTTTAAATTTATCGGCCGGGGATATCTTTTGGGAATACCGGTATCTCTGCTGATTATGATTGCTTCCTATCTGGTCTTTCATGTGATTTCCAAGTATACGGTCTTTGGACGGAATGTGTATCTCATCGGCGGCAACGCCCAGGCCAGCTACCTGGCGGGAATTAAGGTGAACCGCATGCGCATGAACCTGTATCTTTTGAACGGTTTTATGGCAGGAGTGGCGGGGATTCTTCTGGCGGCCCAGACCGGGTCCGGGATGCCCAATGCGGCGGCCACTTACAATATGACTGCCCTCTCCGCCGTGATTCTGGGAGGTGTGGCCTTAACGGGAGGCAAGGGAACTATCTTCGGAACCTTCCTGGGCTGCATGGTTCTCTCGGTTCTTCAGAACGGCATGACCATGATGAGTGTGGGGACCTACTGGCAGGATATTATTATCGGCTTTGTCCTGATTTTTTCCGTCTCCGTGGACGCCGTCAAGGGCGGTTCCCTGAAGCGGAAGCTGTAAAAATTCATAATCAAAAATGCAGGTTCGTATTGCTTTCTCCAAAAACAGACACTATAATAGTAGGGTATACGCAAGGAGGAGCAAAATGGAAGAAAACAATCACTCAAACCGTCCCGGAAACGGAAACGGCGGCGGAGGAGATAATAAAAATCCCAAGAACCGGCAAAGCATTCTGACGCTTTTGGTTATGACCCTGGTGGGGCTGATGGTCTGGCAGATGGTTACCGGAAATATGGGAGCCGGCAAATCCCCCATCACTTACGATGAATTTATGAAAATGCTGGAGGAGGGAGACGTTGAGAGCGTGAAGATTTCCTCCAAGCAGATTACCATTGTATCCAAAACCAAGACTCCCATGGGAGGAAATGCCGCTTACTACACAGGGATTGTCCCGGATTACCAGCTGGAGCAGAAGCTTGCCGAGGCCGGCGTGAGCTATGAGGCGGAGATGGAGGATATGCGGGCGCTGATTCTCTCCGTGTTTGTCAATGTGGTCCTGCCGGTACTGCTTTTGTGGACCGTTTTCGGCCTGATTATGCGGAAAATGGGCGGCGGCGGTATGATGGGCATGGGTGTGGGCAAGAGCAAAGCCAAGGTTTACATTGAGAAGGAAACCGGAGTTACCTTTAAGGATGTGGCAGGCCAGGAGGAGGCCAAGGAATCCCTCCAGGAGGTAGTGGATTTCCTGCACAATCCCGGGAAATATACCCAGATTGGCGCTAAGCTTCCCAAGGGCGCGCTGCTGGTGGGACCTCCGGGAACCGGAAAGACCCTGCTGGCCAAGGCGGTGGCGGGAGAGGCCCATGTGCCCTTTTTCTCCCTGTCCGGATCAGACTTTGTGGAAATGTTTGTAGGCGTGGGAGCTTCCCGGGTGCGGGATCTCTTTGAAGAAGCCAAGAAGCATTCACCCTGTATTATTTTTATCGATGAGATTGACGCCATCGGCAAGAGCCGGGATTCCCGCTACGGTGGGGGCAACGACGAGCGAGAGCAGACGTTGAACCAGCTTCTGGCGGAGATGGACGGTTTCGACAGCAGCAAAGCCTGTCTGGTACTGGCGGCCACCAACCGGCCGGAGGTGCTGGATCAGGCCCTTCTGCGTCCTGGACGTTTCGACCGGCGGGTGATTGTGGACCGGCCGGATCTGAAAGGCCGTGTGGACGTGCTGAAGGTTCACGCCAAGAATGTAAATATGGATGAAACGGTAGATTTGGATGCCATTGCCCTGGCAACCAGCGGAGCAGTAGGCTCGGATCTGGCCAATATGATCAACGAGGCGGCTATTCTGGCGGTGAAGAACGGCCGGAAGGCTGTTTCCCAGAAAGATTTGTTCGAGTCTGTGGAAGTAGTTCTGGTGGGGAAAGAGAAAAAAGACCGGATCATGAGCAAGGAGGAGCGGCGCATCGTGTCCTATCACGAGGTGGGCCACGCCCTGGTCAGCGCCCTCCAGAAAGACGCAGAGCCGGTGCAGAAGATTACCATTGTTCCCCGGACCATGGGTGCCCTGGGCTATGTGATGCAGGTACCGGAGGAGGAGAAGTTTCTCAATACCCGCAAAGAGATTGACGCTATGCTGGTAGGCTATCTGGCAGGCCGTGCGGCGGAGGAGCTGGTCTTTGACACAGTCACCACCGGCGCTGCCAATGATATTGAGAAGGCTACCCGCCTGGCAAGGGCTATGGTGACCCAGTACGGCATGTCGGATAAATTCGGCCTTATGGGCCTGGAGACCAAGGAGAGCGAATACCTGTCCGGGCGGACCATTATGAACTGCGGGGACGCCACGGCCGCAGAGGTAGATCAGGAGGTTATGCGGATCCTGAAAAGCTCTTACGAGGAGGCCAAGCGTCTCTTGGGAGAAAACCGGGATGTGATGGATAAGATTGCGGAGTTCCTGATTCAGAAGGAGACCATCACCGGCAAAGAGTTTATGAAGATTTTCCGGGAGGTGAAGGGAATTCCGGAGCCGGAGGAAGGGGAAGAGAAGAAGGAGCGGGCGGCAGAGCCTGAGCTATCGGAAGAGTAGGAGAAGAACCGAAGAGAAGGACAATCGGCTGTATGTAAAAAAATGTATAAATCCCTTGATTTTTCCGGTCCCTTCAAGTAAAATAAATGTAATTATGCTGGCCGAAGTAGAAATCATACAAGGTACACAGGATGAAAACGAAGGATCTGGGAAACGATGCTGGATAAACAGGAGTTTTTGCAAAAATACAGAGTAGAGAAGCGGTTCGAGGCTTCCGGTCTTGTATGGGAAGAATTGGAGGCTATCTATGACGACTATACAAGCAGACAGAGACAAGAAACCTTGAAGGGGATTTCGGCAGAGCTAAACCGCTTATTTTCTGAAGAGGAAATACCAGGCAGACACTCGGTAGGCTATCGCATCAAGAATCCGGAGCATCTGATTGAGAAAATTATCCGTAATGCTACAGATGGCCATAACGTGGAAAAATATAAAAGGGTAGACAGGAAGAATTATTACAAGCTGATTACGGATCTGATTGGAGTCCGGATTCTTGTGTTGACGAAGGAAGACTGGGAAGGGATCCACGATTTCATAATGGAGAATTTTGAAGACTCCGGGGAGCACTATATAAATTTCCGGAAGGAAGACTATGGATATCTTGACGAGTCTGAGGCAAGATGGCTTGTTGAACCTCCGGTTGCCTATGTGCGGTATGGTGACAGCGATATTTTTAAAGGGATGCTGGAGACAAAATACACCCATAAAGACTATCGGTCCCAGCACTATACGGTAAAATTCAGAAATGTTTACTGTGAAATCCAAGTGCGCACACTGGCGGAAGAAGTCTATGGTGAGTTTGACCATCAAGTACGTTATCCCTATAACAAAGATAATAAGTTTTTAAAACAGTATACATCGATGCTATCCAAAATTACGGTGGCAACGGATCACATATTATCATTGTGCATGAAACTGCCGGAAGATATTTTGTTAAAATGTGATGAATGTTACGAAGAAGAGATATTTCCGCAATTTAGCGTTGTTCCGGCAAAGAACAAAGGACAAGAGACAAGAAATTGGGGCACCCAAAATGTGTTGGAGGCCTGCAATATAAATCTTGAGAGGAGAATGAAGGAATGATGGAAACGATAGCTGGCGTGGACACAGGGACGCTTCAAAGCAGCAAAATGCTGATACAGGAGTTAAAAGCAGGAGAGTTCCCCATGGACAGAGTGCCCAATACCTCCGAGGTTTATAATGGCTACCTGGAGTATAAGGATTATCTGCGGTTTGAGAGCAGGATTGGCGGACGGCTGTTTTCTGTGATTTTAAACGGTTTGAACGGTTGAACTGGAAGGGAGCTGGAAAATGAGTTTACAGGGACAGGTGCCGCAGAATCTTCTGGAAAGCTTTGAGGAGAAAGTGATTCAGGAGAGGTTTATCTATCTGAAGAAGAAGGCGGAAGTGTTTATAGAAACGGCAGCTTACGGAAAGACGGCTTTTTGCAGTGATCGGATTTTGATGCACGTGATTGTGGATTATTTTGAAGATATCCGCCGTCTGAAGGATTTTCACGGAATTGAATTTGTGAAAACAACAAAGATAGCGGCCTATACCGTAGCCTGGTGGGTGCGGAGAAAGCCGATTCAATTTTTGACAGGGCAGGAAGAAGAGAAAGATATTTTTATTAATGAGAGATTTGCTCTATCGCTGATGATGAATGAATGCTTTTTTGAGGAAAAGGTTCCTTTGCTGTCAAATGAGGATATGGAGACATTTCAAGGATATTTGGAGTATTTGTTTTACTATTTTAAATATCGAAATTGTGATCCACAGGTGGTTGAATTACTGATTGAATCCTTTAAGATGGGAAGTTTTGTCTGGAAAAACCAGTTAGAACCATAGTGCGGAGAACAGGGTGTGCCAAAGTCAAGGATGGCTTTTGACGCACCCTTTTTTCATACCTGTTGTGAAGTCGGAAGAATCGTGATAAGGTATAGAAAGACCTAAGATGGGTTTTGAAGAAAGGAAGTTCCGCTTATGTTTGATATAGAAGAAGAATTAAAGAAACTGCCGGCCAAACCGGGAGTTTATCTGATGCACGACGAGAAGGATGCCATTATCTATGTGGGAAAGGCTATTTCCCTTAAGAACCGGGTGCGGCAGTACTTCCAGTCCAGCCGGAACAAGGGGGTGAAAATCGAGCAGATGGTCACTCACATTGCCCGTTTCGAGTATATTATCACCGATTCCGAGCTGGAGGCTCTGGTGCTGGAGTGCAATCTTATCAAGGAACACCGTCCCAAGTACAACACCATGCTTATGGACGACAAAACCTATCCCTATATTAAGGTGACAGTGAATGAGGAATATCCCCGGGTGCTGATTACAAGACAGCTGAAAAAGGACAAAGGGAAGTACTACGGGCCTTTTACCAGCGCCGGGGCGGTGAAGGATACCACGGATCTGATTCACAAGCTGTACCAGATCCGTACCTGCAGCAGGAATCTGCCCAGGGATGTGGGGAAGGACCGCCCCTGCCTGAATTATCATATCAAACAGTGCGCCGCCCCTTGCCAAGGCTATATTTCCAAGGAGGAGTACGGGAAAAATGTGGGGAAAGCCCTGGATTTCCTCAACGGAAATTATGGTCCTCTTTTAAAAGAGCTGGAGGAGAAAATGAAGGCTGCTTCGGATGCCATGGAGTTTGAGAAGGCCATTGAGTACCGGGAGCTTTTAAACAGTGTCCGCAAGGTTGCCCAGAAGCAGAAGATTACCCACAGTGATATGGAGGATAAGGATATTATTGCTCTGGCAAGCGACGGGGAGGATGCGGTGGTCCAGGTATTCTTTGTCCGGGACGGGCGGCTGATCGGGAGGGATCATTTTTATCTGCGGATTTCGGAGGGAGAGCAGACGGGAGAGATTCTCAACAGCTTCCTCAAGCAGTTTTATGCAGGCACTCCCTATATTCCCCGGGAGCTGATGATAGAGGAGGAGGTGGAGGATCGGGAGTTGATTGAGCAGTGGCTTACAGCCCGGAAGGGACACCGGGTCTATCTGCGGGTGCCTAAGATAGGGACGAAGGAAAAGCTGGTGGAACTGGCCAAGAAGAACGCTGCCCTGGTGCTAAGCCAGGACCGGGAGAAGATTAAGCGGGAAGAAGGGCGGACCATCGGCGCTATGAAGGAGATTGCCGGGCTTTTGGGGCTTTCCGGCATCAGCCGGGTAGAGGCCTTCGATATTTCCAATACCAACGGGTTCGAGTCCGTGGGCTCTATGGTGGTGTATGAGAAGGGAAAACCCAAACGCAGCGATTACCGGAAGTTCCGGATCCGCTGGGTGAAAGGGCCGGATGACTATGCCAGCATGTACGAGGTTCTGACCCGGCGTTTCCTCCACGGGCTGGAGGAAGGGAAGGAGCTTAAGGAAAAGCAGCTTTCCGGGGAGCTGGGAAGTTTTACGAAGTTCCCGGATCTCCTGATGATGGACGGCGGCCAGGGACAGGTGAACATTGCCCTGAAGGTCCTTGAGGAGCTGGGGCTTTCTATCCCTGTCTGCGGTATGGTGAAGGATGACAATCACCGCACCAGGGGGCTTTACTTCAACAATGAAGAGCTTCCCATTGACCGGAACTCGGAGGGCTTCCGCCTGATAACCCGGATTCAGGACGAGGCCCACCGGTTTGCCATCGAGTACCATCGGTCCCTGCGCAGCAAGGAGCAGGTCCACTCCGTTCTTGATGACATTGAGGGCATCGGGCCCTCCCGGCGCAAAGCCCTGATGAAGCGCTTCCAGTCCCTGGACGCCATCCGGGAGGCGGATGTGGAGACCTTGGCGGCGGTACCCTCCATGAACCGGGGAGCGGCAGAAAAAGTCTATGCTTTTTTTCATTGATTTTGGAGAATTCTTCCGCCCGGCCTTGCATGTACAAAGAGGGCTGTGTTAAAATCCCGAGTTTGACACTTGTGAAAACAAAAAACGGCTATAAACCCAGTAATAAT
>CAJUMM010000006.1:55500-74521 GCA_910586955.1 uncultured Lachnospiraceae bacterium | reverse complement strand
TTGATACAAGGCATGGTGCACCATATGGCAGCCCCAGGAGCGCATACGCCCCCAGCAGTTCAGCACAGCCACCTTTTTGTGGCAGAACCCTTCCGTTCCCCGGATATTTTCGTACAGCTCCCGGAATTCCTTGCACACGCTCTCCACATAATCCACAAACTCCGGAAACTTGCAGGCCAGCTTCAGGTAACCGCCGTATCCAATCCGGTCAATGGGTTTGCGCAGGATCGCCCGCCTGGCCGTCACCCAGTTCTCCTTTGCCTCCTTTACCGGATCCCCGCCCTCATGGAAGGTATCCGGGAAAAAGTATGGAAGGAAACGCCCTTCCGTATAGCCAACTCCCGGAATATCGGAAATCAGCCGCAGGGTCATGCCGTTTCCCACGCTCCCCACCACGGCGTCCAGGCCCACGGATCGGAATTCATCCATATAGGGCTCCGTCCCAATCCAGTGATCGCCCAGAAACATCATGGCCTCCTTCCCCAGCTCATGGGTCAGATCCACCAGCTCTTTTACCAAAGCCGCCACTTCTTTACGCTGGAAAGCCACAAAGTCCAGATACTCCTTAGAGGGAACCCGGTACTGGTTATTGTAATATCCCTGATCAATGATATACTCCGGGCGGAAGGGATACCCTGCTTCCTTCTCAAACTTCTCCAGAATATAGGGGGACACGGATGCGGAATATCCGTACCAGTCCACATACTTCTCCCGTTTCAGCTCGTCAAATATCAGCGTGAACTGATGAAAAAACGTAGTATAGCGGATCACATCCACGTAAGGGTGCTCCTCAATAAACCGCCGCAGACGCTCCAGGGTATAGGCATGTGTCTTGGGCTGGCGCACATCAAAGGTAATCTGATGTTCAAAGTCCGTCCACTCGTTCACCACTGCATTGTACATATGAACCGGGTCCCAGATGAGATAGGCCAGAAAGCTGACCGTATACTCGTGGTAAGGGACAGGAGCAGGAAGGATCACACAGCCCCCCTCTTCTTCATAAGTCCATTCCTCAGGAGGAACGGGACAGCCGGCCGTCCGGTCCATAACTTCCCACCAGCGCTTCCTGTCATCCCTGGTATTTACTTTGAGAAGCTCGGAACTAATTCCCGCCATCAAAGGAATGGCAAGAGCTTCGTCCTCCGCCATATAAAACCCAGTCATAATATAGCATTGCTGGATCTCGTCCGGATTCGCCTTCGCCCAGGCGTTATCCTTCCGGGTTGTATAATAGGTAGAATATACCTTGGCATTTACTTCTTTTAAACCTTCCGGGTAATCGGTTCCGTCACAGTCCCGGATGGCATCTGCACCCCAGCGTTTCAATAACTCCAATGTCTCAGGCACCACATCCACATCGGTGGGAATTGTCACCCTGCCGGTATTTTTATATTGGTTCCTCATCTATGATCCCTCTGCCTTCTAATCCTGATAGCGTTTGTTATAAATCATCAACGCGGCCAAAAGAAGCACTACACCCAAAAGCATAATTCCAAGTCCGGCCAGTTTTCCGGTCATCTTCCATCCGCCGAACACCATTGCCATACCTGCTGCAAAAAATACTGCAATCAGCACCACCCGCAGGCCCACATGTTCTTTCCAAAAATTCATCCCGTCACCCTATCCTTTCAAACCGCCCAGCGTCATGCCCTGAGTCAGCTTTTTCTGCACGCACATATAAAGTATCAGCGTAGGCAGCATCACCAGGACCAGTCCCGCATACAGCTGTCCGTACTGGGTGGCCGCCTGCTGGGCCTGGATCAGCTGCATCAGGCCTACCGGCAGCGTCTTGCTGCCATTGGGATCCGACAGCAAAGTCATGGCAATGATATATTCGTTCCAGAAAGACAAAAAGTTAAAGAGGATCACCGTAATAATCGACGGCTGTGCCATGGGAAATATAATTTTTACCATTGTAGCAAAATATCCCGCTCCGTCAATATACGCCGCCTCCTCAAAATCATGAGGCAGAGTGGCAAAATAGCTGGACAGCAGGTAAATGGTAAAGGGAAGGGCCGTAGCCGCATACACCAGTGCCAGCACAAAAATATTATTCAGGAAAAATCCGCTGCCGAATAGTCCTTTCAGCATCTTATCCCCGTCCACAAGCATCAGGAAAATAGGAACTACAATGTAATTCACATTGATAAACAGGCCGCCCATAAAAAGGATATTTAAAAATTTCCTTCCCCGGAATTCAAACCGGGACAGCACATAAGACGCCGGCAGCGCCACCACCAGAAGAATAGCAAGGGCCAGGGCCGTGACAAGCACGGAATTAAGCATATATTCACCCATCCGGGCTTTTCCCCAGGCGTCTGCAAAGTTTTGAAGATACACGCCTGCAGGAATAGCCCAGGGATTTCCGTAAAATTCACTGTTCTGCTTAATGGAGGCCATGAATACCCAGGCCACCGGAACAATGATCGTGACTGCCAAAAGTCCCAGCGCCACATAAATGAAAATCTTATACAATACCTGCCCCGATAATTTTTTCGTCTGTTCCATCCTTATCCCCCCTTAAAATTCCAGCGGCTTCCGCTTAGTAACCGCATTCACCAGCGCCGACAGGCCAAAGGAAAACAGAAATACCATTACGCCGATGGCCATGCCGTAGCCATAGGTGGAATTGGTATATGCCTGCTTATACATATAGGACAAGGCAACCTCCGAGGCGCCGTTGGGTCCTCCGGAGGTCATGGCTTTCACAAAGAGGAAGGCCATGTTGATGGTGCTGATAATAAAAAATGTCAGTGTGGTGCGGATATTCGTCCAGATAAGCGGCAGGGTAATCTGGAAAAACTGGGTCAGGCGCCCTGCGCCGTCCAGTCCTGCGCTCTCGTAAAGGCTCTGGGGAATACTGGCCATAGAGGCCATATACATAACCATATAATAACCGATAGCCTGCCATACCATGGCAATGATCAGGCTGATCATAACCATAGACTCCCCTTTCCAGAGGATGGCCACAGTCTCTCCCTTGAAAAAAGACAACAGGCTGTTCAGCGTACCGTTGTTCGTGTCGTAAATAGCACTGAAAACAGCCGAAATTACCACCACCGACAGAATATTCGGTATGTAAAATATAATCCGGAAAAAATTTTGTCCTTTGATCTTTTCCCTGGTCAGAATGGCTGCAAACACCAGGGCAAATGCAAAGGTAACCACCGTCACTACCACAATCAAAAGAATCGTATTCTGCATGGAACGGATAAAATTAGCATCCTTCATCAGACGGCCGAAGTTCTGCAGCCACACAAACTCCTCCGTAGTGGAATACGCGCTGCGCACAAACAGAGACATCCGGAATACGTTTATGGTAGGGATAATCATAAAAACCGTAAATAAAATCACTGCAGCCGCAGCACACAGAACAATAAATCTGCTGCGCCCCGCTCGTTTCTTCATGGCCCTAACTCCTTTCCCACCAGATCACAGCCTCAGGCTAAATCTGATTTTAAAACAAACGGCGGTGGGAAAATGCTCACCGCCGTTTGCCTGTTCACTTTTATCTCATATTACTGAATGAGATTCGCTCTCATCTGATCGCTGGCGTCTTTGATGCCTGCAATCCAGTCATCCTCGGTCATAGTTCCGGATACCAGAGAGTTCACCGGATCAAACCATACAGTACGGTTATCCAGGCCTTCAATGGGAGTAAATGCTGCAAAATTACCCATAGCAGCTTTTGCACCGTTGTCATAGATGGCGTAGAAAAGCTTGTTGTCACCCTCCAGCTTGTCTGCAATGTTCAGAACCGGCTGAATTGCGCCTGCTTTTGCAAAAATCTCACAGGCCGTATCACTATAAAGGAATGCGATAAACTGCTTCGCTGCATCCTGGTTCACTGCCCCGCTGGGAATCCATGCCTGCTCAAACCAGGTATAGCTGTAGCCGTCGCCGCCTGCCTCAACAGCCGGAAGAGCCGTCATGCCCCAGGCAAAACCCTCTTCCCGGGGAGCTTCTGCCATCTCGCCTACAATCCAGGTGCCGTTGGGCATAAACAGGGCTTTGTTGTCCAGAACCAGCTGCTGGTTCTTGGTGAAATCCTGATCGTTGGCCTGGGCCGGCGTGGTAGGCTCCGTATAGGAGGCCAGTTTCGCTACAATGTCAAAACACATCTTAGCTTCTTCGGTATCCCAGATACCCTCTTCATAGTTTGTCGCTTTGTTAAAGAAATCAGCTCCGCCTACAGAGTACATCAGAGCATAGAAGAATGCGTCAAAGTATCCGGTGGTGGGATATGTAAACAAGGAGATTCCCTCTGCCTTTGCCTTGTCCCCCAGTTCCCACATCTCATCCCATGTGGTGGGTACGGTCCAGCCTTTTTCCTCAAAGAGGCCTGCATTGTAGAACAGTCCGCAGGGAGAATAGAACATAGGCGCCAGATAGGTCTTCCCGTCGCCATAGGGATTGGTCAGAGCCGTCTCTGTAAAACCGCCTGCAATCTTATCACTGACCTTGTTATCCTCACCGGGAACGGTCATGGACAGTACGTCGGTCAGTTCCACCAGATTCTGATCCTTGATAAAGGTCTCTGTCAGGGCATCCTCACGTCCTGTAGCCAGATGAATCACATCCGGGAAATCCCCGGCCTTCATAGCCGATCCGATTACATCTTCCAGATTCTTATCCGTTATCAGTTCCACCGCAATTCCTGTTTCTGCGGTAAAGGCTTCGCATACTTCTTTCCACATGTCGCTGCCGTAGGCCGTCTCAATGGCTGCCACTTTCAGCGTTCCGCCGGCGGCCTCAGGCGCCTCCCCGGTTTCCTGGCCGGCCGGTGCTGTGTCAGGCGTATCTGCAGGTGTGTCTGCCTTTTTGCCGCAGCCTGCCATCATAGAAGCCGTCATGGCTGCTACAAGAAGGATACTTATTACCTTTTTCATAACATCTTACCTCCTGTAAAAATGTGATGACTATGGTTCCAAGAACCAAATTATTAGATAAGCTAAGTATAAAAGCATCCTTTTTCCATTTCCAGTCTTTATATTGCTCTCTTTTTTAGATATATTGCTTCTTTTAGATATTTTTATACTTTTTGTCACGAAATTTATATACTCATTATAACATATGGACAATTTGCTTTATTTCACAATTTTATTACCCTGTCATTTTTAATATTTTTTGTATTTTTTTCTTGTACACCATACCAAAAGAAGGTATAATAACAGAAAGTTTTATCCCCTTTTCGCCCTAATTTTTTACTTATATTGCTTTTTTGTTTCATTTATAGCAATATTTATTAATTTTCAAGGAGTTTTACGCTATGAGCACGAATTGTTATGTCCTGGATCCCCTGGCCGTAAATCCGGTAGACCGCTCTGTCACCAAGCTTCTCTATGTGAGCGTTGCCCGCTACAGCAGCGAATGGCGTTCTATCCTCCATACCCACCCCTGCGCCGAAGTATTTTTTATCACCGGCGGCCGGGGACGCCTGAAACTGGTAAACAGCACTCACCCCATCAACACCGGAGATGTTATCACCGTAAATTCCAACATCGAACACACGGAGGTCAGTTCCGAGGAACACCCCCTGGAATATATTGTTATGGGCGTAGACGGCCTGGAAGCCCTGTCCGGGGATGACGGCAGCAACGGTTACTCCATCGTCCACTACCAATCCGACAAGGAACAGCTTCTCTTTTACCTGAAAAGCCTGATTGGCGAGATCGAAACCCATCTGCCGGGCTACAATATTATCTGCCAGGATATCCTGGAAGTGATTCTGCTCCTTCTTATGCGGCGCAGCGAATTTACCGTAACCTTTATCCCCTCTACCCGCAAATCCAGCAGAGAGTGTGCTGTAGTCCGCCGTTATATCGACCATCATTTCAAAGAAAACCTGACTCTGGACACTCTGGCCTCTGTTGCCCATGTGAGCAAGTATTATCTGGCCCACGCCTTCACCAAAGAGTACGGCACTTCCCCCATTAACTACCTGCTCTCCTGCCGGATCAAAGAAAGCCTCTATCTGCTGTCGGAAACCCGGACCTCCCTCTCGGAAATTGCAGACGCCTTAGGCTTCTCTTCTCCCAGCTACTTTTCCCAGAGCTTCCGCCGGATTCAGGGAATCAGCCCCATCGAATACCGGAAGCAATCCAGGCAGAACGAAAAAAGCCTCCAGCCGCCAGGCTGAAGACTTTTTACTCTACCGCTTTAAAAAGGATTTCATCCTCATAGACAAGACCAAGCCGCTCTTTGGCAACTTCTTCTACATACTTCTTGGTCTGGACGTATTTTTTTAACTCCTCTATCTCCCGGGCCCGCTGTTCCTCTTTCTCAAGCTGGGCCATCAGCTCTTCCTCCTGCCGCTGATACGCCTCATTCTTCTGTTTCAGCTGCATCTCCCCGAAGGAAACCACAACCAGCAGGCACAGAACGGTGAAAGTAATGATGCGGAGCTCCAGCCGTTTTTTTCTCTTTAAGGCACGTCTCGTCTTTGTCATAGCCATTGCGGTTCCCTCCTTCCGGACATTCTTCCATATTTAAGACGACTTTAGGTATAGTATAAACCTTTTTACAGAACTATGCAATTTTTTTCTTAGTTTATTTAATAACTTTGTGAATTGCAAATACAATAACATCCCAAGCACAACAGCCGCTATGGCAAAGCCCCGGATTGCTCCGCTGTTCTCCAGATACAGCATACGGAAAATCAGCACGCCGCACACCAGCCAGTATAAAATATCCTCCACCGCTATGGCTATGGTGCCGTGCCGGATCAGTCTGCGGAAAATCCGGATCAAATCATAGAGGATCATCATGAAAACGCCCCAAAGGAAGGCCCGGAAGAAAAATTGAAGCTCAAACAGAATTCCTTCGCTCATAGGCTCTATTTAAACAGGCGGCCCAGCAGGGACGCTCCGGTCCTCTGGAAGTCTGTCACTTCGGAATAGGCCATCTGATCGATCCGCCCTTCAAAATCCACCTCGCCCTTGTCCAGGGCAATACGGTTCACGTGCAGGTCCGACCCTTTGATGGTCAGCATACCCTGCTCTGTCTCCAGCAGGATCTCCGCGATATCGAAAGAAATGACATCCGTTACGCCGCTGACAGTACCTGTCCTTCTATTGTTCAGCAAAAGCTTGTGAGCCTTTGAATACTGCTTTTCTTCCAAAAAAAGACCTCCTAACATATTAACCTACAGTTAAATATATTAAAAGGTCCTTTTCTTTATTCCAGATTTAAAGATAACGGTACAATTCTTTTGCCTCGTCCTTCTTCACGGTCTCCTGCACATCCAGAACCTCCACCTTCACGGACCGGGTTCCGAACTGAATCTCAATCACGTCCCCTGCCTTCACATTCACAGAGGCTTTGGCCGTCTTGCCGTTAACCAAAACGCGCCCTGCATCGCAGGCTTCATTGGCTACCGTTCTCCGCTTAATCAAACGGGAAATCTTTAAATATTTATCCAGACGCATGGTTTAGTTCAGGGCGTCCTTCAGTGCCTTGCCCGCTTTGAATTTGGGAGCCTTGGAGGCTGCAATCTGCATGGTCTTGCCGGTCTGGGGATTTCTTCCCTCTCTGGCCGGTCTCTCGGACACCTCAAAGGTTCCGAAGCCTACCAGCTGGATCTTCTCGCCCTTCTTCAGCTCCTCTGCCACAACGTCCGTGAAAGCCTTAAGAGCCTTCTCTGCGTCCTTCTTCGACAACTCCGTCTTCTCTGCAATCGCAGCTACTAATTCCATTCTGTTCATGGGTGTTTCCTCCTGAAATTTTCTATTTTATTGTTTCGATGATATGTCTGTGTGTGTGTTTGTCCATATCTTCTTTCCTATTTATACCCGTTTCTTGCCTGTTTGTCAAGGAGTTTCCCTTATTTTATCGTCTTCTGGCCTCTTTCTCCATCCGTTTTACAGCCTCCCAGCTGGCCAGGCCTTCCTCCGGAGTGAGGGCTTTCCCCTCGCCAAATACATGGGGATGGCGGCGCACCAGCTTCTTCGCCAGCATGTCCACCACATCCTCTATGGTAAAGCGCTGCTCTTCCGCCGCAATCTGGCTGTGCATCAGTACCTGGAGAAACACGTCACCCAATTCCTCGCAGAGATTTTCGTCATCCTTATTTTCAATAGCCTGAATAACCTCGCCGCTCTCTTCCTGCAGGCATTTGATCAGGCTCTCATGGGTCTGGGCCTTGTCCCAGGGACATCCCTGCTCTCCCCGGAGCTCGGCCACAATCCCCAGTAATTCTTCATAAGTATATCTCTTTTCCATGTCTGCCCCTGCCTCTTATGAAAAGATAGGTTTCAAAGCCGCCGCAAGCTGATCTTTCTGGGCCTGGGCTTCCTCCAGATCTTTTCCCATAGTGGTAAAGTAGGTCTTAATCTTGGGCTCCGTACCGGAGGGACGCACAATTACTTCCGGGCCCCCTTCCAGCTTGTAAATCAGCACATTAGCCGCCGGAAGCCCGGTCTCTTCCGTCTTCTTGAGATCCGTCACCTTCACTACCGGGTATCCGCCAATCTCTGCCGGAGGATTCCGGCGCAGATCATCCATAATCCCCGTCATCTTGTCCATGCCTGACAGTCCGGGGAATTCAAAGCTGTCTACTTTATTCAGATAACGTCCGTACTTATCATAAATCTCTTCCAGCCTCTGCTTAATGGAAGAACCGATGCTGCGGTAGTATGCCGCCATTTCACAAATCAGCATAGAGCCGATAATGGCGTCTTTGTCCCGCACATAGGGGCCTGCCAAATATCCGTAGCTCTCTTCAAAACCGAAAATGAAGCGTTCCACCTCTCCTGCCGCCTCCAGCTGGGCAATCTGATCCCCAATCCACTTGAAACCCGTAAGAACGCTTCGAAGCTCTACGCCGTAATTGTCCGCCACTGCGTCTGCAAGAGGCGTGGATACAATGGATTTCACCGCAACCGCTTTCTCCGGCATGGTTCCCTTTTCCATGCGGCCGGCACAGATATAGTCTAACAGAAGCACACCTACCTCATTGCCGGATACCAGCTCATAGCTGCCGTCCGGGCATTTCATGGCGATGCCCACCCGGTCCGCATCCGGATCCGTAGCCAGCATCAGGTCCGCCCCGGACTTTTCGGCAAGCTCAAGGCCCAGCCGGAGGGCCTCAAAAATCTCCGGATTGGGATAGGGGCAGGTGGGGAAATTGCCGTCGGGATACTGCTGCTCCGGTACAATGGTAATATCCGTAATGCCGATATCTTTCAATACACGGGTAACGGGCACCAGTCCGGATCCGTTTAAGGGCGAATATACCAGCTTCAGCCCTGCAGTCTCACAGATTCCCGGGCGCACGCTGCGGGCCTTGATGGCATCGTAAAGGGCTTCCTTGCAATCCTCGCCTACGTAAGCGATAAGGCCGGCCTTCATCCCCTCCTCAAAATCCATCATCTTTGCACCGGTGAGGATGTCCGTCTTCTGGATCTCGGCGTACACAATGTCCGCCGCCTCGTCCGTCATCTGGCAGCCGTCGGGCCCGTAGGCCTTGTAGCCGTTATATTTAGCCGGATTATGGGAAGCCGTCACCATAATGCCCGCATTTGCCTTATAGTAGCGGGTGGCAAAGCTCAAGGCCGGAACGGGCATCAGCGCATCGTAAATGCGGACCTTGATTCCGTTGGCAGCCAGTACGCAGGCAGCGGTTCTGGCAAACACGTCGCTGTTGATACGGCTGTCGTAGCTGATAGCCACCAGCTGGTTTCCCCCCTGGGTCTTCACCCAGTTTGCAAGGCCCTGGGTAGCCTGGCGCACCACGTAGATATTCATCCGGTTAGAGCCGGCTCCCAGCACGCCCCGCAATCCCGCCGTACCGAATTTCAGGGCCACAGCAAAGCGATCTTTGATCTCTTCCTCTTTTCCCTGCACCGCTTCCAGCTCTTCCTTCAATGCCGGGTCTTCCAAATCTGCTTCCATCCAACGTTTGTACTCTTCTAAATACATCATTTTACATCCCATCCTTATATTTTGCACATTGACATGCTTTTATTTACCTATGATTTTAATCAATTTAGCAAAAAAAGTCAATGTAACCCCAGGGTATTCCTCAGCATTTTTTTCCTGCGGTCCTCTTGTTCCAGAAATACCTCCAGTTTTTCGGCGCTTTTCTCCGGAATCCAGGCCTTATTGGTGTGATAATAGTGATGGGCCAGCTTCCACACCTTTTCGGGATAATACAGGCAGACGGCCAGGCAGAACCGCTCTTCTTTGGAAAGAGGCCGCTCCTGTTCATAAGCCCCCAGCATTTTTCCTGCCAGGGTTTCGTTCCAATTCTGTTTTTCCATAATCTTGCGCAGGAACAGGCAGATATCGTTTACCTGGACATTGATCTCGCAGCGCTGGAAATTCACTACAGCCGTCTCCTGCCGGCTCAAAATGATGTTGTGATGGATATATTCCCCGTGGCAGATATGTTCCTTACAGCAGGCAGCCTCATAGAGATCCCCATAGCCGGATTCCTCCAGCCGGTTTAAGGCAAGGCGCCCCTCCTCCATAAGTCCGTCCGCATATTTCAGGTAAAGCCGCTCAAAATCCCCTTTTCTGTGCTTCTCCCGGATAAAATTCCGCACCCGCTTCAGCTCCCGGTTGTGCTTTTCAAATTCCGTCCGGCGATTCGCCCCCGTAAGACGCCTCTTTTCCTCCCCGGATGCCTGCCAGACACCTCTGGCTTCCTGGTGTATACGGGCCAGCACCCTCATACTTCTCACCAAATCTTCTTCGCTCCTGGGATCACACTCTTTTCCGGAAGGCCAGTTTTTCAAAAGATAAGGCGTCTCATAGTCTCCTACGGATACCAGAGCGCCTTCCAGATTCGCAACTGCCCGATCTACCCTGCAGACCTGCCTCTCCTCCAGTCTGGCAAGGAGAAGCTGTTCAAAAGGAAGTTTTGTCCTCGATCCTGCAAATTCTTTTAATATTTTTAATCCCTGTTCCGTCTCCAGCATTACGGCTCCCCGGCCTCCGAAACTGCGGAGAAGCCGGATATCATACTGCTCTAAAATTTGCAGCGCCTTCTCGTTCACAAAAATCCCCCCGTTCCTTTCAAATCTATGAAGAAACGGAGGGTATTATGCCTGTTTAAACGCAGCCTCAAGGAGATATTCTTTTGTATTGTATTGGGGGTTTTCGATGACAAGCTCCAGCAGGCGGTTAAGAGCCTTTCCAAGTCCCGGCCCTGCCGGCATTCCGGCTTCTATGAGATCTCTTCCCGTCACCGCAAGCTCTTTTAAGGAGAGACAGTTCCTTTCCTCCAGCTCTTTCCGGTAAAGGCGCTCCACCTCTTTCAGGTCTTTCAGTTTCTCCTCTATCACCTGGGGATTCTGGGCCAGAATATCCGCCCGGCGCACTTTCAGGTAATCCGGAAAGTACTCTTCCCCAATACGGAACACCCCCCGCCGCACGCCTCTGGGGGTAGGGACAATCTGCAGATAATCGTGGACCCCCACCAAATGCTTTACTCTGCGGAGGGTATCGTTGTCAAACTTCAGCCGCCGCAAAACGGTCCCCGCAATCTCCTGGGACACCTCCCCGTGACGGATGAAATGATCTATGCCTCTCTCGTCCCGGGTCCTCACCTGGGGTTTTCCTATATCGTGAAAAAGAATGGCCAGGCGCAGCACCTTATCCGGCTCAATCTCTGTCAACGCCCGCAGGGTATGCTCTCCTACAGAAAAACAGTGATGAGGATTTTGCTGGGGCGTCTCCATGCAGGCATCAAACTCCGGCAAGATCACTGCCGTAATCCCTGTCTCATAGACGGTACGCCAGGCCTCCGGATGATCCGAAACCAGCAGCTTCACCACCTCAGCCTGAATCCGCTCTGCGCTAATCCGGGAAAGCCGGGGCGCAAATCCGCAGACAGCCTCTTTGGTTCCTTCTTCAATGGAAAAGCCAAGCTGGGCGGCAAAGCGCACCGCCCGCAAAATCCGCAGAGCATCCTCAAAAAAGCGTTCTTCCGGGCGGCCTACACAGCGGATCCGGCGTCTCTCCAGATCCCGGAGGCCTCCAAAGGCATCCACCAGCCCCTCCCTTTCATTATATGCCATGGCGTTGATGGTAAAGTCCCTTCTCTTCAAATCTTCCAGAAGGCTCGGGGTAAAGGCCACCTGCTTTGGATGCCGGCCATCCTCATACTCCCCGTCAATCCGGTAGGTAGTTACTTCGAAGCCCTCTCCCCCCAGCAGGACAGTCACTGTTCCATGACGGATTCCTGTATCTACGGTCCTGGGAAAAAGGGCCTTAACCTCTTCCGGTTTCGCATTGGTAGTAATATCCCAGTCCGACGGCTCCCGGCCCAGAATGGCATCCCGGACACAGCCTCCTACGGCATAGGCCTCATAGCCGGCCTCCCAAAGAGCATCTATAATCCGGCGGGCTTTTTCAGGGATCTGAATCTGTATCAATACGCCTTCCCCCAATATACCATTGCTTTCGCAGGCTTCCCGCAGCAGACGCACACATCCGAAATCCGTTCCTGCCTGAAAGGCATGCAGCGGGCTGTAGCCGTGGTATCCTCCTTGATCTTATCTTCGCAGGCCTGGTCTCTGCACCACATGGCCCGGACAAAGCCCGGCTTCTCCTCCAGAATCTTTACAAACTCCCCATAATCCGCCGCATCGTAGGTATGGGCATCCCGGTGGGCCCTTGCCCGCTCCAGCATCTCCTTCTGCATGGTATCCAGGATTTCGGAAAGCTTCCCGGAAAGCTCTTCCAGGGAAACGATTGTCTTCTCCCGGTTGTCCCGGCGCACAATTACCGCCTGGCCTGCTTCTATATCTTTAGGTCCTATCTCAATCCGGACAGGGATTCCCTTCATCTCCTGCTCAGAGAACTTCCAGCCCGGACTCTTATCGGAATCGTCCACCTTCACCCGGAAACCGGCCTCCAAAAGCTCCTGCCGGATGGCACAGGCCTTGTCCAAAACCCCCTCCTTGTGCTGGGCGATGGGAATCACCATCACCTGGACAGGAGCAATGCGGGGCGGCAGCACCAATCCGCTGTCATCGCCATGCACCATAATGATCGCACCAATCATACGGGTGGTCATTCCCCAGGAAGTCTGATGTACATACTGGAGTTTATTGTCTTTGTCAGTGTACTGGATTTCAAAGGCCTTGGCAAAGCCGTCCCCGAAATTATGGCTGGTTCCGGACTGGAGGGCTTTTCCGTCGTGCATCAGGGATTCTATGGTATAAGTGGCCTCCGCCCCTGCAAATTTTTCTTTGTCCGTCTTCTGCCCCCGGATCACCGGTATGGCAAGAACTTCCTCACAGAAATCCGCATATACATTCAGCATCTGTATGGTGCGCTCTTCTGCCTCCCTGGCCGTAGCGTGGGCCGTATGTCCCTCCTGCCACAGAAACTCTCTGGAACGGAGGAAAGGCCGGGTAGTCTTCTCCCAGCGCACCACGGAACACCACTGGTTGTAAACCTTGGGCAGATCCCGGTAGGACTGAATCTCCTTTGCGTAGAAATCACAAAACAGGGTCTCGGAAGTAGGACGCACACACATCCGCTCCTGCAGCGGCTCCAGCCCGCCATGGGTTACCCAGGCAACCTCCGGGGCAAATCCCTCCACATGATCTTTCTCCTTCTGGAGAAGGCTCTCGGGAATGAACATGGGAAGATAGACATTCTCCACTCCCGTAGCCTTAAACCGGGCATCCAGTTCTTTCTGGATATTCTCCCAGATGGCATAGCCCGACGGCTTAATTACCATACATCCCTTTACGCTTGTATAATCTATCAGCTCCGCTTTCTTCACTACATCCGTATACCACTGGGCAAAATCCGTGTCCATAGATGTAATCGCTTCAACCAGCTTCTTATCCTTCGCCATGATCTCTTTTCTCCTCTCGCCGCCCAAAAAGGCGCTGTTTTCCCTGTTATTTTATTACCCCTGCACCCGGTTTGTCAAGGAAAACACAGGAGCTACGGCCACAGCTCCCGTATAAGCAGCACCGAAAGGGGCCCCAGAAGAATGCCTCCCAGCCCATAGAGCTTTACTCCCACATACACGCTCATCAGCACTACAATGGGAAGAACCCCCAGCCTCTCCCCGATAAGCTTCGGCTCCAGAAATTCCCGGGCAAAAACGCAAACCCCATAGGTAACGGCCAAAATCACTGCAGACGTATATTCCTTTTGAATCACCCGAATGAGAATCCAGGGCCAGAAAACCGCTCCCGTTCCAAACACCGGAAGGGCATCCAGGAAACCCGTTCCAATTCCTGCCAAAACCGGGCTTTCGGAGCTTCCGGAGATCCAAATCCCCAGGGTACACAGCAGCATAACGATCCCCATAATAACCGCCTGTGCCCGGAGATATCCTCCCACGGACCGGAGAATTCCCTTTACGGTTTCCGCTGCCTTTTCATAAACAGGCCACCTCCTGCCCATCTCCTTGAGTTTTTCAAAATCCGCAGCCAGAAGAAGCATGGAAATCCCGGAGACAAGGACTGAGGCAATCCAGGAGCCGGTTCCTTTCAAAAACTGCCAGGAGCCGCCCATAGCTCCAGGCAGGATATTCTGCTGGGCATGATCCCGAAAGACATTCAGCTGATCCGTCACAAATACCCGAAGTCCTGATGCCTCCATGTGCAGCAAATCACCTACGCTGTCACAGCAGTCATACAGGAAATTTTCCAGCTGTCCCCGGTATTCCGTCCCGGTACAGAGCCGGAGGGCCAAAGCGCCAAGCTCTTTTCCGGCTATATAAATACCTGTGCCCAGGAGTCCGGCTGCAAGCAGCAGAAGAAGGGCCAGCGTAAAAGGCGGCTTCAGACGAAGCCTCCTTCTTGCCCAGCAGAGAAAAGGCCAGCACCAGCACACTGCCAGGGCCGCAATCAAAAACGGAATCACAAGGGGCACCAGGTATTTCATCCCTAGATACACGCCGGCTATGATTCCGATTTTCTTCCATAATATTTGATTTTCCCGTATCCACTCCACAGGCTTTTCCTCCCCGCACATACACACTCTTGTTTGAGAATAGTATCTGCAAAAGAAAGGTCTTTACCCTGCTACATTCATCCAATAGACAAAAATTTCGAAAAAAGCGGATGTCTGGGCAGCTCTTCAAAAACCATCCGCTCTTTCGTCTGGGGATGGGTCAGCTCCAGATGGTATGCACACAAAGCCGGAAACAGGTTATCCACACCTTCGCTTCCATTCTGGACATTCCCGTATTTCCGATCTCCTGCCAGAGGGGTTCCCATGCCTGCCATCTGCACCCGGATCTGATGATGCCGTCCTGTCTGAAGCCGGATTTCCCTCAATTCCAAATCCCCCTGCCGTTTCAAAGGGCGGTAAAAGAGAACTGCCTTTTTAGCTTCCGGCGTTCCCGGCCGGACAATCTCGGAACGGTTTTCTTTCCCGTTTTTTCGCAAAAAATCGCTCTTTTCTATCCACTTATCCACCATGTTTTCCACATTTTCGGTGGGTTTTCCACATAATTCTCCACGTTTCTGCAAATTCTGCACAGGATTATCCACACAGCACACAGCCAGATAACGCTTCTCCATCTTTCCCTCCGCACTCTGCCTGCCAAGGGCAGCAGCCGCCTCCGGCGTCTTAGCAAAGACAAGAAGTCCTTCCACCGGCTGATCCAGACGGTGGACTACACCCAGATAGAGTTCCCGGTTCTCCGGCATCTTTTCATGGAGATAATTTCTCAATATACTTTCACAGTCTTTCACGCCCATTCCTGCGCTCTGCACAGGAACACCTGCCGGTTTGTAGAAAACCAGCAGGTGCGCATCCTCAAATACAATCTTCAAATTCATCTTACAGTCTCTTCAAAAGTTCTTCCCGCTCTTTCTCATAACCCGGTTTTCCCAAAAGAGCAAACATGTTTCTCTTGTAATCCTCCACGCCAGGCTGGTTAAAGGGATTTACACCCAGAATATAGCCGCTGACGCCGCAGGCAAATTCAAAGAAGTAGAACAGCTGTCCCAGAGAGTACTCGTCCTGACTGGGAATATTTACCCGCAGGTTCGGCACCTGTCCGTCCGTATGAGCCAGAACCGTTCCGTTCATGGCGCTTTTATTTACGAAATCAACGCTCTTTCCTGCCAGGTAATTCAGGCCGTCCAGATCTACCGGCTCCTCCTCAATCAAAAGCTCCGCCTCGCAGGACTCCACATTCATAACGGTCTCAAACATAATTCTCGCCCCGTCCTGAATCATCTGTCCCATGGAGTGAAGATCCGTGGTAAAATCTACCGATGCCGGGAAAATTCCCTTCTGATCCTTGCCCTCGCTCTCCCCGTAGAGCTGCTTCCACCACTCGGATACATAGTGCATGCTGGGCTCATAGTTGGCCAGAACTTCAATGGCTTTGCCCTTGCGGAGAAGAATGTTGCGCACAGCCGCATACTTAAGGGCATCATTTTCGGCAAAGGGCGCATTCAGGGCCGTCTCCCTGGCCGCTGCAAATCCATCCATCAGTTTCTTTATATCTGCTCCGCTCACTGCGATAGGAAGAAGGCCCACCGCTGTGGCAACCGAGAAACGTCCGCCTACATTGTCGGGAATCACAAAGGTCTCGTATCCTTTTTCCGTTGCCAGGTTTTTCAACGCTCCCCGGGCCTTGTCGGTAGTGGCATAGATTCTTCCTGCCGCCTCCGCTTCGCCGTATTTCTCTTCCAGCATCTTCTTGAAAATGCGGAATGCAATAGCGGGCTCCGTGGTTGTCCCGGACTTGGAAATCACGTTGATGGAAAAGTCACGGTCTCCGATCACATCCATCAAATCTTTGAGATAGCGGGTGCTGATGCTGTTTCCCGCAAAATAAATCTCCGGAGTCTTGCGGATCTCCTTGGAAACTCCGTTGTAAAAACTGTGTCCCAGAAAATCGATGGCCGCTTTGGCTCCCAGATAAGAGCCGCCGATTCCGATAACCAGAAGCACTTCGGAGTCCTCCTGAATCTTCTTGGCAGCTTTCTGAATCCTCTCAAACTCCTCTTTATCATAATCCACAGGAAGATTCACCCAGCCCAGGAAATCATTTCCCGCCCCTGTGCCGGATACCAGAAGTTCCCTGGCCGCCTCTGCAATGGCCTCCATGCTCTTTACTTCGCCTTCCCGAATCACATTCGTGGCTTTGGAATAGTCAAACGAAATTTTGTTTCCCATATTCTCCTACTTCCTTTCTTCATGCCGGCTCCTGCCGTTCCTGCATTTATTTTAACAAATGCTTCCATAGGAATCAAGTTCTACCCCAAAAATTCTGACAAAACTTCCCTTAAAACCTGCTCTTCCGACTCATTGAGCTTAAGGGCTCCCTCATCCTTTCCTTCTTGCGCCGGATTCTCCGGCGTCTCCTCCGCTGCCGGTTTCCGCAGGGAATCCTCCCGCAGATTGGGATAAACCACCGATGCTCTTCCGCCGATATTGTTCCGGAGCATCTCCCTTTTATTCTCCCTTACAAGCTCCCCAATCTCCCGGATATCCGCCCACAAATAGAGCAGAATCACCAACTGTACCGCCCAGCCGATTATCATAAAAATCTGAAACATTCCGATTCCTCCCCGCTTGTCCATTTTCCATGGATCCCGTTACAACTATTATAAGCGGTTGAAATTCGGCTGAAAAGCACAGTTTAACGGCAACTTCCGGCATTCTCCGGCAAAATCCGGCAATTTTCCTCGCTAGAAATCCTTCTCCGGGATACGGGCTATAAACCGCTCTACCAGTTTTACCGTGTGGGCAATGGCCTGCTGCTCAAAGGTGGGATAATCCATAGAAGCGCTGTCGTCCGCCTTGTCGGAAATTGCCCGGATGATCACAAAGGGAATCCGGTTCAGGTATGCCGCCTGGGCAATGGCCGCTCCCTCCATCTCCGTACAATACCCTTCCGTCCAGGAGGCAATCTCTTCTTTCACCGAGCGCTCCGCCACAAACTGATCCCCGGTGACAACTCTCCCCACAAAGACATGAATGTCAGGGTTGGCTTCTTCACAGGCTTCTTTTGCCATACCGATCAGCGTCTGATCCGCCGGGAAACTTAAAGTTCCCATGCGCGGAATTTCCCCTCTTGCATATCCAAAGGATCTGGCATCCATATCATGCTGCAGGGCATCGGAAGAAATCACAATATCCCCGATATCAATTTCCGCTTTCAAAGACCCGGCGATCCCCGTATTGATAAGCCGGCTCACATTAAACACATCCACCAGAATCTGTGCGCAAAGCCCTGCATTCACTTTACCGATCCCGCTGCGCACCAGGACTACTTCCCGCCCGTTCAGAGTTCCCTGGTAAAATTCCATAGAAGCCTTTTTTACTACTACTTCTATGTCCATCTTTTCCTTCAAAAGAGCGATCTCTTCCTCCATCGCCCCGATGATTCCCGTTCTTCCCATGAGCGTCCTCACTTTCTTCTCTTTTCTGACGTTCCCCTTCTCTGCCGAAGGAATATTTCATGCCTATTGTACCAATAGATGTTCCTAATTTCAACCTATTTCCAATTTTTAGAGCGCAATATGATGTCAATTTTTATTGACGCTCCTAACCCCTGCTGTTATAATAAAATTCCCGGCAGCCGGGATCTTTATATTCCGGCACCGTCTTAATCCTATTTATATGTAGAGGAGGTCCATATGATATATCGGACAAAAGGGACCTGTTCCCAGGCCATTCTCGTGGAATTGACCCCCGATCACGTAATCCGCAGCGTGGAATTTACAGGCGGATGCTCCGGCAATACCCAGGGTGTGGCCAGGCTGGTGCAGGGCATGACTGCAGAAGCCGCCATAGAGCGTATGGAAGGAATCCGGTGCGGATCCAAAAGCACTTCCTGCCCGGATCAGCTGGCTCAGGCTTTAAAACTGGCCTTAAAAGAATTGGCATGAACCTATCCCCGGTTTCCAGGGTTAAAATCTTGCGGAAAACGGGGGTTTCTTCTTTTCGATTGCAAATCTTAATTTTTTCTAAATTATCCCATCTATCTTGCTCCTCCTTCCGGCTTGTGCTACAATCCTGTTATGTCCCTTGACCCTCCGGTCAGACTAACCGGGATTTTTCTATCCCGATGTTCCCCAAAAAC
>CAJUMM010000006.1:44237-55400 GCA_910586955.1 uncultured Lachnospiraceae bacterium | reverse complement strand
ATATGCGGAGATGGAGGAAGAAGGTGTCAATTCCATGGTAGAAGAGGCTTTGATTCTGGATATTGATGTGATTGAGATGGAGCATAGGAAAGAACTAAAACGGTTGGAGGAAAAGAAAGACGCAGAACTTAGGGAAAAAGATAAATTAATCCAGGAGCTAAAAAACCAGCTGAAAGATTTCGAACTTTCAGCCCAGAGAAATCTTCCCAATTCGTGATAAAAAGAACATGTAAAAAACGGCAGGGATGGCGGTCCTTGCCGTTTTTTACATGTCTGTCAATTCTTTCTGCAGATATCGTTTTGGCGGAAACGGATATCTGTCTATATTAAGAGTGGTTCCTATATGGAACGTAGATAAGATGGCTTTGTCGCTTTCGTGTGGTTAAGAAGCTTTTATAGCATCTGTATGGGTACTCATCATTTCTGTAGTGGACCCCTTTGTAACACTGTGACCTGCGGAAGCATAATAGTACCAGCCAGATGTTACAGAAATCTCTATTTTACTTCCATAACAAGACGATGCATTATCCCTTGAAAAATAATAACTTCCAATCGTTCCAAAACTGGAACCGCCATCGGAACTTTCATTTAAATAAACGCCCACTTTTACTTTGTCACATATTGCATGTGCCGTAGTTGTTCCCGAAACACTCATCTTAGCTGTTCCTGCTCGCTTAATGGTGCAAATCCCGTCTTTTAAATAAGCACCTTTTGCAATACCATACCAATGATCAATAGATTCCTCTTCCGTAGTTGTATACTCATGATAACCTGCAGGTATAACTTCCTCGGCATTAGCAACTGTTCCTAAAGAAATCCATAATATATTCGCAAATATCAAACTTAATAAAAATATTGTTACATTAATTTTCTTTTTCAAAACATTCTCCTATCAATAATCCTCAAAATTAACTCAAAATCAAAAATTTATATTAATTAATACGAAAAAATTTTTAAAGATCACATACTTTCAAAAAACAAACCTTGAAGAATATTTTCAAATTCTCGTACTTCCATATTGGTTGATAAATAATAATAAGCATTTCCGTATTCTATTTGCGTTTGATAAAACATCTCTCCGCCTTGCTTATCAATCTCTGTTATCTCTAATATTTTGTCCAAATAAAAATGTTCAATTTGGTCAATAACTTTTCCATCTGATTGTACATTGGTTGAGGCCTCTTCAATCTGTTTGTTTTCATATATAGTTAAAATATTTTCATCATAATAAAACTCCAACAACGCCTCTCCCATATCTTCACTAATGCAAACCGTTTCCAATTCCATCCCTTTGGGCTTATACTGCAACCGCAATGCCAAGATCCCAAGTCTCTCCTCTATCTCCTCGTAAGCTTCCTCCTCTGTCACCTCAATGTAATCTTCATCATTGTTAACAGAAACATTAACCCGCTCGCCGTCACCCCTATGTTCCACCCGGGGCACAAACAATTTCGCACCGCTGACGCCGACACTTGCACCTACTCCCAGGACAACGATAACTGCGACGGCAAGCAGCGGCTTTTTGAAAATACGGATAATTTTGTGTTCTTTGGGGGATAAAGCCCTGGCCTTCTCCAGCAATTTGGCATAGGAATCCTCTGCAGGACTTATGGAGGATAGTTCTTCCCTGCCCTCCACCTTCTCTTCCAAGGCAGCCGCCTCTGCCTCGATCTCTCTTCTCATGCGTTCTCTTAACAGCTTCTTCTTCATTTTATTTTCCCTATTTTCTCTTAGAATGAATTGACAGACGGATTTAAACCCATCATAATAACCATAGATTGTTCTTTCGGAGGTTAACCATGAAACGAATCCTTTTGACCGGCGGTGGAACTGCCGGACATGTAACTCCAAACATTGCACTGCTGCCGCGCCTTCGCGACCTGGGCTATGAGATCTTTTATATGGGTTCTTATGATGGAATTGAAAGAAAGCTTATGGAAGGAATGCAAATCCCCTATTACGGAATTTCTTCCGGAAAGCTGCGCCGCTATTTCGATCCCAAAAATTTCTCTGATCCCTTTAAGGTGCTCAAAGGTTACTCGGAAGCGCATAAAATTATAAAAAAGCTGAAGCCGGACGTTCTCTTCTCCAAAGGAGGGTTTGTGTCCGTGCCTGTAGTTCTGGCTGCCAGGCGCTGTCATGTGCCGGCTATTATTCATGAGTCCGATATGACCCCCGGTCTCGCCAATAAACTCTGCATCCCTTCTGCCACAAAGGTCTGCTGTAATTTCCCAGAAACGCTTCCATATCTGCCGGCCGAAAAAGCAGTTTTAACCGGCTCTCCCATCCGCCGGGAACTTCTGGAGGGAAATGCCTTAAGCGCATTGCGATTCACAGGCCTGTCCGCCAACAAGCCGGTGATTCTGGTAATGGGCGGCAGCCTGGGCGCTGCTGCCGTGAATGACGCTGTGCGGAAAATTCTTCCACAGCTTTTGCCGGATTTTCAGGTCATCCATCTCTGCGGCAAAGGCAAGCTGGAGACTTCCCTGAATCATCTGACAGGTTACATCCAATATGAATATATTCAGAGCGAATTAAAAGACCTCTTCGCCCTTGC
The DNA here is from genome assembly GCA_910586955.1 of uncultured Lachnospiraceae bacterium. GTDB lineage: Bacteria > Bacillota > Clostridia > Lachnospirales > Lachnospiraceae > Laedolimicola. The sequence continues at coordinate 52,843 of CAJUMM010000006.1, read as the reverse complement.
AGACATTGTAATTTCCAGGGCAGGCGCCAACGCCATCTGCGAGCTTCTGGCCCTGCGCAAACCAAGCCTTCTGATTCCCCTCTCCGCCGCCGCCAGCCGCGGAGACCAAATCCTGAATGCCCGTTCTTTCGAAAAACAGGGCTTCAGCATGGTACTGGAAGAAGAGGCCGTCACCGACGCATCTTTGCTGGAGGCCGTCCATAAGCTTTACGAGAACCGCTCTGGGTTCTCCTCCGCTATGGAGCAGAGCAGCCAGACGGACTCTATCGAGACCATTATCGGCCTCATTGAAAGCGCCGCCTCTCATACCTGAACCGGAAGGGAATGCCTTGTGCGTTCCCTTTTTACAGTTCGTCGTACTCCTTTTGATAATGCTCTTTCAGCCATTTCATACTTTTCTTCAAGTAGGAGTCTACGGTACTGAGGGCAATCCCCTTCTGCTTGGCAATGACTTTTCTGGGAACATCCAGATATTCCACCAGAATAAATACCTCATACCAGTTGGGATTTCTTTTGCGCAGCCCTTCCAGCATGCGGTGTTTCAAATCCTGACGGTCCAGCTGATCCAGATAGGCATCGATACAATTCACCTCTTCTCCTCTGTCCGCAACCTCCTGAAATTCATCCAGAACTTCTTTGCGTCTGTTAGTCTTTCGAAACCTATCACGAATCAAATTGGCAGTAACTACCATCAGCCATGATTTCACACGTGTTTCATCCAAATCATTTTGAAAGCCGTACAGCTTCAGAAATGTTTCCTGACAAATATCCTGTGCTATATGAAAGTCACCAGTCATGTCAAAAGCTACTTTCATGACTAAATTTTTATATTTTTCATAAATTTCCTGAAACTTATCTTCTGTATTTAACATGCCTACTCCCAGGCGTCCTGATTCTTTACTCTTTGGTAAGCAGGTTCACCAGTTCCTCCCGTTCTTCGGGAGACACACTGCCCGGTTTCCACGTAATTCCCGCCTTATCATCCTCATACCTCGGAATCAAATGCAGGTGAAAATGAAATACCGTCTGCCCTGCCGCTTCTCCATTATTTTGCATTAAATTAAACCCATCGCTGCCAAGAACCTCTTTCATCTTCGTCCCAAGCCTCTTTGCCAGAACCATCGCTTTTTTGCACAGCTCCTCGTCAAGTTCAAACAGATCTGCATAATGCTCCTTGGGAACAATCAGCGCATGTCCCCGGGCCGCCGGATTTAAATCCAGGAAAACCCGGAAATCTTCATCTTCATAAATGGTAGAAGACGGAATCTCCCCATTGGCGATTTTACAGAAAATACAATCGTCGTGTTTCATTTCGTTTACTCCTTTCTATAACTCAATCGGGATCCTGTCCCGCATTTGTCGAAATTTGCCGATTTGTTCTATATTGTCAAAACTTCCCTGTCATGATACACTGGATATCAGGAGTGATAGAGAATTATGGAAGACACAAATTTTACGATTGCCAAAATTACACACGAGATACGCAATCCGCTGACGTTAATTAACAGTTCTCTTCAGCTTATTGAGTCCATGCACCCGGAAGTGAAAGAATTTCAGTTCTGGTCTCAAACATTGGAAGATGTGGAATCTTTAAACCTGCTTTTAGACGATCTGGCTTCCTACAGCGACAAGCGCCGTTTTTTCATGTGCGAAGTCGATCTAAAAGAAGTGGTGCTTTCCCTGCAGGAAAGCCTTAAACCTTATATTCTGGCCAACCGGAAGCACTTTTCCCTGCACCTTCCTTCCCAGCTTCCCTCTGTGTTCGGAAATCCGGTAAAGCTAAAACAGGCATTTTTGAATCTTCTCAAAAATGCCTTCGAATCTACGGGTGAAAATGGATGTGTCTCCATGTCCATAAGAAAATATCTGGACCAAATCATTATCCGGATTTCGGACGATGGCTGCGGTATGACTCCAGAAGCACTCGAAACGCTTTTTACACCTTTTTCCTCACACAAATCCAACGGTACCGGTTTAGGACTGGCAATCACGCAAAAAATCATCTCTGCCCATTACGGTAAGATAGAAGCTGCCTCCACCCCCGGCCGCGGCACAGTATTTACAATCACAATCCCTCACTTGTGATCTTTATTTTATTCTAATTCCGTACATATTACAAGCATTTTTTATGGATCTGTCCCCTTTTGCACCATCCGGAAAACCTCCCGGAAGGATCGTCCCTGTTCCCGGCAGATCCTTTTTATGCTCTCGTACTCCGGATAGCACACCTCTTTTCCCTCAAAACTGCATACCTTCACCTGGGCCGGGCCGTAGATAGTCTCAATCTCCCGGATCCTGCGTTCCAGGACTTCCCGCTTAACCCGGCTGCGCCGTACACCAATGGTGGTGGTTTCCCGGAATAAAACGGCGTCAAGCTCCCGGATCTGTTCCTCTTCGCACAGCACGGAGATCTGATAGGCCGGCCGGTTCTTCTTCATAAAGACAGGTGTAAAAAACACATCCTTCGCACCGGCCTCCAGAAGGCATTCCATGGCGTAGCCCAGCACTTCCCCCGGACAGTCGTCCACATTGCTTTCCAGCAGCCAGAGATCCTCCACCGGCTCCTCCTCAATGAGCATGGCCCTGAGAACATTGGCACGGGGAAATTCTTTCTTTCCGGCCCCAATCCCTACCCTTTTCACAACAAAAGCTTCCGGCCTATGCCCCTCTGAAAGAGCAGCTACCGCAGCGCCGGTAGGCGTCACCATCTCTCCCTCCTGCCGGGTTTTCCGCAGGGAAAGCCCATGGGCCGAGGCAATTTCCAGGACCGCAGGCACCGGAACCGGAAGAATGCCATGCTGGCAATGTACATGTCCCTGCCCTTCCCAAATCTCCGACACCAGAATCCTGCCGATCTGCAGTTCTTCCAGACAGGCGGCCACGGCCACAATGTCCACAATGGAATCTATGGCTCCCACCTCGTGAAAATGCACTTCCTCCGGGGGATATCCGTGTACTTTGCCCTCTGCCTCCGCCACAATACGGAACATCCGTTTCGACAGTTCCAGCACTTCCGGTTTCAGCCCTGCCTCATCAAGCAGTTTCTCAATATCCTTCCAAGTCCGGTGCTCATGGGTGTGCCCATGAGCATGATTTTCTGCTTCTCCATGATGTCCGTGATGATGGGCCTCCTCTGTGAGAACCACATCAAAGCCACAGGCATCCAGACCGCATTTGGATACCCTTCCAACCCCTATCTCATATCCCTTCACCGGAAGCTGCCCAAGGGTCCGGCGCAGGTTCTCCTCCGTAGCCCCCAGATCCAGCAGGGCGGCCACCGTCATATCGCCGCTGATTCCGGAATAGCATTCCAGATATAAAGTCTTTTTTTCTCCCACTTATATTATCCGCCTTATCTCCTTGATTCCCTTCCGCCTGCTGCCAGGCGGTTGATCTGTGTAGCCACATATCCTGCGCCGTATCCGTTGTCTATATTCACCACCGTGATCCCGTTGGCACAGGAATTTACCATAGTCAGCAGGGCGGAGAGCCCTCCGAAACTGGCCCCGTATCCCACTGAAGTGGGCACGGCGATCACCGGCACATCCACAAGCCCGGCCGCCACACCGGCCAGGGCGCCTTCCATGCCCGCCACGGCAATGACGCAGTTTGCTCCTTCGAAGGCTTCCATATTGGAGAGCAGCCTGTGAATCCCTGCCACCCCTACATCATAAAGCCGCTTCACGGAGGTTCCGAAAAATTCAGCCGTCTGGGCGGCTTCCTCCGCCACGGGAACATCCGCCGTTCCCCCTGTACAGACCACGATCTTTCCAACCTGCTCCTTCCTATGGCGCTCCACCTTCAATATCCGGGAAAGAGGATCGAAAACCGCATCCGGCACCTCTTCTCTCACCGCCCGGTACTGCTCCTCCTCCGCCCGGGTCCCCAGCACGTCAATGCCCTCCTCCGAAAGGGTCCGGTAAATCCGCACCAAATGCTCCCGGGCCTTGCCGCTGCAATAGATCACTTCCTCAAATCCCTGGCGGAGCTTTCTGTGGTGATCCAGTTTGGCAAACCCCAGATCTTCATAGGGCAGTTTCTTTAACTGCGCCTCGGCTTCCTCAATTCCAAGCCTTCCCTCCTGTACCTGCCGCAGCAATTCCCTCACGTCCATGATTTCAAAACCTCGTTCATGCTTCCCATCCGGTAGCCTTCCACATCCAGTGTCACATAGGCAAACCCAAGCTTCCGGAAAGCCAAAGCCAGGGCTTCCCGGAATCCCGGCTCTGCCGCCCTGGCAAAATCTTCTCTGTCCACCTCAATCCGGGCCAGATTTCCGTGAACCCGTACCCGTAATTTCCCGAATCCCCGGTCCCGCAGCCAGTCCTCGGCCTTCTCGGCCATGTGCAGCTTTTCTCTGGTAATAGGCTCCCCGTACACAAACCGGGATGCCAGGCAGGCCCCGGATTGCTTCGACCAGGTGGGAAGCCCCCATGCCCTGGAAAGTTCCCGGATCTCTCTCTTGGTAAGATTCACCTCCTGCAGGGGACTTCCAATCCCCAGCTCCCGGATAGCTTTCGCTCCGGGACGGTAATCTCCCTCATCGTCCGCATTGGAGCCCTCAATCACATGGGCCATTCCCTCTTTGGCGGCGATCTCCCTCATCTGCCGGAGGATTTCCCTCTTACAGTGGTAGCAGCGGTCCGGCGGATTTGCCGCAAATCCTTCCACTTCCGTCTCGGGAAAATCGAAAATAATATGCCGGATCTCCCTTTCTCTGGCAAATTCTATGGCTTCTGCCAGTTCCCGGCCCGGAAATGCCGCAGACCGCGCCGTCACGGCCACTGTCTTTTCCCCCAAAGCCCGCCGGGCGGCCTCCAGCAGAAAAGCAGAATCCACACCTCCGGAGAAAGCCACAGCAGCACTTTCCAGGCTCTCAAGATGGGCCATAAGCCGCTCCAGTTTTTGATCTGTTTCTGTCATAACTTCTGTTCTCAAACTTTTCTCTCTACATATACTTTAATCTTGGGCTCTGTGCCGGAGGGACGGATCACAATTTCCGCTCCGTTTTTCGTCCACAGTTTCAGAACGTCGGACTTGGGCAGCCCGTCGATTCCTTCCCGGTAATCCACATAGCGGAGCACCCGGGAGCCCTGCATCTTCATGCCCGGCTTCTCCGCCAGGCCTTTGCGGATAAGGCTCATACGCTTCCGAGCATCCTCTCCCTGGAACTCGTAGTTTTTCAGGGTAGTTTCATAGCGTCCGTAAATCTCGTACAATTCTTCCAGGGCATCCCACAAGGTTTTTCCCTGTGCCTTATAGGCATCCGCCATTTCACAAAGCAGCATTGCAGCTCCTACGGCGTCTTTGTCCCGCACATAGCTTCCGATGAGATAGCCGCAGCTTTCCTCAAAGCCGAACACAAAGCGCTCCGCCTCTTTGTTCTGCTCAAGCTTCCCTATCTGCTCTCCGATATACTTAAAACCCGTCAGCGTGTTAATCACCTCTGCCCCGTAGTGCTCTGCAATCCGGTCGGCCATAGAGGTTGTCACAATGGTTTTTATCACCACCGGTCTCTCCGGCAGGGTTCCCGCCTCCTGTCTGGATTTCAAAAGATAGTCCAGCATCAGAACCCCCACCTGGTTTCCGTTCAGCCGCTCCATCACTCCGTTTCTCCTGGCAGCTGCGCCTACCCGGTCACTGTCCGGATCCGTGGCAAGGAGAAGATCTGCCTCCGTCTTCTGGCACCACTCAAATCCCAGCTCCAGAGCCTTGGGCTCTTCCGGATTGGGATAGGGGCAAGTGGGGAAATCCCCGTTGGGCCTGGCCTGCTCTTTCACGATCTGCAGATCTTTCAGTCCCACATATTTCAAAATACTGGTAACGCAGCTTAAGCCCGTTCCGTGGAGGGGCGTATAAACTACTTTGAGGCCTGAGGAAAGGGTTTTCCGGGTCCGCTTTTTACTTACCGAAGCCAGGAAGGCTTTCAGCACTTTGTCCTCAATATACGTAATCTGTCCGGTCTCTACAAAATATTCCAGAGGAAGATCGTCTTCTGCCTCCCGGCTGTCCACCCCTTCCATGCAGGCCTGAATGGCCTCCGCCTCTTCACTTGTCACCTGGCACCCGTCAGAACCGTAAACCTTATATCCATTGTACTCCTTGGGATTGTGGCTGGCCGTCACACAGATGCCCACATCACATTTCAGATATCGCACCGCAAAGGAGAGGGTAGGCGTAGGGGTCATACGGGGATAGAGATAGACCCTGCATCCCTTCAAAGCCAGCACCCTTGCCGCCTCCTGGGCAAACTCCTCCGAATGGTTCCGGCTGTCATAGGCGATAGCCGCAGCCGGTTCCTCTTTCAGGCTCCTGGCATACGCCGCTACTCCAAGGGTTGCCTCCTGTACCGTCTTAAGGTTCAGCTTGTCCGGCCCGGGCCCCATGGCCGCCCGCAGTCCCCCTGTTCCAAATTTCAAATTCATTTGTCACACCTCGCTTATGAGTATTTGCAGTCTTCCGGTAAGCGTATAGCTTCCCATTCCCTGTGGAAGAAAAAAGCTGTCTCCCTTGTTTAAATTCCAGCTTTCCGGGCCGCTTCTAAGCGTCCCCTCTCCCTCCAATACCAGGACAGACTGGAAGGACTCTGCCGCCGTTCCCTCCATCTGCTTGTCTATTTCATATAATTGTACCACAAAATATGGACATTGTACCAATAAAGTTCTGGAATATCCATTTTTCTCAATGCGGGGTCCCATTGGGTGTCTTCCCTGAAGGGGCGGCATCCAGCCGGCCACCTGGGCGGCTTTCTCCACATGGAGGGGACGCTTCCTGTGCCAGGCGTCCTCCCGGTTGTAATCGTATACCCGGTAAGTAATGTCGGAGCTCTGCTGGACTTCTATCAGGGTGATTCCTCCCCCGATGGCATGAAGCAGTCCTGCCGGGATATAGAATACATCCCCCTTTTTCACCGGAACCTTCCGGCACACTTCCAGAAGGGTCTGGTTCCGGATCCGTTTCTGGAATTCATTGGGGGAAATCTTGTGTTTCAGACCATAGTAGAGATAAGCTCCCGGCCGGCAGTCCGTCACATACCACATCTCGGTCTTTCCCCGGGAATGCTCCTGCTCCCAGGCGAAGCCGTCATCCGGATGTACCTGCACCGACAGAGCTTCCCTGGCGGTAATTTGTTTCACCAGCAGCGGAATCTCCTCAAACCCCGAGTGCAGACAGGACAGCAGCCAGTCCTCCCTTCCCCAGATATACTCTTTCCCTATGGGCTCTAGCTTCACAGGCCCCTCTTCCCTCATCGCTCTGCAAAATCTCCCGTCTCATATTTTTCACAGAACCACTCATAGGTCCGGCGGATTCCCGTCTCCAGATCAATTTGGGGTTCCCAGCCTGCAGCCCTGATCCGGCTGATATCCGTGAGTTTCCGGGGCGTTCCGTCCGGTTTCGAGGGATCCAGGACAATCTCTCCCTCATAACCCACCACTTTCTTTATCAGCTGGGCCAGCTCCAGGATCGTCACCTCTTTCCCGTAACCCACGTTGAAAAAATCGTCCCCCTCATAATGATCCATCAGATACAGGCAGGCGTCCGCCAGATCGTCCACATTGAGAAATTCCCGCAGAGGGGTCCCGCTGCCCCAGACTGTTACGGCAGGCTCCCCCTTCTCCTTCGCCTCATGGAATTTCCGGATCAGGGCCGGAAGCACATGGGAATTTTCCCTGGCAAAATTGTCGTTGATGCCGTACAGATTGCAGGGCATTACGCTGATATAGCGGGTATGATACTGCCGGTTATAATAGGCACACATCTTCAGTCCTGCAATCTTCGCCAGGGCATAGGCTTCATTGGTCTTTTCCAGATACCCGCTTAAGAGATACTCTTCCCGGATAGGCTGAGGACACTCCCTGGGATAGATGCAGGAGCTTCCCAGAAACAAAAGCTTTTCCACCTGGTTCTGGTAGGCGGAATCAATCACATTGCACTCTATCTGGAGATTTTTCATAATAAAATCTGCCGGGTAGGTATCGTTGGCATAGATCCCTCCCACCTTGGCCGCCGCCAGAATCACGTAGGCCGGCCGCTCCTGCCGGAAAAATTCCTCCACTTGGGACTGCCTTGTCAGAGCCAGCTCCTGGTGGGTTCTGGTTATAATGTTGGTAAATCCCTCCTGCTCCAGTCTGCGCACCAGGGCAGAGCCTACCAGCCCCCGGTGGCCGGCCACATAAATTTTCTTTGTCCTGTCCAGTTTTTCCCTTTTCTTCTCCATCACAAAACTCCCGCTTCCTCCGAATGTTTCACAAGTTCCATGTCTGCCTCCGTCATCCGCCGCACCAGCTCGTCAAAAGAGGTCTTTCTGGGATTCCATCCCAATGTTTCCCTGGCCTTTGTGGGATCTCCCAAGAGCAGCTCCACCTCCGCCGGGCGGAAAAATTCCGGCGACACTTCCACCAGCACACGGCCTGTAGCCTTGTCAATGCCCTTTTCCTCCACGCCCTCTCCCTGCCAGCGAAGCTCCATGCCTGCCCGGGCAAAGGCTTTCTCCGCAAATTCCCGCACCGTCCGGGTCTCCCCTGTGGCAATAACGAAATCCTCCGGCTCCGGATGCTGCAGCATCATCCACATACATTCTACATAATCTTTTGCGTAGCCCCAGT
>CAJUMM010000006.1:0-44227 GCA_910586955.1 uncultured Lachnospiraceae bacterium | reverse complement strand
GCCCCAGTCCCGCTTTGCATTCAGATTTCCAAGGTACAGTTTCTCCTGCTTTCCCGCCGCAATCCGGGCGGCAGCCAGCGTAATCTTTCTTGTCACAAAGGTCTCTCCCCGCCGCTCCGACTCGTGGTTGAATAAAATTCCGTTTACGGCATACATGCCGTAGGCTTCCCGGTAATGTTTCGTGATCCAGTAGCCGTAGAGCTTTGCCACTGCATAGGGAGAGCGGGGATGAAAAGGCGTGGTCTCTTTCTGAGGGATCTCCTCCACTTTGCCGAAAAGCTCTGAGGTAGAGGCCTGGTAAATCCGGGTACTCCCGGCCAGCCCGGCAATCCGCACTGCCTCCAATATCCGCAGTACTCCAATGCCGTCCGCATTGGCCGTGTACTCCGGCTCTTCAAAAGATACGGCTACATGGGACTGGGCCGCCAGATTGTACACTTCCTCCGGCCGGAACTCCAGCATCAGGCGCACCAGGTTCATGGAGTCCGTCATATCCCCGTAGACCAGTTTTAACCGGGGTTCCTCCTGGGCCCTTCCTTCCAGCAGATGGGCAATGCGTTGGGCTGTATTGGTAGATCCTCTGCGGAAAAGCCCCCATACCTCATATCCCTTTTCCAGCAGAAATTCCGCCAGATAGGAGCCGTCCTGCCCTGTAATTCCTGTAATCAATGCTTTTTTCATTTCCGTCCTCCTGTTTTATAAGATATGGCTTAATTCAATTTCGTCCCACTCAAAGGTGATCCGGTTGATGTCCTGGTTTCCCACACTGGTTCCCACATGAATCTCAATGTACTCAAAATTTTTCAGGGCCTTCACTGCATGGCGCTGGTTCTTCCGGATGCACACGGCTTTTCCCGGTTCCAGCAGGATCTTATTCCCCTCCAGGATCAGTTCCCCGGTTCCGTTCAGCACGGTCCAGATCTCATCCCGGTCCTTGTGATAATGGTAACTGGAAGTCTTGCCGTCGTAAATCCGTATTTTTCTTGTAAGGGTGGAGACCCCCGGCGTCTCCGTGTCATCCAGGGTCTCCAGGGTTCCCCAGCGGCGCTCTTCAAACATGGCTCTGGCCGAAAGCCCTGCCGTCAGTCCCCGGACCCGGTCCGCCTTTCCCTTTTCCGCCACCAGAATCCCGTCCTGGGCAGCGGCCACCACCAAGTCCCGCCCCCCGATGACCGCCACCGGAATATTCAGCTCATTGATCACCTGGGTATTCTCGCAGGTCTCATCCAGAAGCACCTTTCCGATGGTATCCGTGTTCATCTGATCCGCCAGGGCATCCCAGGTCCCCAGATCCCTCCAGAAACCTCCAAACTCTATAGCCGCCAGATGCCGGGCCTTTTCCAGCACTTCATAGTCAAAACTAATCTTTGGAAGCTTCTCATAAGACCGGAACATGCCCTCATAGTCTTTCGGCACTCCGTACTCCAGGGCCCTTTTCAGGATCTCCCCAATCTGCACACAGAAAACCCCGCAGTTCCAGAGGGCGCCTCCCTCTATCAGCTCTTTGGCCCGCTCTTCCCCGGGCTTCTCCTCAAATCCCTGAATCTCCAGATAATCCCCTTTGCGCTCTCCCGGAAGCATATAACCGTATTTCACAGCGGGATAGGAGGGAACCACCCCCATCAGCCCCACCTGGGCCCCGGATTTCTTCATGATCCCTTCCAGGCTTTTGAGGGTTTCAAAGTAGGAACCCTCCGTATAGGGATCTACCGGCATCAGCACCGCATAATCCTCCTCCGAGGCGCCCATATGGCTGCAAAGATAGGCACAGGAAAGGAGTACAGCCCCAAAAGTGTCCCGCCTGGCAGGCTCTGCCGCTATGGGCGGCTCCCCCAGCTGGCTCCGTATCAGTTCCATCTGATCCGTCCCTGCGGTAATCACCGTATGCTCCTCCATGCCCGCTTCCCGAATCTGCTCCCAGACCCGCTGAAGCATGGAGCAGCGCTCCATGGAATTGGCTTCCTTAGTCACTACCTTCATATATTGCTTGGGCCTTGCCTCATTGGATAAAGGCCAGAGCCTCTTTCCCGAACCTCCCGAAAGCAGCACGTAATACATCTTCTCATCCTCTCTTACAAATAGGTATTTTTTTGTTGACATTCTTTGCTGTTTTTGTCAGTATAGACCTATAGAATACAGAAAACAAGTGACCATTTTGCTTAAATCAGGTATTATATTGCTATGAACGACTATTTTGACAAATTTCCCGATTCCTATGTAGAAAGCTCCAAACGGGTGATTCAGACCCCCAGTTCCTTTGCCAGATCCGCCTTCTTCTATGTGCAGGAGACGGGTTATCTGAAGCTGCGGGAAAGCCATGTGGCCCGGCGGAAAAACCTGGACTCTTACCTGATTGTGCTGGTTCTCTCCGGCAGCGGCACCCTCATGTACGACGGGCAAGTCTATCCCCTGCGGGAAGGATCCTGTTTCTTCGTAAACTGTATGGTTCCCTATTATCACCAGAGCAGCGATTCCGATCCCTGGGAGCTGATATGGGTACATTTCCACGGAGCCACCTCCCCGGAATACTACCGTTACTTTTCTCTCCACAGCGCCCCGGCCTTCTCCCCCCGGCCTTTTCAGGAGCTCCGGGAGAAGCTGGAAAGCCTGCTGGATGTAAACAGCCACTCGGATCTCTCCGCAGAGATCGCCTCCTCCCGCCTGATTGTAGATATTCTGTCCATCCTGCTTCAGGATATTACGGGTTTTCGGGAGGAGCAGCGCAAAAATCTGGGGAAGATGGACGAGATCCGCCGCTTTCTGGACGAGCACTACACGGAACGCTTCTCCCTGGAAGAGCTCTCCGAGCAATTCTTTCTCAGCAAATACCATCTCTCCAGGGAATTTCACAGCGCCTACGGAATCACCCCCAGCCGCTATGTCATCGCCCGGCGGATTACCTACGCCAAGAAGCTCCTGCGGTTCTCCGGTTCCAGCCTGGAAACCATTGCCCGCAGCTGCGGTTTCTATGACGCCAGCTATCTGAACAAACAATTTAAAAAGTCAGAAGGCATAAGCGCTTCTGACTTTCGCAAAAAGTGGATCAATTAAAATGGAGTATTATCCTTTGACCACGCCCTTCTGGAGCATTACATTGGCGTACACGGCCTTCTCCCCGGTGGCGATGATGGCGTAAGCCTTCTTGGCCTCCTCATAGAATGCAAAGCGCTCAATATTGCCCACGCAGGCAGCTCCCCGCTGGTCATGCTTTGCCACAATCTCCTTGTAGGTGTCCCAGATAGGCGTCTCCACCGTATCTCCCGGCATCACTTCCATCAGATTCACCGGATGCTCCACATAAGTGTCCAGAGGGAAGAGCTCCAGAATGGCGTCCAAAAGTTCCGGCACTCCATGGCCGTCACAGCGGACCACAATAGCATCCTTTCCCATGGACTCTGCCGGGAAATTGCCGTCCGCCAGCACCAGACAGTCGCTGTGGCCCATCTCGCACAATACCTTTAAAAGTTCCGGGGATAAAATTTGGGGGATTCCTTTTAACATTGTTTTTGCCTCCTATTTTAAGTTCCGCAGGAGCCCGGTCAGCACACCCTTGCTAGAAGCATTCACGGCCGCTTTGCGTCCGTTCATACTTCTGTGCGCCGGCCGGGCTCCTGCTGTTTTTGTTTTATTTAAGTTCCGCTTCATCCCATTCAGAGCCCCTTTTCTAGAAGGATTTCCGGTCACTAAATAACGTGCCCGGAAATCCTTCTGGGCTCTGTAAGGGATTCCGCTGTTTTTTAGTTAAAAACAAATTTTTTCTTTTTCAGCCAAAGGATGGACTGCTCTGCGGCCTCTCTGGCTGCTTTCTCTTTTTCTGCCTGTTCTGCGGCCTGGCGGGCTTCCTCCAGAAGTTCTTCTGCGGGATAGCCCTCTTCTGTAACGGTCACGGTATACTCCCGGTTCACTGCCTCTAAAACCAAATTCCGGATCTCCTCCCGCAGCCTGTTATCCTCGGTCTTCCAGGCTGTATAGCGTATCCGCATCCGGTCTTCCGAAAGATCGGGATTTTCTGCCCGGGCTGCGCACAGGGCTGCCCGGTAGAGGGCTGCGTTGTGATGGCGCTCCCGGTTAAGCTCTGCCGCCCGCTCCATGACACCTTTCAGGGGATTCTCTTCTGCGGCCGCCAGATCGATCTCTTCTTCCAGCTCCCTGCCGCTGTAAACCCCTAGCTCTTTGCCATCCACGGCAAGGGCGTAGGATTTTTCCCGGGAAAGGCCCTCCAGGCGGAAGCCTTCCCGGGCCAAGGTTCCGGCTGTGGGGAAGATTTCACAGAGCCTTTCCAGGCCTTCATCCCTTTCCAAAGGGAGAATCTCCGGATAAAAGCTCCAGCACATGCCTTTCTCTCCCTCATAGAAATCCATCTTTTCTTCCATGAGATTCCCCAGCTTCCAAGCCCTCTGGGCCGTGAGAATCTCATACACCATCATCCAGTGCCCTTCCAGATCCGGGTGAATACAGTCCCCCACAGTCAGGGTGTTCCTGTCATTCTCTTTTTGAATCTCCAGGGAAAGATTCCTCATAGGCGTATGGAGATCCAGGTAGGCCACGCCCCACTGGGCAGTTTTCCCCGGCAGCTTCTCCGTAAAGTCCAATAGGCCCGTGTCCGTGGTCTGGTAGGGAACCCCGTTTCTGTCATAGTTGATGCCGCAGGTCTGGTCGTAGGGCGTGGGGGAGAGCACCAGAATATCCTCTCCGGAAAGTCCCTCCTCTTTGAAACGGTTCACCAGTTCTTCCAGATCAGCCAGATATTCCTCCGTGGGAATCTTCTGCATGGCATCGTTCATGCCCAGAAGAATCACCGCCTTATTGATACCACGGAACGCCGGATCCACATCGTAAATATCCAGAATATCCTGCACCGTATATCCGGCCATCCCCAGATTGCGGAACTCTGTCTCCAGCTCAGGATAATGGCTTAGATAGTAATTGTCCAAAAGCTCCACGTAGCTTACAGGCAAATATTCCACATGGGTGATGCTGTCTCCGATAAACCCCACCACGTCCCCATCCGCAAAGAGAAAGGAGGGCTCTTCTCCCGGACTTCCGGCCTCTGGTTTGGCTGTTCCGGCCCCGGTACAAAGGTTCATGATGCAGAGCGCTGTTAAAATGACAGAAGCTTTCTTGATTTTTCCGGTCATATACGGTCTCCTTTTCTTCTTATCCAGGCCCAAAGCCCGATATATCCATGCAATTCCTTATGGTTCCCTTAAAGACAGTATATACGGAAAAGAGGCGCACCGCAAGGTGCGCCCCGGTTTTGCAAAAAATTACTCGTAAAGGTTCTGAGCGATCTCAGGATCTTCAATGTTCTCAGCGGTGTACCACTGGCATCCGGTATCCGTATCGGATACGGTATTGCCCATAACCGCATCGTACATGGTCTGTACCAGGATCTCGCCCATAGCTACGGGAGCCTGGGTAATAGCGCCAAGGAGAACGCCGTCCTTCACTGCCTGAATCTGAGCTGCGCCGGAGTCAAAACCGGCAGCGATGATCTGGCCTTCGCCGGTACCGCACTTATTGAGGTTCTCGTTTGCAGTGATGATTGCGTTTGCAGAGTGCTCGTTGGAACCATAGATAGCAATGGTACCAGCCTCGTTCATCAGAGCGGTAGCGTCTGCTGCAGACAGCTCGGAGGTAACGCTGGAGGGAACGCGAACGTCGATTACAACGTTAGCGCCTTCGGTCTTCTCACACTTGGAATCCGTAATATACTTGTCGTTTCCAACAACGGTAGCGGTATGGCCGTCAGCCACTGCCAGCTCGGCAATCTTGTCGATGAAGCCAAGGCCGCGGTTTACAACGGACTCGGAAGTAGCATCCTGAGCCACTACGCCGATACGTACATTGCCGCTGATTCTGTCCTTGATAGCCTCATAAACCTTCTCTGCCGCCATCTCGCCTGCTGCGTAGTTGTTGGTAGAGCAGTTTGCCAGCACGGAGCCTTCGGGAGCATTGGGAACACCGGAGTCAAAGCCGATAACCGGGATTCCGCTGTCCTTTGCGGTCTGAAGCTGCTCGGTTACGGAGCTGGTGTCCAGAGCCGCCAGGCCGATAGCCTTGGGGTTGCTGTTCAGAGCATTGTCAAACATAGCTACCTGATCCTTGATATCAGACTCGCTGGCCGGACCTACGAAGTTTACCTCAACGCCCAGCTCTGCTGCTTTCTGCTCAACACCCTTCTTCACTGCCTGCCAATACTGATGCTGCAGACCCTTGGATACGATCTCGAAAGACATTTTTTCGTCTGCTGCCGGAGCATCTGCGGGCTCATCTGCCGGGGTCTCAGCCGGAGTTTCTGCGGGAGCTTCCGCCGGAGCCTCCTCCTTCTTGCCGCAGCCTGCCAGCAGGGTCGCTACCATTGCTGCTGAGAGCAATGCCGCTAAAACTTTCTTTTTCATTGTTTAAATCCTCCTTTTTTCTTGTTTCCTTTATGGATTTTTATGTAAACTGTTTTCACAGTAAACACCTTATTAGGACAATTTCTTGTTCTTCAATACATCGATATAAACAGCCAGGATCAGTACCAGGCCAATAATAATCTGCTGGTAGTTGGCCTGCAGTCCAATCAGGGGAAGGCCAAGCTGCAGCACGGACATGATAAACACGCCCAGAATGGTGCCGGAGATGGTTCCCGAACCGCCGCTCATGGAGGTTCCGCCAATGATAGCTCCGCCGATAGCATTGAGCTCCGTACCGCCGCCGCCGCCGGGTACCATGGACTGGAATGCGGAGCTGTAAGCCAGAGCCGCAAGTCCGGTACAAAAGCCGGATATGATATAGGCCAGCGTCTGATACTTGGCCACATTGATACCGGAAAGCCGTGTGGCCTCCTTGTTGCTTCCGATGGCGATAATATAGCGCCCGGGCCTGGTCTTATTTAAGAAGGTACCCATAAACAGCGCCAAAATCAGTACCCACAGAAATCCCAGGGGAAGCTTGGTGTCCCCTACCGTCAGCTTAAAGAGGGTCCGGGTCCAGCCGTTGGGTGCGCTGGCCGCAGGCCAGGTAATACTTGCTCCCCCGGTTATAATAGCTCCCATGCCCCGGACAATCATCATGGTACACAAGGTAGCCAGGAAAGGCGCGTGCCCGCCCTTGGAAACAATCAGGCCGTTTACCGTTCCCATCACCAGGCCGCAGAGCAGTGTCACCAGAATCCCTACAATTACCGGTGCTCCCTTCTGGGTAATGAGATAACCGCCGATAAGCGCGTAGCAGAACATCCCCGTACCGATGGAAAGGTCCACGCCTCCGGTAATCAGGCAGAAGGTAACTCCTATCCCCAGGAACGCCAGGTAATAGGTATAGTCCATAATGCTCAAAATCGTAGAGTACTGCCGGAAGGAAGGACTCTTTAAGCCAAAGAAGATAAGCAAGGCAATCAGTACCAATACGACAACTACTTTCTGAACTCCGATGGCTTTCACAAGCGGATTGTTTGTAAAAGCATTTCCCTGTTTCTTGTCTGTCATGGTCTCATCCCCTCCTAATCCCGCAGCGTCGCAGCGTGCATAATACGCTCCTGCGTCGCCTCCGCAATATCCAGCTCACCGGTTTTACGCCCCTCACACATGACCACAATCCGATCGCTCATACGCAGGATCTCCGTCATCTCCGAGGAAATCATAATAATGGATTTCCCCTGGGCCACCAGCTCATTCATCAGGTGATAAATCTCACTCTTGGCGCCTACGTCAATACCCCGGGTGGGCTCGTCGAAAATCAGGATGTCGCAGTTCCGCACCAGCCATTTGGCAATAACCACCTTCTGCTGGTTGCCACCCGAAAGGTTCACCACCAGCTGATCCACGCTGGGCGTCTTGGTCTTCAAAAGATCCACATACTGCTGGGCCGTCTCCTTCTCCTGTTTCTTATTGATAAAGAGGCCGCTCATGTAATTTTCCAGTGTGGCCATGGTGGAATTTTCCGCCACGCTCTTTGCCACCACGATTCCGTAGCGCTTCCGGTCCTCGGAGAGATAGCCGATGCCGCACTTGACCGCATCCTGGGGGCTCTTAATCTCTACCTTCTGGCCATTTATGTAAATATCTCCGCTCTCTTTGGGGTCTGCTCCGAAGAGCGCCCGGGCTGTCTCTGTGCGTCCCGCTCCCATAAGGCCGGAGAAACCTAAAATCTCACCCTTGCGGAGTTCGAAGCTCACATCCCGGACCATGCGGCCTGCATTCAGATGCTCCACCTTCAGAACCACCGGCGCATCTGCCGGAACGTTGCTCTGGCTCTTGGGATCCTCATAAATCACACGGCCTACCATCATATTGATGATGTCGTCCTTGGTGCTGTCCTTGGTGATCAGGGTCCCCACATAACCGCCGTCCCGCATAACCGTTACCCGGTCTGTGATCACCTTGATCTCATCCATACGGTGGGAGATATACACAATCCCCATCTGCTTATCCCGGAGATCCCGGATAATTTTGAACAGCTCCTCTATCTCCGCCTCTGTGAGGGCAGCCGAGGGCTCGTCAAAAATAATCACCTTGGCATCATGGGAAATGGCCTTGGCAATCTCGCACATCTGCTGCTTGCCCACCGTCAGGCGGCTCATGGTTTCCCTGGGGTCAATGTCAATGCCCAGCTGGTCAAAGAGCTTCCTGGCCTCCTCGTTCATCTTCTTGTCATCGATGAGAGCACCTTTCATAAACTCCCGTCCGATAAAGATATTCTGGGCAACGGTCAGATGGCCCAGCATATTCAGTTCCTGGTGTACAATCACAATACCTGCATCCTGGGCTTCCCTTGGATTGGTAAACTCCACCTCCCTGCCCTCGTAGGTAATGGTACCCTCGTCCTTGCTGTAAATGCCGGTCAGCACCTTCATCAGCGTGGACTTGCCGGCCCCGTTCTCTCCCATCAGGGCGTGTACCTCGCCCTTGCAGACCTCCAGATCCACGTGGTCCAGCGCATGTACGCCGGGGAACGATTTGTCGATACCTTTCATGGTTAAAATAACTTCGCCCATTCCTTCACATCCCCCTTCCAATTAAGTGCGCCGTCTGCGGCTTCTCAAGTCTGCCCACACAACGATGAGCACGATAATGCCTGTAATCACATACTGGTAATGGATGGGGAAGCCCATAGCCATAATGCCTTCCTGGAGAAGGGCGATAATCAGTACGCCGATGAGGGTTCCCCCGATGGACGCCACACCGCCTGTCATGGAAGTCCCGCCCATGACGCAGCCTGCAATGGCCTCGTTGTTAAAGGTGTCCCCCAGTCCCGGCTGGACCGTGGTATTCTGCGCCACGAAGAAAATTGCGGCGATTCCCGCCATCATACCGCAGATCACATAGGCCAGGGTTTCCCACTTTTTTGTATTTACACCGGAAAGGCGGACTGCCTCCCGGTTACTTCCGATACAGAGAATATAGCGTCCCAGCATAGTCTTATTCAAAACCACAGCACAGATGGCCGCCCCCAGAAATAAAAGGAGAAGTCCCGTAGGAAACTCCATGCCTCCTGCCTTTACACTGAGAAAATTCCGGAACCATCCGTTGGGTTCTCCCAGCTGGGGCCAGCTTACAGACTGGGTCTTGGTAAACACGGAGCCCAGGCCCTTGGCAAGCATCATACTGGCCATGGAAGTGATAAAGGAAGGCAGCCCCGCATAAGTAACCAGAAGGCCGTTGATGACGCCAAAGCAAGCTCCCACCAGAATACTCACCACAATTCCCAGCACCAGCGGCCAGCCGCCCACCGTAATCTGATATCCTGAAATCAGGGCTGCGCAGAACATCACCGGGCCAATAGAAAAGTCGATTCCTCCTGTGGCAATCACAAAGGTTACCCCCAGGGACAAAAATCCCATAAAGCAGGCGTATTTCATAATACTTAAAATACGTGAGTAGCTTACAAAGTCTGCATTCGCCTTTTTCATGGGTGTGATTATTGCAAATAATATGTACAGAAGCAGCAATACACACGTCAGTACCAAGCTGTTAAATCCAATCTTTTTGACGATTGCATTTTCCTTGATTTTCTCCACCTTATCCCCTCCAATGCTTTCGTAGAAAAGGCGCTGGTAACGCCTTGTCCATTTTTCGAATTTATGTCTATTATATGTCTGATTTATGAATAAATTAATAGAAAATCCTCCGAAAAAGGGTAAATATTTTCCTCTCTCCGGAAAAAATCACAAAAAAACCGGGACACCCTGCAAAATCAGGATGTCCCGGCTCCCGTCTTTTCAGAAGGGAAACAGCAGTTTCTGGTTTTCTTCCGTATATATGGTATCCTTTGTCACCAGCACGGAACCGGAATCCACATCTGCTTCCACCGGCTCTCCCCTGGCTGCCTTAACCGCACTCTCGATACCCAGATATCCCATGTTAAAGGGTTTCTGAATCACGATGGCGTCGAAAACTCCCGCCTCCAGAAGCTGGATCTCCCGGATGGAGCTGTCGAACCCCACCATACGTATGCTGCCGGCCCGGTCCATATCTATCACCGCCTCTGCCGCTCCTACGGCTGAGTATTCATTCAGGCCCGCTATCATATTAATCTCGGGATGCTCTTCCAGCATCTTTTTCGTCACATCGTAGGCAATCTCGAAAGAGGATTCGCAGAAAACCACGTCCACGATCCGTTCTTCGTACTCCCTAAGACCTTCCCGGACTCCCTGCTCCCGCTCCGTTGCCGTAGAGGATCCTTTCACATGGCCCACGATACCGATTACCGTGTCCTCATCCGCATACCGCCTCATATATTCCCCCATCTTATAGCCGCCTTCCACATTATCCGTGGCTACAATCCCTGCTCCTGCAGGCTCCGCCATAACCGAATCAATAAGAATCAGGGGAATCCCCGCCTCCTCGATCATCCTGGCATAGGCCGGCGTCTCCTCATAGCTGATGGGCGCCAGGGCGATGGCATCCGGCCTGGCTTCGATGGCTTCCAGAATCAGCCTGTGGGCGTCTTCAATCTCCCGCTCGGAAGCCGGCCCCCAGATAGCCAGTTCCACACCGTTTTCTTTGGCCGCTATCTCTGCCCCTTTACTCACGGACACCCAGAAATCCGTCTCGTCAATGGCTTTCTGGACCAAAATAATATTGAGAGGCCGGCTGCTTCTGTGAAGGCGGAGCACATATCCGGCTGCTGCCACAGCAGCCAGCAGCCCTGCAATCAGGCAGAGGCTTATGGCTTTTTTGTACTTCCTCATCATCGCTCCTGCCCCTCCCTTCCATAGGGCAGGCGGATCACGGCCGTAGTCCCCCCGCCCCGGATACTTTCATAGGTAATCCCATACTCTGCTCCGTAATACAGCTGGATGCGCTCATTCACATTTTTCAGTCCTACCCCGTTGGAACGGGTATCCCGCACATGTTTCTCGAAAATATGCTCCAGGGTTTCCTCATCCATGCCAATCCCGTCGTCCCGGACTTTTAGAACCATGCAGTCCCCCTCCCGGTATCCGGAAATCTCTATAAGGCCCTTTCCTTCTTTATACTTGATCCCGTGATAGATAGAGTTTTCCACCAGCGGCTGCAGGATTAATTTGATAACTTCCTCCTGCATAATCTCCTGGTCAATGGAAATTTCATACTCCAGCTTATCCTTGTAGCGCATTTTCTGTATCCGTAGGTATGTCTCCGTATAGGCAGCCTCCTCCTCTACAGTCACCGTCTCCTGTTCGTTGCTGATGCTTCTTCTAAGTAACTTTGCCAGGGAAGAAGTCATCTCCACAACCTCCTGGTTCTTTCCCCACTCCGCCATCCAGATAATGGAATCCAGGGTGTTATAAAGGAAATGGGGATTGATCTGGTTCTGCAGGGCTTTCAGCTCATTCTTCCGCTTGGCCTGCTGTTCCCTTTCGCTCTCCTCCATAAGCTTCTTGATCTCTTCCGTCATGATATTAAAGCTTCTGGTGAGACGCCCAATCTCGTTTTCATCCCCCACCTCCAGAGCTGCCCGGTCAAAGTTCCCTTTCTTTACCGCCTCCATGGAGTTCTCCAGCCTTTTGACCGGCTTGGTAATTTCATCCGATAGAAGGACCGCCAGCGCCAATGCCACCAAAAACAGCGCAAGGGCCATAAAAAGATACATACTCTGGGCTTCCCTGGAATTTTTAAGAAGCTCCGGCACATAAGCCACTCCCACAATGGTCCAGCCCGTATAATCGGAGCGGGAAACCGTATATAAATATTCGTCCTCCGTCACAAAAGAAGTCTCCCCGGTATCCATCACTTCTTGAAGACGTTCCGTTTTCAGGCCGCTGTAGAGAAGCTGCTGCTGGGGGTGGTAGATCACACTGCCTTCCCGGTCCAGAATAAACACATAGCCCCGCTCTCCCAGATTGATATTTTCGCAGAGCGTATTGATGGAATTGTAATTCAAATCCACAAAAAACACTCCCTGGGAAGCCGTCTCCCGGGCACTGCGAATCTGCCTGCTCAAGGTCACCACCCAGTCATAGCTGTTGTAAACGGCATTCTGCACATGGGAGGAGGAAAGGACATTTCTTCCCTCCGCCTCCAAAGCCGCCTGGTACCAAGGCAGATCCCCCACATCTACATAGGGATTCAGCCTGTCCCCTCCCCGGTTCAGCACATATTCCCCCTCCCCGGTGACAATCCCGATATTGGAAATATCCTGCCTGGTGTCCTTAAGAGTCCGGAACATCACCGCCACCTGCTCTGCCCGCTCATCCCACTCTTCCTCTGCAGCCAGAAACTCATAGACAGCCTGGTTGCTGGCTACCACCAGGGAAATATTCTCCATATAGCTGATGTAGGAATCAATATCCCCGTTTACCTGCCCAATAAGCTGGGAGGTATATTCCGTGGAATTGTCCAGTATGGTATTCTCCGTATACCGCAGGGAGATCACCAAAAAGGTAAGAAGGGCAAACACAATCAGTGCGGCAAAGGAAACTATGATGGATGTGCGGATACTGCGGAAACGCAGTATGATATTTTTTCTCTTCATCCCTTCCGCTTCTCCCTGGCGTATTCCGTAGGGGTTTTTCCGGCAAACTTTTTAAAGGCAATGCTGAAATAATGGGGATCCCCATAGCCCACCTCTGCCGCCACCTCATAAGTTTTCAGCGCCGTATGCTCCAGAAGCTCCTTGGCCTTCTCCATCCGCTTCTTTGTCAGAGCTTCGATAAAAGTCTCCCCCGTATGTCCTTTAAATAAGGTACTGAAATAACTGGTGCTCATGGCAAGGTAACTGCACACGGAATTGAGATTTACCTCGGAATTTCTGTAATTTTTCTCGATATACTCCAAAGCCAGAAGGGCCTGCTTTTTTCCGTATGTGTCTCTCTGTTCGCTTAAGAGAGCCGAAATCCTGCAAAACAGCTCTATTACTCCTTGGGCCATATCCGTCAGATGCTCGTAGGAATCAATACGGTTCATCAGATCCCGTTCCTCTCCCATGATCTGATTCTCTTTTTCTTCTGTAAGATTTGTCATGCCGATCACCGTCAGCAGCAGATTCTGCACATACAGAATGGAGCGGTTCCTATTGATATGGGAATCCCGGATCTCCTGGGCAAAAGCCTTCACATTCTGTTCAATCTCCGCCTCGTTGCCGGTCTTGATAGCCAGAACGGTCCTGGAAGCCCACAGAGGCACTTCAATAGCAAAAGGACCCTGGGATTTCCCCGGGGCAGCTGCATGCAGGATCTGATTGCCTCCCTGGAAAAATTTCAGCTCCATAGCCTCTTTTGCTTTATCAAAAGACTGGTGCAGCCTCTGTATATCCGTGACCAGCTCTCCCATTCCTACGGTAGTTTCAATGGAAAGCAGACGGAAAATTGTCCGGCGTACCTCCTCCAGGGCTGTCTCCATCTTTTCCCTCAAGACGCCTTCTTCCCCGGATCCGCAGAAAATAACCACGGTCCGCCCGTCCATATCCTGAAAGACGCTCCCCATTCCCCGCTGTTCAATCAGTTCCTGGGTAATATTATAGATAGAAAAGAGGGCAAGCTCGTCCCGGACCTCCGCATACCGGTTTAAAAACGGGGAGAGATCGTCCCCCTCCACAATGGCCGTATTATAGAATCTTCCGGACAAGGAAATCTCCAGCTCTTCCATTTTCTCTTCCAAGCCTTCCGGGCGCTCGTTTCCCCGCAGAAGGCTGTTGAGAAAGCGCCCCCGCAGAAAGGGCCGGTTGCTGACATAGGCTCCTTTTAACTTCTTCAAGGTCCTGCTGCGCATACTCCGCTCGTCCAGGCTGGCTCTGGCTCTGGCAAGCATCTCCATCAGCTCCGTGGGTGTCACCGGCTTTAGAATATATTCCATCACCTGATAGCGCACCGCCTGCTTGGCATACTCAAACTCATCATAACCGCTGATAATTACCGTCCGGGTATCGGGATAGTTTTCATGGGCATAGCGGGCCAGCTCCAGCCCGTCCACATAAGGCATATTGATATCCGTAAGAAGCAGATCCGGAGGCGTCTTCCTGATACGCTCCATGGCTTCCTTTCCGTTTTCGCAGCTTCCCAGAAACTCAAATCCCATCTCTTCCCAGCGGATATTCTCGCTGATAGCCTCCCGGGTCAAAGCCTCATCATCCACCAGCAGTACTTTATACATCTCTCTCCCCCTAAACCTCTCTGTGTCTCTTAAGTTGTTCCGAAAGCCACCGCTCCAGATCCTCATACACCCTCTGCCGGTCTGTCTCGTTTAAAATCTCATGCCGATCTCCTGCATAAATTTTACAGGACACCTCCTGCATTCCTGCGTCCCAAAAGCGCTTTCTCACCTCTTCCACGCCTTTCCCGGAATTTCCTACGGGATCATCCCCTCCGGCCACGAAGAAGACAGGCAGGTTCTTAGGCATCCGCTGAAGGTTTTCCTTTCTGGAAGCCTCCAAAATGCTGGTAAAGAGATTGTAATATCCGTTGAGGGTAAAGCGGAAGGTACAGCGCTCATCCGAAAGATAGCGGTCCACCACCTCTTCCTCCTTTGTCAGCCAGTCCTTGTCTGTCCGGGCCGGCTCAAAGTGCCTGTTGTAGCCTCCGAAGGCCATATTGTCCACCAGGACGCTCCGGTAGCGCCAGCCCCGGAAGCATGCCATCAGTCTGCAGAGCCCCCGGCCCGCCTGGAGCACCGCCATAGGCTGGGTCCCGGTTCCCATGACAATGGCGCCGGAAAGCCCCTCCCCTTTCATACACAGATACTGGCGCAAAAGAAAGGACCCCATACTGTGTCCCAGGATAAAATAGGGAACCCCGGGATAGCGCTTCTCCGTCATCCGCCGGAGCCGGTGGATATCCTTCAAAACCGTCCGGTTCCCTTTCTTCTCCGCAAAAAATCCGTAGTCCTCTTTGGTCACAACGGAAGCCCCGTGTCCAAGATGATCATTTCCCGTCACCACAAAGCCTTTCTCCTTCAAAAACCCGGCAAATTCTTCGTACCGTTCCACAAACTCCACCATACCGTGGACAATCTGCAGAACCCCCCGGATCTCCACTCCTTCCGGCTTCCACTCTACTGCGTGTATCTTCGTCCTTCCGTCACCGGAATCGTAAGTAAACTCCCGTTTCTGTGCCATAACCTTCATCCTTTCCTATTACTAAAACTGCTTCTACGCCTAGTATACTCCATTATGGACAATCTTGTCCATTTATGTTACGCTAGGAAAATACAAAAATCATACCGCAGGAGGAAACACTATGGGAAAAAACCACCGCCGCCGGGGCCTGCCCGGCTGGATTATTGGACTTTTGGGAATTCTGGCCGCTGCCGCCGCATTCTGGTTTTTTTCCCTTCCCGGTTCCGGTCCCTCGGCAAGCGCCCGCATTGCCCCGGAAAAGCTGCTTCCCGGCATCCTTCCTTTGTCCCCGGAACCAAAGCCTCCTGGGCCTGTACCGGAGGAACCCAAGCCCGAGGATGAGGACGCGGCTCCCGAAAGCACCCGGCAAGCCCAGGCTCTTCTGGAGCAGATGTCCCTGGAAGACAAGGTAGGCCAGATGTTTATCGCCCGTTATCCGGCAGAAAATGCTCCCCGGAAAGCCGCCGGCTACCGGCTGGGCGGATACATTCTCTTTGCCAGGGATTTCGAAAACCTCTCCCCAGAACAGGCAGCTTCCCTCATAGAAAGCTGCCAGGACGAGGCAGATATTCCTCTTCTTATAGCCGTGGACGAGGAGGGCGGAAAGGTTAACCGGGTCAGCCGGTATCCGGCCTTCCGGGATGCTCCTTTCCCTTCCTCCCAGTCCCTCTACGAAACCGGAGGTTTTGAGAGCATCCGTGCCGATACCCTGGAAAAAGCCGGGCTTTTAAAATCTCTCGGTATCAATGTAAACTTCGCCCCGGTCTGCGATATTTCCCAGGATCCTGCAGATTTTATCTATGAGCGGAGCTTCGGAAAAGACGCCTCCCTGACTTCACAGTATGTAGAAACCGTAGTCCGGGCTATGAAAGAAGAGCATATAGGCTGCGTGCTGAAGCATTTTCCAGGCTACGGGAACAACAAGGACACCCACACAGGCATCGTCCGGGACTCCCGCCCCTATGAGAACTTCACTGCGTCAGATTTCCTTCCTTTCCAGGCAGGAATCCAAAACGGTGCAGATATGATCCTGGTCTCCCACAACATTGTGGAGTGCATGGACGATCGGTTCCCGGCTTCCCTGTCCCCGGAAGTACACCGGATTATCCGGGAGGATCTGGGCTTCTTAGGCGTAATCGTAACGGACGATCTGTACATGAACGGAATCCGGGATTTTACGGGGGATACTGAGGCCGCCGTCCTGGCCGTACAGGCGGGCAATGATCTTTTGTGCTGTACGGACTTCGAGACGCAGATCCCTGCGGTTATTCATGCTGTGGAAAAGGGCGAGATTTCTATGGAACAGATCGACGCATCGGTCCTGCGGATTTTAGAAATGAAAATTTCCCTGGGAATTTTGGAGATATAAAAAAGAGAGCTGCTGCAAACCAAATGAACTCCTCCTGGATTTTGCAACAGCTCCCTTTTTATCCTTTCCCTACACCAGCTTCCTTCCCAGCATATCTTCTGCGAAGTGCTGGATGGCAACCGCCGCCTGCTCAAAGGTCATATCCGTGGTGTTGATGCACAGATCATAATTGCGCATGCTCTCCCACTCATGGCCGGTAAAATACCGGTAGTAATCCCGGCGGTACCGATCGGTCTTGGTAATGAACTTGTCGGCCTTCTTCCAGTCGATCTTCTGCCGGTTCATCTCTTTCTGGATACATTTCTCCCGGGATGCGTAGATAAATACCCGCACCAGATTGGGTTTATCGTTTAACACATAATCCGCCGCACGGCCGATTACTACATAGGAAGATACGTCCGCCAGCTCCCGGAGCACCTTTGCCTGGTAATTAAACAGGTTATTATTGGAAGTAAAATCCTCTTTCTCCGGCGGAATCAGCTCTCCGTTGTACACTTTCTGGGAAGCCCGGAACAGAAGGCTCCGTTTCTGATCCTCATCGGCCTTGGCAAACAGCTCCTGGCTGATGCCGCTGTCATCTGAAGCCAGGCGCAAGAGATTGCGGTCATACAGCTCAACCCCCAGATTTTTCGCAAGTATCTTTCCAATGGACGTAGCACCGCTGCCGCAGGTTCTGGTAATTGAAATCACAAAATTTTCCATACAGAAAATCCCCCTTCCTTTACTGCCTTCTCTATGTTCATAATAAAAGGTTCCTTCCTGTTTGTCAACCGGATTGCCGGAATCCGGCTAACGTTGACACACATTTCCCACAATGCTATTATCAATTCAGAGCACAAATTTTTATCAATAAAAAAGGACGGCCGCCTATGAAAACCATAAAACAAGTAATGCAGCATATGAAACAGGCCAGTGGGGGAATGCTTTTGATCTTGTCACTCTTCCTGGCTCTTTTCCTGGAACTCTTTCTCTTCAACGGCCGCTTTTTCTTCCGGTTTCCCGGCGGTTATGAGCGGACAGAGCTTGATCTTTCCGCAATGGAGGGCTACAACGGGGAGGCCCTGCCTCTGCTGCCGGACAACCCTTCCGTGTCCTTTGACCAGCTTTCTCTCCCTGTACGCAGCGTCACCCTGCACACGGCAGGTCCAAGACAGCTCGTCTCGGGAACCGTGGGTATCTGCGACGAGGCAAACGCCTGGCGCACAGCGGCCGCAGGCCATTTCCAGGTCAATCCCGGCGGCCGGGAGTCTTCTTTCACCCTAAGGCTGAACAGCCGCGGGTCTTTAAGCCGGCTTCGGATCACCTTTGACGAACCTTTGGAAGAACCGGTCTTCCTGCTCTCCGTAGTTCTCAACGAAAGCCCCTCCCTGGCCCTTCATCCTCTGCGTTTGCTGGGCATGGCCGGCCTGCTCTTCTGCTTTTTCTGCGTTCTGCGCTTCCGCCTGTATGCAGAGGATTACCGGCCGGAACAAAGAAGCCACCGGCTGATGAACCTTTTCGTCCTTGCCTTCTGCCTCCTGGTATCCTGCGGGATTTTATACGGCGGAAGCCCGGATCACACCCTTCTGAAGCCCTATCCTTCCCTGGAGGAAATCCGTTCCCCGGAAATGGTGGTGGACGCCTATATGCAGCAGCTGGACGCTTTCGAGAAAGGACAGATTGCCCTGGATCTGGATGTAAATCCAAAGCTTAAAGAGCTTGACAACCCCTATGACAAGGGGGAACGGGATAAAAAGGAAATTTCCTACCACTGGGACCGGGCCTACTATCAGGGAAAATACTACTCCTATTTCGGACTGGCTCCCCTGTTTACGGTCTACTATCCCGTCTACTGGCTGACGGGAATGCTGCCCACGGAGCTCCTGGCCGGATCTCTGCTGGCCATTTTTGCCATCCTGGCTGTCTTCGGAGCTGTCCGGGGGCTCCTTCTGCTGTTCCGGCCCCGGGCCAATCTGCTCCTGCTTCTGGCCGGTGAGACAGCCGTAATTTCCGGCAGCTTCCTGTATCTTATGCAGGCCTCTATGAATTTCTATTACCTTCCCCTGCTGAGCGCGGCGGGATGGCTGGCCGCTTTTACGGCCTTTACCTCTTACGCCTGCCTGGCCGAAAAGCCCTGGAGGCGGATCTTTCTCTTTGCCCTCTGCGGCCTCTCCTTTGTGATGCTGGTTCTCTCCAGGCCCAATATGGCTCTGCTGGCCGTGGTGTTTGCTGCTCCCCTTTTCCTGGGGATTCTGCTGGAGAAAGGGGGAACAGTTTCTAAGAAACTCCAGAGTGCCCTTCCTTTCCTGCTTCCGGTTCTTCTGGGAGGGGCCGCCATTATGTACTACAACTACATCCGCTTCGGCTCTCCCTTTGAATTCGGAACCACCTATCAGCTCACCGAGAGCGATATCCGGTACAACCACCTGGTCTTCAGCCTTCACCATTTTGGCTCCATGCTGTACCACTATTTCGGGGAACCTTTCGTTTACCAGGAGTTTTTCCCCTTCCTGCGCTTCACCACAGAGAAATGCGCGGACTTCGGCAATTACCTGTATCAGGAGTACAGTGCCGGACTGTTTCAGATGCCATTAAACCTGGGGCTGCTGCTCTTTTGCCTCCCCCTATCCTCCCGCAGCCAAAAGGACTCCCGGAAAAAACAGGTCTGCATCCTGGTTCTCCTGGGAATCCTGGCTTTGGGTTATGTGAACTTTTTGCTGGGGGGCATCCACATCCGGTATGTCTGCGATCTGAGCCTGGCTGCTGCGCTCCTTTCCCTGTTCCTGGTTCTGGAGCATATCCACTTTGACGGCACAAAATCCGCCCGCATTCTGTATGTGATTGTCCTGAGCCTTCTTTTCCTCACGGCGGGACGGGGAATACTGACAATCTTCTCCAACGAAACCAACGCCATTCTGCACCGGAATCCGGATTTTTATCTCTGGGCGGGGCAGATGTTCCGGATATAAAAAAAGACCGGAAACCCTATGAAAAAAGGTTTCCGGCGCCCCTGCCAAGGATCGATGCGACAGGATTTGAACCTGCGACCTCTGCGTCCCGAACGCAGCGCTCTACCAAGCTGAGCCACGCATCGCTTCTGCTGTCCGTATTACCAGCGCTAATAATGATAACACACAATCCGGCGTTTGTCCAGCAAAAATACAAAAATTATTCCGATTATTCCGGCCGGTAATCCCAGTGATAAGAGAAAATATGATCTCCGATAATCAGGCCGCTTAAAGCCGGATTGTTCCGGTAGGTCCGGAAGAACACCCGGTTTCCCACATTGGATTCACCGGCGATGGCCCGCCGGGCCGCCTCGTAGCAGGCGGGGCTCACGGAATCTAAGTCCTGCTGGAGTACCAGATCAAAACGCCCGGAAGTCACAGGTGAAAACTGTCCGGGAGCCCGGATCACGCTCATAATATCACCTTGGGCAAAACGGGGATCCCGGATCCGGTTCATCACAACGGCTCCCACTGCCAGCATACCCGCCGCCCCCTGGTTGGCCGCTTCACAGTGAATCAGTACGGCCAAAGCCGTCACCTCCTCCTCGGAGGCACTGTACCCGCCATACTGGGTGTTCTCCTGTTCCGTGGTATGAACACCCGTCACATCTCCCAGGGAATTGTTAATCTCCGCCTCTTTGGCAGCCTCCAGGGCAGCCTCGATGCGCCTCTTCTCCGCAATCAGCTCATCCAAAACCTTCCGCTGGTTCTCCAGGGTATTCTCCTGTCCCTCCAGCTCCGCCTGGGCGGCCGCAATCTGGTTCACATGCTGGCCAATCTGGCTGGAAGTATTCTTCGCCAGGGCAGAAACCTCCTGCTGTTTCGCTTCCACCGACGCATGAAGCTCGTCTAAAGCCTCTTTCTCTCCCTCCAGCTGGCTTTCCTTATCTGCAATGGCCTCCTTCTGGGCAATGTAATTTTCCATCATCTGCTTATCATAAGCCGCAATGCTCACCGCATAATTGTACTCATTGAGGGCATCGGAAAAGCTTCCTCCCTCCAGAAGAATGGAGAAAAAGGATCCCCTGGGATTCTCATACATATACTGAATCCGGGTCTTCATGTCCTTATACTGCTTCTCCTCAATCCGCCTGGCTTCCTCCAGATCCGCCTGGGTCTCCTCGATCTCTTTCTCTTTCTCCTCAATCCGGCCCTGCAGATCCTCCAATTCCTCGCTGATAGAGGCATACTGTTTATTTAAGTCCGCCAGGTAATTCTCCATGTTAGCCTTGGCGTCCTCCAGCTTTTTCCTTCTCGCTTCCGTCTCCCGGATTTCCTGCTCCGTCCGATCGATCTCGTCCTGCTGTTCATCGATTTCTCTGTCGATTCCCTCAGTGGCATAAGAAACCGTCCCTGGCAGCAAAGCCAAGGCCAAGACCAATCCAATCGCCCGGTACCGCCTTTTCCCCATCCGCAGATGTCTCATGTGTTCTCCTATCCGTCCTTTTGTCAGGACAGCCAGTTATATTTTGTTAATTGTCCTTCCAGCTTCAAATGTGCAAAGCCATGCTGCCGCAGGGCCTCATACAAGACAATGGCTGCGGCGTTGGAAAGATTCAAAGAGCGGGTTTCTCCCACCATAGGAATGCGGATCGCCGTCTCCGGATGCTCCTTAAGAAGCTCCTCAGGAATTCCGGCGCTCTCTTTTCCGAACATCAGGAAACAGTCGGATTCGTACTGCACCTCCGAGTAAACCTGCCGCCCCTTTGTGGTTGCCATATAAATTTTTGCCCCGGGATTCCGGCCCAGGAAATCCTCGTAATTGCTGTAAGTAGTCACATCCAACCGGGACCAGTAATCCATCCCCGCCCGTTTCAGATCTTTCTCCCCCAGGCGGAAGCCCAGAGGTTCGATGAGATGAAGCCTTGTCCCTGTTGCCACGCAGGTCCTGCCGATGTTGCCGGTATTGGCCGGAATCTCCGGTTCCAAAAGTACAATATTCAAAGCCATGCTATCTGCCTTCTTCTTCCGCCCGCAGCCGGTTCACAAACTTCTCCAGTCTTCCCAGGGCTACTTTTAAATCTTCCAGGGAATAGGCATAAGAAATGCGCAGGTACCCTTCCCCGCAGTCCCCAAAGGCTGTTCCCGGAACCACTGCCACCTTCTCCGCTGCCAGGAAGCGCTCCGCAAACTCTTCCGAAGTCATGCCGAACTCTTTGATACAGGGGAACACATAGAAAGCCCCAAAGGGTTCAAAGCATTCCAGTCCCATTTCCCGGAGCGCATGAACCAGGAAACGCCTTCTCTGATCATAGGCCTCCCGCATTCTCTGTACGTCTTCGTCGCCGTTCCTTAACGCCTCCACCGCCGCATACTGGCTGTTGGTGGGAGCGCACATAATGGCATACTGATGGATTTTCGTCATCTGCTTGATAATCTCTGCCGGGCCGCAGGCATAACCCAGACGCCAGCCGGTCATGGCATATGCCTTGGAAAATCCGTTGATCAGAATGGTCCGCTCCCTCATGCCCGGAAGGCTTGCAATGGACACATGCTCCCCTTTATAGCTGAGTTCCGAATAAATCTCGTCCGAGAGCACATACAAATCTTTCTCCATGGCAACCTGGGCAATGTCTTCCAGATCCTTCTTCTCCATAATGGCCCCGGTAGGGTTGTTGGGGAAGGGCAGGACCAGAATCTTTGTTTTATCGGTGACGGCTTCCAGAAGTTCCTCTTTGGTCAGACGGAATTCATTCTCCGCCTTCAGCTCAATGACCTTGGGCACGCCGTCTGCCAGAACCGTACAGGGGTGGTAAGACACGTAGCTGGGCTGGGGAATCAGAACCTCGTCTCCGGGATTTAACATGGCCCGGAAAGCCATATCGATGCCCTCACTGCCTCCCACGGTGATCACAATCTCTTTGTCAGGATCGTAGGAAGTATGAATCCGCCGTTTCAGATAGCGGGCAATCTCCTCCCGCAGCTCCTTTAGGCCCGAATTTGAAGTATAAAAGGTCCGTCCCCGCTCCAGGGAATAAATGCCCTCATCCCGGATATGCCAGGGCGTATCAAAATCCGGCTCTCCCACGCCCAGGGAAATGGCATCCGGCATCTCACTGACAATATCAAAAAATTTCCGTATGCCGGAAGGGGGAATATTTACGATTTTATCTGCTAAAGGGTTTCTCACGGTGTCACCAGCATCCTTTCGTCTTTTGATTGATGCGCCATAATCGAGCCATGATCCTTATATTTCTTTAACACGAAATGGGTGGCCGTACTCAGCACGGAATCTAAGGGAGACAGCTTATCCGACACGAACTGGGCCACATCCCGCATGGTTTTGCCCTCGATCATCACCATAAAGTCAAAGCCGCCTGAAATCAAATATACGCTGTCCACCTCAGCATAATTGTAAATCCGCTCTGCCACCTTGTCAAAGCCCAGTCCCCGCTGAGGCGTTACCTTCACCTCAATAAGGGCCGTCAGCTTCTCTTCTCCGGTCTTCTCCCAGTCAATCAGGGTGTGATAACCGCAGATAATGCCCTCCTTCTCCATATCGGCAATCTCATTTGCCACGCTGGCCTCGTCTACCCCCAGCATAACGGCCAGATCCCGCAGATCTACACGGCTGTTTTTCTCAATAAACGTCAATATTTTCTCTCTCACAATTCTCCTCCTGCTCTTGGCCCGCATAAGCCTGCGGCACCGGGTCATTTTATTTTATAAAGCTCATCCGTGTGAGGGCGTTCCAGGAAGCTTTCCTCCCCGCCGTTTTGGATCCGCTTTGCACTGCCTGTTACTGCCTTTCCGATAACTGCCGCCGGAATCCCGGCCTTTCCAAGCTCCCTTGCCAGGTCATGGCCCCGGTCCGCAGCCATCAGCATACAGCCGCTGGAAATGAGATAATAGGGATTGAGGCCGAAATATTCGCAGATTTCCACGGTCTCCTGACGGATGGGAATAGCTTTTAAATCAATCTCCAGGCCGATCCCGGAGGCCTCCGCCAGCTCCCAGAGAGCCCCGTAGATCCCGCCCTCCGTCACGTCGTGCATGGCGCTAACTCCTGTGCGCACCGCAATCTCCGCCTCCGGAAGTACGGAAAGAAAGGCGTCAAAGCCTTTCGCCGTATCCACAAAGCCTTTGGAAAAACGCTTCCCAAGCTCCTCCTCTTTCTCCTTGGCAATGATAGCCGTCCCCTCAATGCCGATCCATTTGGTCACAAGAATATCCTGGCCTGGCCTGGCTCCCGAGGTGGTAACCAGTTTCTCCTCCCGGACCTTCCCCACTCCCGTGACGCTGATCACCGGCTGTGTCACGGCCCGGGTTACCTCTGTGTGGCCGCCCATCACCTGCATGCGGCACTTCCCACAGGCTTCCTCCACCTGCTCCATCATCTTCCGGATATCCGGCTCCTCAATCTCTTGGGGAAGAAGGACCGTCAGCATAACGCCTATGGGCTCCGCTCCGCTGCTGGCCAGATCGTTGGCCGTAATCTGGATCGCCAGGGTTCCTATATCTTTAACGGTTCCTGTGATGGGATCCGTGGATATCACAAAGATCTCCCCGGGAGCCAGCTTGACGGCTGCACAATCCTCCCCCACTCCGGCTCCCAGAATCACTTCCTCCCGCCTGTTATGTATCTGTTTGAAAATACTTCTCTTTAATATGGTCTCCGAAACCTTTCCGACCTTCATCCCGCACCTACTGTCCCTGGCCCATCCGCGCCATGCAGGATGCCAGCGTAGCGTCCACCGTAGCCTCATCCTGGGTTGCCACAGCCGCCTGCAGTTCCTCCGACAGTGCCGGATCCCCGGCCACGCCGATGGTAATGGTTCTGGGTGACGCCCGGTAACTGCTCTTGTTTACCTTGGTTACACTCTCTTCCACGCCGTTTACATACACATGCTTATAGAGCTCCGCCACGGCCCCCATATGCGCTCCGTCGATGGCTTTAAAGCCGATGGGCTGCCCGGGATCCGCCACGATCACCTGTCCCGGATCCGTTGTGGAAAGGGTGACGCTCTGGTACTTGATGGTACGGTTGGCCGGACGGGTCTCCTCCCCGTAGATGGTAAAGGTTAGAATATTGTTCACCGCCACTGCCTCAATGTAAATGGGCGCCTGGGTATTATTCTTAAACTTAAAATCCTTGTAGGACTCCGAAATGGCCGCATCCGCCGCCGGAGGAACATAGCTTACCAGCATGGAGTGATTGGAACGCTCCACCACTTCCAGCTCCGCCAGCAATACCGCATTGTACAAAGTTGTAGACACCTGGCAGATGCCCCCGCCCATACTGTCTACCACCTTGCCGTTCAGATAGGAGCCTGCAGGCACATAGCCGTTGGCCACAGTATAAGGCCGCGCCTTCTCGTCAAAAGAAATCACGTCTCCCGGATACAGCACGATCCCGTTGAGGATTTTGGCCGCATTTACGATATTCTGAATGCGGTTGGCTCCCGGTCCCGCATAGTTGGTGGAATAAGTCCCCAGAACATCTTTTACCCGGCCCAGTTCTTCCTCGGTTCCCCTGGGATAGTCGGTTTCCACCGGAAGGGTAACGGTCCCGTTTTCATGGGTCCACTCATTTTTGATAAAATCCTCAATGGCCTGGACGGATCCCCCCACATCCAGCTTCACCCCGGCCTCTCCCGGAATTACTTCAAAAGAATCGCCCTTCTTCTGCAGGGTGGCATCCGTGGCCTCCTGATCGAACTGGATACACTCCTCTTTCACATAGTCGGACACCCGTGCGGAATCCAGCTCCCATTCCAGTTCAAAAACCCGGTTCTCGTGCTCCAGCTCTTTGCGCTCCTTATAGCGCTTCAGGATATTTCCCGATTTTCCCAGGGCCGCCGCCTCATGAATAATGTCCGGATTGGAGCAGCGAAGCCCCAGATCCGCCAGTCCCACTTCCAGCTGATCTTCAAAAATCTCCAGCGTAAGGGTTTCCTCCCCCTGCTGCCGTACATACTCGTCTACTTTCTGCCGGGCTTCGGCTTCCGTCATGCCGGAAACGTCAATCCCATCTATGTAGACTCCCTCGTGAATGGTCCACTCTTCCTTCTCTTTTGCCTGGGCTTCCCTGCTTCCGGCGGCTGTCAGCGCCAGTGCCAGCAGAAATCCCATAAACCACAGATGCTTTTTCATAACTTGTTCCTTTCACATCTCCCTTCCGCAGCCGCCCCGGTTACAGGGCATACGAAAGCAGAGGAATTACCATTGCCAATACCAGTATCACAATAATTACCGTGGAAATAATCTTCCTGGTCTTTTTACTGTACCAGTTCATCTCTGAATCCTCCCATGTTCCAGAATGATCTTATCAATGAGGCGGGAAGCCTCATTCTTTGTCAATGTCTCTACAGATACCTCTAAGGCTATTTTATGATATTTTAAGAGATCATTCAAGTACCCTTTTTGCGCCGGCGTAATGGGCCCCTGTTTTTTTACTTTATAGACCAAGGGCCTGGGAGCAAACAATTCTCCGGGACTTTCGGGAAACTGTCCCCGCATCCGTCCATACAGCTCCATGGCTGCCAAGGCATCGCTGGATGCCCGGTGGGCATTCTCCTGGCGGATCTGGTAATAACCGCAGAGGGCCTGAAGGCTCCGGTGCTCCATCTCCGGAAAGAGAACCCGGGCTATCTTTAAGGTATCTATGCCCTCTTTCTCAAACTCCAGATCAAAATTCACGGCGTTTCGTTTCACAAAGCTGTAATCAAACAAAATATTATGCCCCAGCAAAGGATAACCCCGGCAAAATTCTACCAGCTCCCCTACCGCTGTCCTGGTATCCTTTCCCTCTGCCGCCATCTCGTCCGTAATGCCCGTGAGCTCCCGGATGCGGGCCCCGATTTTCATCCCCGGATTTACAAGGGTCTCATAAATTTCCCGTATCTGCCCGTCCTCCACTTTCACTGCGCCAATCTCCAGAATCCGGTCCGAAGACGGGTTCAGTCCCGTGGTCTCCAGGTCCAATGCTATGTAGGTATCTTTCATGACAGTAATATGATTGTTTTCCCTTCCTTATGATAAATGCCCCTTCCAAAGGCTTAGGCCTGCGTCCCCGGTGAGGGGATTGCGCCTGCCGTAGTCAAATACCAGATAGGCTGTATCTTCCGTATTTTCCGTCAGAACCTCCACATGGTTCTGCTTTCCCACAAGGCGCAGAATCTCCCGCAGCTTTTCCCCATAAGCCCTTGTGTCCGGTGCAAAGGCCGGACGGCTCTTACAGCGTTCCCGCAGGTACAGATCTACAGTGAGGAGCTCCCGGTATGCTCCCTCCTCCTCCGGGAACCTCTCCCGTATAAAATCCAGGAGAATCTCATAGCGCTGCAGCCGGGAAAAATTCCTGCCAAAGCCCCCGGTCTTCTCATAATAAGAAGCCAAAGCCTCAAAAAAGCAAAACGGTGAAGAAAATGCTTCCAGCAGCCGCCCCAATGTATACCGGAATTGATGACTATTATAATAGATTTCCACCATTTCTTCAATCGCCTTTAGCTGTAAAATTTCTGCAAAAGACAGCCAGGCGGTGTAAAGCACTTCATAGGGGGGCTTGTCCTTCCAGACAATCCCGTAAGTTTCTGCTTCCCGGTATATGGCCGTTCCCTTCAGCACCTTCAGAAATCCCAGCTGGAGCTGATCCGGAGCCAGGGCAAATACCTGGTCAAAAGACCTGGCAAAGCTGCCGTAATCCTCATAGGGGAGACCCGCAATCAAATCCAGATGCTGGTGGATATTGGCTCCTTTCCGGATTTGTTCCACATTGAATCTCAATTTCTCCCAGTCCGTCTTTCTGCGGATAGCTTCCAGGGTCCGGGGATTTGTAGACTGGACGCCAATCTCCAGCTGGACAAGGCCGGGGCGCATCTGCCCAAGCAGTGCCAAATCCTCCTTTTCCAGCAGATCCGCTCCAATCTCAAAATGAAAATTCGTCACTTTGTTATCCTGTTCCAGAAGAAACTGCCAGAGGGCCCGGGCCCGCTTGGGGCGGCAGTTAAAGGTCCGGTCCACAAATTTTACCTGGGGAACCTTCCGGTCCAGGAAAAACCGAAGCTCCCTTTTCACCAGCTCCAAGTCCCGGAAACGGACGGATTTTTCAATGGACGACAGGCAGTAGCTGCAGGAAAACGGACAGCCCCGGCTGGACTCGTAGTAGAGAATCCGGTGTTCCATCCCCTCCAGATTCTTATAGGGAAAGGGAAGACCGCTCATATCCAGGCAGCTTTCCGCCAAAGGCCCCTCCAGGATCTCTCCTGTCCGGGGACAACGGTACACGGCTCCCAAAACTCCTGCAAAGGCGCCGGGAGCTTCCGGCTCCCCCTTCACATAGCAATCGATTAGGCGGCAAAAGCTTTCCTCCCCCTCCCCGGTGAGAATCCCCGTAAGGCTTTGGTTTTCCTCCAGAGTCTTCCTGGCATCATAAGATACCTCAGGCCCGCCCAGCCATATGGGCACCCCCGGAAGAACTTTTTTACACTCCGCCGCCAGCTCTTTCACATACTCTATGTTCCAGATATAACAGGAAAACAAAAGCACCTCCGGCTTTCTGCGGTAAATCTCTGCCAGTATCTCTCCGGTCCTCTGGTTAATGGTAAATTCGGCCAGTTCCACAAAACATGACAGCTCTCCCGCCGCCGCTTTCAGGCTGTAAACCGCCGGATTGGAATGTATGTACTTGGCATTGATGGCCGTCAGCAGAATCCTCATGATTATCTCCCGCAAATGAATAATAATAAAAGGAATTACTGCTCCTGCAATAACTCCTTCTTCAGACATGGTTATTTTAAATCCGCGCATCTTACTTTGAACCATGAATGGTACCGTTACCTCTGCAGTTGGCTCGGCCCAGGCAGCCTTGCGGCACACAAAAGGTTCTACTTAGAGCTGCTTCATTCCTGACCTGACTCGGTTCATAGATTTCTGTTGCGCAAGACCCAGGCGTCTCTGCTACTTGCAAAGGGCTGCATACCATCCAGAAAGTCCGAGGTAAGATATCACCCCTGCTATAGCGGATTGCAGGTACAGGGCACCGCTGACTCCCCGGCTGCGCGGAAATCTTAGACTTTTGGATCGGCTTCTAGTATAGCCTCTCCGGCGCCGTTTGTCAACGCTTCTCCCGGAGATTTCGGAAAAACTCCTTCAAAATCCTGCTGCACTCCTCTCCGAGGACCCCCCGCTCCACCGAAACCTGGTGATTAAATTCCGGCATTTCCAAGAGATTCAGCACAGAGCCCCCGCAGCCTGCCTTGGGATTCATGGCCCCGATAACCACCCTCCCCATGCGGGCCTGTACGATAGCGCCTGCACACATCTGGCAGGGTTCCAGGGTAATATACATGGTACAGTCCTCCAGCCTCCAGTCCCCCGTCTTTTTGCTGGCCTTGCGGATGGCAATAAGCTCCGCATGGGACAAGGTATTTTTATCCGTATTCCGCCGGTTATATCCCCGGGCAATGATCCGATCCTCCCGGACAATCACGCAGCCGATAGGGACTTCCTCCAAGGCGTAAGCCTTCCTTGCCTGGCGCAGGGCCTCTCTCATATATCTTTCGTCCGCTGTCATAGTTTCCTTTCCTCCGGGCTACTTCAGGGTCCGGCACCAGTAACCAAAGCCTTCCTGTCTGGTATTGGGCCCTTTCATCACTTTAAATTCTTCAAAACCAAAAGTGGAAGCAAGTTCCTGTTCCCGCTCATTGTAAATACCGGGAACCCCGATATAGTAGCTGACCTCCTGATCCGTCTGGCGCCGCAGGAGCAGAAGGTGCCGGTACTGATAATATCCGTGAAGCAGAAAGCTGTTATTTCCCAGGCCCCACTTGTCCCTGGGAATCCGGGACAAATCCCGGTTATTCAAACGGATGCTGCAGACTTCCGCCCCGTTCCCCTCCACGTAACGGGTCACAGGAAACCGTCTTGTGAGATAAGCCCAGTGTTCCCTCCTGGGATCCGCCGGAGCCGTCGCTTTCAGGGTTTCCCCGGAAACCGCTTCCTCCTCCGGTACAGTTTCCTGCTGCAGGTCTGCTTCCTCCTGCCCGGTTCTCTCTACCGGCGCCTCTTCTGTCTTTTCCTGTTCTTCCTCCAGGGCCAGCTCTGCCGCACGGACTTCACTCTCTCCTGCAGGCTTCTCCACAGCCTGCCTGGCAAACCTCTCTTCCGGATCAAACCGGTCTACGGGAACCGGCAGATCATCCCATGCCGCCGCAAACACCCGGTTCTCTCCTTCCAGATACAACCCGCCGCTCTCCTCCAGCCCGAAGCTGCCTCCCATAAGGCTGTCCGTCTCCGTAACACCGCTCCACTCCCAGGCCCCGTTCCGTCTTTCCAGCTCTCCCAGGTACTGTCCCTGAAGGCGCTCCTTCCTCCGTATAAAAACATAAACCTGGCAGGGTTCTTCCCCGCCAATCCGGTCCTCATTTACATGAACCCAGAATTTGCACTCGTTACCTTTGGCATTCACCTTTACAAAGCCGGCGCTCTCTCTCTTTTCCCCCTGCTCATACCCATAAATATAGGATACGAAACGTTTATAAGCAGACAAAGAATCCCTCCTTTTCCAGTATCTGTACTGCTATCTGGAATATTCTATGCCTGACTTGTCTATCTCATGTCCCTTCTTTCCCAAAATCTCCTCTTTTTCCCAGACGGTTGCTCAAATCTGCAAACTGTTCCAGATTCAGGGCCTCCCCCCGGATTCCAGGAGGAAGCCCCATCTCCTCCAGTACGGCAGCTGCTTCCTCTTTGGAAAACCCAAAGCCTCCTGCATTGCAAAGCCCGTTTACCAGGGTCTTCCTTCTCTGGTTAAAGGAAGCCCGGATCATGCGGAACATTAGCTTCTCATCATCCGCCTGTACCGGGGGCTTCTTGTGGCACTCCAGCCGGATCACGGCAGACCCCACCCTGGGCCTGGGCAGAAAACAGTTTGGGGGCACATTGGCTATAAGCTCCGGGCGGGCATAGTACTGTACGGCCAGGGAAAGAGCTCCGTAGTCCTTAGAGCCCGGCCCGGTCTTCATGCGATCCGCCACTTCCTTCTGAACCATCACCGTAACACTCTCAAGGGGCACCCGGTTCTCAAACAGTCCCATAATAATCGGGGTGGTAATATAATATGGAAGATTCGCCACCACCTTCACCGGCCGCCCTCCGTTTTTCTCCTCCGCCAGGCGGCACAGATCTACCTTTAGAGCGTCTTCATTGAGAACCGTCACATTCTCATACCCAGCCAGGGTATCCTCCAAAATCGGGATCAGGGTTTTATCAATTTCAATCGCCGTGACCTCCCTGGCCGCAGCTGCCAGATACTGGGTCATGGTCCCGATTCCCGGGCCAATCTCAATGACATAGTCCTCCTTGGTGATCCCGGCAGAGCGGATAATCTTATCCAGCACACGGGGATCGATCAAAAAATTCTGCCCGAATTTCTTCTGGAAGACAAACTTGTACTTATTTATAACCGCAATGGTACCCTGGGGATTTCCCAGAGTTGGCTCCGGTATATTCATATGAAGAAACTCTCCTTACTGATTCAAGTGATAAAATTTCCTGGCATTTTCCTCAGTTATGGCCATCACCGCTTCCGCGTCCATCCCCTTAAGCTGCCCAATGGCCTCCGCTATCCGGGAAAGATTCAGGGAAGAATTGCGCTTGCCCCGGAAAGGTTCCGGCGCCAGATAGGGACAGTCCGTCTCCAGCAGAATCCGCTGGATCGGAACCAGTTTCACTACCTCTTTCAGCTTCTTGGCATTCTTAAAGGTGACTACCCCTCCCACTCCAATATAATAACCCAGATCCAGATATTCCCTTGCAAGATCCGGCCCGTAGGAAAAACAGTGGACCACCGCCTTTTGTCCAGGCTTATGGGCCTTCTTCACTTCCTCCAGGGTATCCGCAGCCGCCTCCCGGCTGTGAATAATCACCGGAAGCCCCAGCTCCCAGGCCAGTTCCATCTGCCTGCGAAACCAGTATTTCTGCGTCTCGCGGCCTTCCTTGTCCCAGTAGTAATCCAGGCCTATCTCTCCAACCGCCACTGCTTTGGGATGGCGGCACTTTTCTTTTAACCAGGAAAAATTCTCCTCGTTCAGTTCCCCCACTTCATCGGGATGGATGCCTACCGCCCCATAGATAAAGTCATAGGCCTCCGCCAGGGCCAGGGTTGTCTTCACCGAGGAAAGGCTTGCACTTACATTGACAATGGCAGAGATCCCCTGTTTCCGGCACTCCCGGAGAATTTCGGCCCGATCCCCGTCAAAAGCCCCGTCATCGTAGTGGGCGTGGCTCTCAAATATCATCTTTCTTTGCTCCTTTTTTCCATACTTGTTCCGTATCGCTTTTATTATAATGGAGTTCCCCCGAAAGATCTACCACATATTTTACATCTGCAAAACCCACCTGGTCTCCCTGGCGGATCCGGGCCTTCTCGTTTACCTCCAGACGTCCCCCGTTGAGAAAGGTTCCGTTGGTAGAATTGAGATCCGTCAGATAATACTCTCCCTCCTCCAGGGAAATTTTCCCGTGGATCCTGGAAATTCCCCGGGCTTTCAGCCAGCCGTCCACCGCATCCTTCTTCTTTCCCACCAGGAAGCTCTCCCCTGTTATCTGCATATCTCCATAGGCCGGATTTTCACTCCGCAGGACCAGTCCCCTTTGGGGAGCCTGTTTTAAAAATACCGTGGAGGCTCCCTCTTCCCTGGAGGCAGGCCCGGCCGGAAGCGGAATCTCTCCTCCGGGCACAGGCGTCTCCGGTATCTCTTCCCGGCAGCCTCCCCCTTCCCGCTCCTCCTTCCACTTCACCAGAAGCTCTTCCAGGGAAAAATGCTCCTGTCCTGCCATGCGGTAAAACTCATATCCCAGGGTTACCGCATCCTGGTCCTGCCGGTCCAGACGTTCCAGGAAATACTCCGCCAGCTCCAATAAAGCCTTCCCCGTATCCGTCTCCCCGAAAGGAAAGCAGCAGAAATACGCCTTCTCCCCATCCGGATCCAGATAAATATAGTCCGGATCCAGAAGAATGCCCCCGCTGTCTAAAAGGTACTCCCCGCAGCTTTGCACAGCACGCAAAAGCTCTTCTAAAAAACTGCACAGCCCTGGGCCGGAGAGCCGTTTCCGCTCTAAAAGGAGCCGCAGGCTCTGCCTGGAAGTAATCTCATAATAGAAATCCCCGCAGCGGTCTATAAAGCTCAACCTGCACTCCAAAAAGCCCGGAATTTTATTTTTCACCACCATTCCCACCTGATACCCATCCTGAAATTCCTCCTGCCGGATCACCAGATAATTGTGATCCATCTCCCTGCGATATGATACTTTCATCTCTTACCTTCCCTGCTATTTATCCAAAAGTTCTTTCCAATTCCTGCATGTTCTCATAAAACGGACCGGATTCAGCCGCATGGCCGTCTCTTCCTCCCGGAAAGAAAGGCCCGACAGCAGCGGCGTCTCCCCTGTATAACAAACCGTCACCGACTTTCCTGTCACTTTCACGGACACTTCCAGTCTCTTGCACACAAGGAGCCTGCCGGAAGCCAGGGCCAAAGCCTGCCCGGCAAGCTCCCCCTCCAGCTCTTTCTCCCCCCGGTATTTGGCCGAAGCTCCTTTTCCCGCCATTTCCGCCGCACAGGAAGCGAGAACGCTCCGGTCATGGAGATACAGGGCAAGACAGATACACACAAACACAATCAATACCAGAAAGGGCAGTACAAAGGACGCTTCCACCGCAAAGCTGCCCCTCTTCATCCTCTCTTTCATCCCAACAGCCTCCCTACATAGGCCAGCAGAAGAAAGGGCACCAGGGGAAACCGATCCTTCATCCGGATCCGCCCCAGTATCACTCCTGCCGCCATAACCAGGGCGCAGGCCGCCGTTCCGGCCAGAAGCAGGCTTATATTCTCCCAAAGGCCCAGGTAAAGCCCGGTGATACAGACCAAAAGCCCGTCCCCGCACCCTATGGCCTCCCCGGTGAGAAATGCGGCTGCTACCAGAAGCACCCCCACTCC
Organism: uncultured Lachnospiraceae bacterium; assembly: GCA_910586955.1. Lineage (GTDB taxonomy): Bacteria > Bacillota > Clostridia > Lachnospirales > Lachnospiraceae > Laedolimicola. Next base: position 10,412 of record CAJUMM010000006.1, on the reverse strand, counting down.
CACGCCTCCCAAAGCTTCCCACCAGGCCTGGTAAGAAAGCCAGACATTCACTCCCACTCCGGTTATCCCGAATATCCAGAAACTTTTCAGACTGACTTCCTGCCTGCGGATGTCCAAATCTGCATTCCACAGCAGAAGAACCAGTACACATCCTTTCACTATCCATTCTTCCATTTCCGATTCCTATCCTCCGCACACGGAGCAGGGGGGCCGTCCCCCTGCCTGGGAGAGCAGCATGGTATGAATTTTCCGGGACAGCCCCGAACAATTCAAGCGCTCATGATACCGGTCTCCCTCTTCCGTTATATATACAAACCCGCTCCCCTGCTTATAGCATCTCTCACAGGGCTTATATTTTCCGCCGCTTCCGTTTCGCAGGCTGTCCGCCTCCTCCAAGCCCACCCGGCGTATGGAAAGTTTCAAATGCCGGCATTCCAGGCTGCGGTGATATACCCTGCCGTAATCCGTCACATAGACCACATCCTCCTCTTCCCCGGTTCCCATGCCCAGCCGTCCCTCAAAGCCCACCCAGCAGCGCAGGGTGCGGCTCTGGCTGATACGAAGGGGACGAAACCAGGACAGCCCAGGGGGCAGCACCACTTCATAGTCCGCCTGCAGGACCAAAAGGGAATCCTCCGCTTCCAATCGGCATCCCGTCAGGGAGATTTTCCGGAAACCGCCCTTGACAATACGTCCTGCTGAGCGTTCTTTCAAATAGGTATCCAGGCAGTGTTTTGCATAAGCCATGGAAATGCCGGAGGCCGCGCTTCCATCCTCCAAGTTTAAAATCTCCTCCCTCCCGGCCAGTTCTTTTCCCCCATCCGTCAGCGCCCGTCCTACTTCCGTCTTTAGCTGTACCAGCAAAAAGAGATACAAAAGGGCCGTCACGGCAAAGAGAAACAAAGGAAATACCAGCGCCGCTTCCACCGTCAGGCTTGCCCTCTTCCAAAAAGGGGTGCATCGTGATATTCTTCCGCCACGGCGGGACCGCTTGGAATATAGAGAATTTGGAATATTGGCGTCTGATGCGCCTGGAACTGCCTGGAGAGCTTTTAGATTTTTCAGACACGCACATGTACGAAAGAACATCACGATACACCCCTTTTCTTTACCATTCATAGCAAAACCAGCGGCGGGCCGTCAGTTCCCTGCCGTGGATGAGATCTGCCTCCACCCAGAAACCGTCCGTGCACTGATCTATGCGGAAATACATTCCTCCAGGCTTCCCCCGGACCACTCCCTCCACCACATCCAAGCCACGCATAGCCTTGGTTTCCCTGGTTATAAGAGCCAGGAGCATACCAAGATAGTCCCGGTAGCGGATCCCCAGGCTGTCCTCCCGCTCATCGTATGCCTCCAGGGAATTTCCCAGTTCCAGGGCATCTGTCAGGGAAAGCTTCCAGGTATCCGCTCCCTTCCAAAATGCCACCCGCTTTCCGCCCAGCAGGAGGCGCACGTCCAGGACGCTCTCCGCAAAGGCCCAGCCCAGCAGAAGCACCTGGGCCACAGCTTCCACCAGTCCGGGAATCAGGGTGGCCCCTACCAAGAGGGCGGCCAGAGCCTGGCATTCGGCCTGCTTCCCTCCGTCGGACAGAAGATATCCGTAATTAAGGCCCTCCCTAAGAGCCAGCAGGCGGCCGCAGACAGCCTCCAGATTCCCAATATCCGTATCTTTCCCGGCAATCAGATACTCTGCCTGGTAATCCAGCCAGGAACCGGGCATTATGTCCCCGGCCAGAAGCTGGGCCCCGTTGGAGCAGACCGACAGCAGATAGGCGTGGAAAAATACATCGTTTCCCGCTGTTCCCCCATATTTTCCTCTGGGACCTGCCCCCGGGATGCAGCTTCGCACCGAGGGCACTCCCCCCAGATCCGCCTTCTTTCCCGAGACAGCTCCCGGATCTTTCAAAACCAGATTCAAAATGCTTCCCCGCTTTAAGGCTTCCAGATCAGAGACGGGATTGGGTGTACTCTCCCCTTCCTCCTCCGCCCGGCGGCGTCCCAGCTCCTCCAGGTTTTCCTGTTCCCGGATGCTGGCCCCCTCATAAGCCTCCTGAAGCTCTGCCGCCTGTTTCCCAAGCCTGTCATAATCCGGAGCTTCTTCCAAATGCAGGATCCCCAGCTGTCCCTTCATACAGGAAACCGCCTGCTCATACCAGGCCATTCCCCGGCCGTCCGTAGCCCTCCCGATATTTCCCGCTTCAACCCTGCCGGCAGTTCCCCCAGGCAGATTTTCATTTAAAAACTGCCTAATCCTCTGGCGGAGATATCCGGTATTCTCTCCCTGCCCGCCATAGCCCAAATCCAGGTAAAACATGCCGTAGCGCTCCCAAAGCTCTCTGTGGTATTCCGAGAGAACCGAATACTCCGCCAGCTCCAGGGCTTCCTCCGCCTGGCTTCTAAGAAACGCTGACCGGGCCGATTGGAGGCCTGCCTGGAAGAAAAACAGCAGTACGGCCAGCATCAGACTGACAAAGACCGTGACACTGCCCCGGTTCCGCCCTATATTTCCCCTCCCAACGCCTTTTCTCATAGCCTTTCTCCCCAATCCTAGATGGTCCCGCTCTGGCTTGTAATCTTGTCAAAGATTTGGTTCACCAGGGAGGTGAGCTGGCTCTTGAAAATAATCACCAGTCCAATCAGCACCACCAGGATCAAAATCATTTCCACCACTCCGATTCCCTCTTCTTCCTGTACAAATCTCATAAATAATCTTTTCATTTCCTTTTCCTTCTTTCTCTGTAATTTTTTGATTAGGCCTGCATGGACATGCCTGCAGGTACCAGGATCAAAAGCATGACTACCACCAGCATAAGAATCATGGGCAGGAGGAGCCTGGTAGCGGCCTCCTCCCCCCTGCGGCGGGCCAGCTCCCTTCTCCAGGTCTTGGCCTCCTCCGCCTCCATGCGCAAAAGTCCTCCCAGGCCTTTGTTCCCTTTTTTCAAATTCTGCTCCAGAAGGGCGGAGAGCTTCAGATAAGCCGGAATCCGGCAGCGGATCCCGAAATTCTCGTATGCTTTCGCCTCCGCCACGCCGTTCTTCATCTCCCGGCAGGTAAGGGCCATCTCCTCATAGGCATACCGCAGTTCCTCCCGTCCCTCTTTTCTCCTTGCCTGGTAGTCCGCCACAATCATTTCCCAGGCTCCCCGCATCGTAGAACCGGCTTCCAAAAGAAGGGTCAGCCTGCCTACAATCCGGGCATAATCCCGGCACATCTGAGCATCCCGCTCTTTGGCCTTTTGTGCCAGCTCCCTGTCTTTGGCCGCGTACACCATCCCCAGGGCAGCCAGAGTCAGCAGCAGCACCCAGGCAAAGCTCCAAGACGTATCCTCCTTCCAGGTTACATCTCTTCCCTGTATCTTCAGGGGAAGCTCCTGCACCTCTTCCTCCTCCGTCTCTTTCCGGAGTTCTTCCATAGCCGCTGCCAAATCCCTGCCAAACTGTTCCTCCTCCCCCACAACCGGAGGCAGGATCCGCACACAGGTCCGGTATACGGCTTCCTGGCTTCCGCAGAAAAGCCGGGCCGTCAGTTCTACCAGGCTCCCCTCCTCCGTCAGGTTTTCCGGGCGCAGGCTTCCGTCCAGATTCAGAGCTTCGTAAGAGTCAAGCTCCCACTCTGCCGTCACCGGAGTCCCCTCTACCTTGCGGATGAGGCAAAGATCGCTGCGCACTTCCTCCAGGGAACGGTTTTCCCCCAGAATGTACGAATCCATCTGCCCGCATACCTGCTCCAAAAGTTCCCGGCTCTCTTCCTCCGAGGGTTTCCGGGGCTCCACCAGGACAGCGATATTTTGGTCCTTTTCCCCCTGCATCCCTGCCTGGAGCTCCCGGGTATAGGCCCTCTCCCGCCGGGGCAGCCACCGCCCTTCTGCCAAAAGGCCTTCCCCGGATGCCGCGATTCCCGCCAGAACCGCAGCGCAGATTCCCGCCGCCAGCACCTTCAAAAGCAGCACCGTCTTCCCGGCGTAATATTGTTCCGTCTTCTCCTTTGTATCTGCATCCGGATACAAAAGCTTCAGATTCTGCCGGACCTCTTCCCGCCCCGGGAACCCTCCTCCCAGCCAGACAGACAGCCGGGCATTGAAGGACCTGGCCAGTTCTTCCGGAGAAGCCTTCTTCCTCTCTTTTTTCTCTTTCACCCTCTACACCTCAATCTTAAGCAGACGCTCTCCCAGATACCAGGCTCCCAGGTACAGGCCCAGGCAGGCAGTCATCACGCAGATCCCCGGAAGATTTCCATAGAGCGGATCCAAAAATCCGGGACATCCCACCCGCAGGTAAAGGACCATGGCAAAGGGAATGACATTCATAATCTTCTGTTCGTAGCGCCTGGCGGCCAGAGCCGCCAAAATCTGGCGCTCCGTTTCCACCGAATCGGAAATGCTCCTGGCCGTATCCCCCATAATACCTATGAGATCCCCGCCGCTGCGCTTTCCCACTGCAAAGATTTCCGCAAAGGTTTCCGCCTCCTCCAAGCCGCTCCGCCCGGCAAAATCCCAGATAACCTGCTCTACGGTCTGGTTGGCATCCAGTTTCCGCTCCATGGCGGAAAGCTCCTGCACCATATCCCCATCCGCTCCATACATAAGCCTTAAATCCTTTCCGGCCTCCCGCAGGGCGTTTTCTGCGGAGTACCCTGCTGCAAGGGCCGCCGCAATCCCCTGGACCGCATCCCGGAACTGAAGCTTCAGCTCCTTCCTTCTGCGCTCTGCCATCCGGCGGCACTGCTCCCTGCCATGCCGCCACAGCACCAGGGGAAACAGGAAACAGGCCCAGAGGGAATTATAAAAGCACAGGGCCCCAATCCCTGTAAGGCCTGCCGCCTCCAGCCCATACCGAAGGCGCAGAAGAGGCCTGGGACGGTATACCCGGTAATCCATCTCTTATCCCCCTATCCCGGCCGCTCTCATCTTCCCGGTGTGAAGCAGGGAATCTTTTTTGCGAAGCCTTCCCCGTACCCGCTCCCCTTTTATGCCGGAATCCTCTTCAAAGGCAAAGAGAGAGTGCAGCCGGATTTCCCCGGCCTCCATACCGTCCAGCTCCGCAATCTCCAAAACCCGCCGGCTCCCGTCCCGCATACGTCCCAGATGTACGATAAGATCCACCCCGGAGGCAATCTGCCTCCGTATAGCCGGAAGGGGCAGCTCCATTCCCATAAGCGCCATCGTCTCCAGCCGGTTCAGCATGTCCCCGGGACTGTTGGCGTGACCGGTGCTTAAAGAGCCGTCATGGCCCGTATTCATAGCCTGAAGCATGTCCACCGCCTCCGCTCCCCGCACCTCGCCTACAATAATCCGGTCCGGCCGCATCCGCAGGGCCGTGCGGATCAGATCCCGGATGGAGATTTCGTGTTCCCCCTCCAGGTTGGCGCTGCGGGCTTCCAGGGATACCAGGTTTTCCACAGTCACAAGCTGGAGCTCCGCATTGTCTTCAATGGTAATGATCCGTGCTCCCGGGGGAATAAATTCCGACAGGGCATTGAGGAAGGTGGTCTTCCCGGAGCCCGTACCGCCGCTTATGAAAATATTGTATCCCGCCTCCACCGTCTCCTTCAGGAAAGCCGCCGCCTCCCGGCTCACTGCCTCCCAGCCAATCAGCTGGTCCATGCGGATGGGCTGCTCCGGAAATCTGCGGATAGTAACCACCGGGCCTCCCAGGGCCACCGGCTGGAGAACAATGTTCACCCGGGAGCCGTCCTTAAGCCTGGCATCGGCAATGGGTTTTGCCTTGGAGACACTGCGGTTGGCGAAGCTCACAATCTGCTGCACCACATCCTCCAGCTTCTCCCGGGAGGAGAAAGACTTGTCCCAGCGGCTTAAACGCCCTTTACGCTCCACAAAAACGGCTTCCGGCCCATTCACCATAATTTCCGTAATCTCCGGATCCTCCATTAGCTCCTGGAGAAGATCCAGCCTGCGCATAGCGTAGAATATTTCTTTCCTCATGCAAAGCTTCTCTTCCAGCAGCAGATATTCCTGCCTGCTCCAGGAAAGCACCTCCTCGTCAATAAGTTCCAGCACTTCTTCATCCGTGAGTTCCCTGGAGAGATCCAGCTTTTTCTGGATCTTTTCTTTTAGTTCCTCCCGCAGGGTCTCCCAATTCTTTCTCATAAATCAAGCCACCTCCTTCCCTCCGCCTGAATAAAAGTCTCCAAATCCTTCTCCTGAAACATCCAGAATTTCTTAGTCTTGTCCAGCACCTCCTCCAGATCCAGAAGCCGCAGGGTCTCCTCATACTGGCAGAGCTTGGCACCGGAAACCTCGTCTTCCCGGATAGGGGTATAGATGCCGTCGCAGTGTCCCAGCAGTTCAAACAAGCCGTCCACAGCTCCGCTCATATCCAGGATCACCATCTCGTAACGGCTTTCCCTGCCCAGAGCCTCCAAAAGGCGCTCCCAGTCCTTCCGGCTGATATGCCGCAGTTCCACCGGGGACTTTAAGGGCGGAATGTAGTCCAGGCTCCCCATCTGCCTCACCACGCTCTCCAGCTTGCATGCAAAGGCATTTTTCCCCTGTTTCAAAAAGTACATCAGTTCCGACAGGGTCCATCCGTCTCCGTAAGGATAGAGAACGGAAAACCCGGAATACTCCTCCAAATTCAGATACAGGGTCCGCTTCTGCTTGGAGAGCTCCCGTCCAAGGGCCAGGGCGAAGCTTGTCTTTCCGATACGTCCTACCGGAGAATATACCCCGATTAGCTTCATTTCCCCCTGCCGCAGAGCTGCGCAGGGACCTGCCGGCGTCTCCTCCGCATAACAGCTTAAAACTTCCCGCATAACCTGGGGACAGGACTGGAACTTGTAAATCCTGGGCCTGTCCGCCTCCTTGTCGGGATACTCGTTCTCCGAAAGGTAAAAAATCCGGCCGAAAGGCGTCCTGTCCTTAACCTCCCCGGAAAGCCCCTCGGAGATCAAAAGAATGTCTACCGGATGCTCTTTCGCATAATCCGCCAGCTCGCCGCAGCTCGTAAATCCATGTACCGTAAATACCGGATCCCTGCGCCGGTTGGCATACTCCGTAAACCGGAGCGTATAATCCTGCTCCCGGTCACAGACTGCAATTTGTTTTCGCTTCAAAAGACACCTCCCGCCCAAATCAAAAGCCCTGTCATCAGGCTGACAAAGACCTGAATGCCCAGAAAGCCCCCCAGCATTACCCTTGCCTGGGGATTTCTCCATACGTAACGCAGCATCGAAACCAAAACTGCCACCTCCTTAACTACAGCATGTTCAAAAGGAATCACGGTTTGATTCAAACCAAAGATTTCCGGCTGCACCATTGCTTTTCGTGCAGTCCGGGATAGATAATTATCGATCGTAGGTTGATTATAGCGGCTTTCCTTTGCCTTGTCTATTGTCAAATTTTCACAAAATTCCAAAGGCTGCAATTCCGTAAAGAAGCCCCAGCCCGCTGATTCCCAGGCTTCCCACTGTCAAAAGGGTCAATCCGTTCAGTCCTACAAAAACAGCAATATTCTGGGAAATAAAAACGGCATTGAGAATCTGGATCCCGATGGCCCCAAAAACCATGCGGAGAAGAAAATTTAAGACTTTCATTGCTTTGTCCCGTCTTTTTTTCTATGTATATGGATTTTCGATCCAAAATATTCTATTTTTTAGTATAAATACCAATATTTCTGCTTATACTCTTAGTACAACAACTACCTTGATTACGGAAAGTGGGGGCTGCGGGATGGGGTTATTACGGAAAGAACCGCCACAGACAGACGAATCTTTTACCAAACGTCAGCTGCTGGAAGACCTTACAATGACAAAAAACGCACTGGATACCGCTTATGCCAATTTTGAAGCAGTGGTCGATCCGGATTTAATCGACTGCTACACCTATGAAATCTATTCCGTCCAGAAACGCTACAAATTTCTTCTGGAACAGGCGAAGCAGATGGACTTGCAGACATTTCTCTAAATGTATCTCCAAAAAGAGACAGACAGCCTCCCGGACTGCCTGTCTCTTTCTATTCTCTCTTTTCCTTTAACAGATTTCCGCCCCTGACGGCATCTCTTTCTCCGGCACCACCAGAGCCAGATTCCCGTGGGCGTCCTCGGCGCACAGAAGCATTCCTTCCGATTTCACGCCTGCCAGGGTTGCGGGCTTTAAGTTTACCAGCACCATTACCTTCTTGCCCACCATCTCTTCCGCCTTGTAATGGGCTTTGATCCCGGATACAATCTGTTTCACCTGGCTGCCGATCCGCACCTGGGAGCAGAGAAGCTTTTTGGATTTCTTCACTTCCTCGCAGGCAATGATTTCCCCTACCTGGAACTGCAGCTTTTCGAAATCATCAAAGGTTATCTCCCCTTTGGGCTCCAGATCGATTCCCGGCTCCGCCGGAGCCGCCTCTTCCTTGGCGGCCGCCTTCCCTGCCTCTACCTTTTCCAGGACTTCCTTCACATCCAGCCGGGCAAATAAAATCTCCGGTTTCTCCGTAACCTTTGCCCCGGACTGGTACAGGCCGAACATATTCATCACCTCCAGGGAACGCTTCTTGGCCCCCAACTGAGCCAGAATCTTCTCTGAGGTCTCCGGCATAAAGGGCTCCAGAAGGCTTGCACCGATACTGATTGCCTCCACCAGATTGTAGAGGACGGCAGCCAGCCGGTCTTTCTTATTCTCATCTTTTGCAAGAACCCAAGGCATGGTCTCGTCAATGTATTTATTGCAGCGCTTAAAGAGATTGAAGATCTCCGTGATAGCGTCCGCCACCCGCAGCTCCTCCATCTTGGCCGTCACCTTCTCTGCGGCAGCTGCGGCAGTCTCCCTAAGCTCCCGATCCACAGGGTCCATAACCCCCGTATTGTTCACTACACCGCCGAAATATTTGTTGGACATGGAAACCGTGCGGTTTACCAGATTTCCCAGGGTATTGGCCAGCTCCGAATTCATCCGCTCCACCATCAGCTCCCAGGTGATCACGCCGTCGTTGTCAAAAGGCATCTCGTGGAGCACAAAGAACCGCACGGCGTCCACGCCGAACATCTCCGCCAGCTCATCCGCATAGAGCACATTTCCCTTGGATTTGCTCATCTTGCCCTCTCCCTGCAGGAGCCAGGGATGGCCGAACACCTGCTTGGGCAGGGGCAGATCGAGAGCCATCAGGAAAATGGGCCAGTAAATGGTATGGAACCGGATAATATCCTTGCCGATGAGATGCAGATCCGCAGGCCAGTCCTTCGCAAACTGCTCCGTGGAACCGCCCTGGCAGTCGTAGCCGATACCGGTAATATAGTTGGTCAGGGCATCCAGCCAAACATAGGTCACATGTTTGGGGTCAAAGGTAACAGGAATTCCCCAGGTAAAGGAGGTCCTGGATACGCACAGATCCTGGAGGCCCGGAAGAAGGAAGTTGTTCATCATCTCGTTTTTCCTGGATACGGGCTGGATAAATTCAGGATGGGTGTTGATGTGCTCAATCAGCCGGTCCGCATATTTGCTCATTTTAAAGAAATAGGCTTCCTCCTTCGCCGGCTTTACCTCCCGGCCGCAGTCCGGGCATTTCCCGTCCACCAGCTGGGACTCCGTAAAGAAAGATTCGCAGGGCGTACAGTACATTCCCTCGTAATAGCCCTTGTAAATATCTCCCTGGTCATAGAGCTTCTTAAAAATTTTCTGCACCTGGGCCTCATGATCTTTGTCGGTGGTGCGGATAAATTTATCATAGGAGGTGTTCATCAGATCCCAGATCCGGCGTATTTCCTCCGCCACACCGTCTACAAATTCCTTGGGCGTCACGCCGGCCTCTTTCGCCTTCTCCTCAATCTTCTGTCCATGCTCGTCCGTTCCCGTCTGGAAAAACACGTCGTATCCCTGCATCCGCTTAAAACGGGCGATGGCGTCCGCCAGCACAATCTCATAGGTATTGCCGATATGAGGCTTGCCGGAGGTATAGGCAATGGCCGTAGTCATGTAATATTTCTTCTTTTCCATATTCTTTCCCTCTTTTCTTTACTGCGTGTTTCTTTTGTCTATGGAAAGACTATCACAGGGACTTTCATTCGTCAAGGAATCTAACATATTTCTGCGGATCCGTCATAAAATGCAGTAATGATCTCTCCGGAGTCCGTCCATGAAACCTTCCAAACGCCAGTCCCTTCTCCTGTCTGTCCTGGGAGCCCTTTTTCTCTGTGCAGCCTTAATTCTTCCTTCCCTGGGAAAAAGCCCCGGGCAGACGGAAGACCAGCGCTTTGCCTCTTTTACAAGGGAACTGTTTGTCAAGGAAATTTCTTCCAACACCATGACTCTCCACTATGCCCTGGCCGACCCTGACGCCTACGGCATCAAAGATGTACCGGCCAGCTTCGGCCTCTACTCCGCCGGCTCCCAGGCCGGGGCCGCAGCCGCCCTGGAAAATGTGCGGGAAACCCTCTCCGGCTTTTCTCCCGGAGAGCTCTCTAA
>CAJUMM010000005.1:12469-77683 GCA_910586955.1 uncultured Lachnospiraceae bacterium | reverse complement strand
GTAGTCCAGTCGCACCGATTTGGTGTAAGTAGCCCTCCCTCCTTAGGGTCGTCCATTCTTTGTTCATTACAATTATTTGCGCGAGTAATGAGGAAAATAGAACAGATGAACCCGTAATTGCATTTATGCAGATTACGGGGACAACTGGAATATTTGACGAATACCGCGACAGCCATAAGGAATTAAGGAGGAATTGTCATGGACAAAGTATCGGGAAAGTTGACAGTATTTTTTGAGGAACCGTTTTGGGTGGGGGTGTTTGAACGGGTATCAGAGGGAAAACTATCCGTGTGTAAGGTTACGTTTGGGGCAGAACCAAAAGATTATGAGGTTTATGAGTTTGTCCTGAACAATTACTATCGGCTACGATTTAGTCCGACTGTGACAACTGATGTAAAAGAAGCTGGCCGCAATCCTAAACGGGTACAACGTGAAGTGCGGAAACAGGTACAGAATATTGGGATGGGTACAAAATCCCAACAGGCTTTGAAAATACAGCAGGAGCAGTTGAAAACGGAACGCAGGATTGTGAGCCGGGAACAGCGGGAAGCGGAGAAACAGCGGCAGTTTGAATTGAAACAGCAGAAAAGGAAAGAGAAGCATAGGGGTAGATAATACTTATTCAGGATTTTTGCAGTAAAAATATGTTTGTTTATTATTGTGTTTTAGAGTATTTAAAACACTTGTTTTGAAAGAGTTTGTAAATATAATAAGATAGAGATTATATATCTATTATTTTATTAAAAAGAAAACGTGAATAGAAAAGGTAGTATAGTGGTATAGTGGATGTATAAAAATACTTTGCAATGTATTTGCATATGCGTTACAATACTGCTTAGGAGGTTGTGCTATATGGAAAAAACAGCAACATTAAATTTAAGAGTAAATCCTACTGTAAAAGAGCGTGCAGAAGAAGTCCTATCAAGATTAGGGGTTCCTATGTCTACTGCAATAGATATGTATTTGAATCAGATTTTTCTTACAGGTGGAATTCCTTTTGCAGTAACTTTGCCGAAAGCGCCAGACACAATCAATGCTGATTTAATGAAAACAACAGAACTTCACGCAAAATTACAGAAGGGTTACGATGATATAGAGGCTGGAAATGTGCGGGATGCAGAGAGTGCATTTGCAAAATTCAGGGAGAGCCATTAAGCATGAAACAATATAAAGTTGAGATTACAGATGAAGCACTTGCAGACATGGAACAGCTTTATAATCACATTTTTTATGTATTGCAAGCTCCAGAGAATGCGATGGGGCAATATAATCAAATCGCTGATGAAATATTAAAGCTTGATACTTTTCCTGAGCGTTTTCGCGTTATGGAGTCAGAGCCAGAGTGTTCGAAGGAAATTCGTAGGATGCTGGTAGATAGTTATTCTATATTTTATGTTATTAAAGAGGACAGAGTGATAGTAACAGATGTGCTGTATACGGCTTCAAATATAGAAAATAGGCTAAAAGGGATTTATGACTAAGTGTTTAATTTTGATGGTTCTAACAATTCTTTTCTTGTCACGCAAAATCTGGCCAGTGGTCCTGCTCCCGGTAAAAAGATAGACCTTTCCCTTTGCTGTAACGTTGTACTCCATATAAGCCTGTGTTGGGAGATGGGTTGTCCAATCGCCTCGTACCAGTGATTTCCCGAAAATAAATTTATCACCGTTGTTCATCTGTGGCAGATTTCAGACTGTTTTTTGATGATAACAATACAATGGATATTGAATTTATAGCAGATATGGAGATATTTTATATTTGATATGTACTAAAATGCTACATTGCAAGGAGTTCTCTTTTGTTGAAAGTTCATATTGTTATAGGAGTTTACTTCAAAATACATGGTTTCTCCTAAATATCCTGCATTTAATTCTGTTAAACATCCATTTGCCCAATTATTAGTACTTCGCTTGTCAAACCAATGCAGCCATTCACAGTTGTTTTCGTAAATTACGCCAAAATAATATTGGCAATTATAATTTAAACAACGAACATATTCTTTCAATTTTGGCATATCGGTTTTGATGTAATCAGATGTTGATTTGGTATTTCCGCTATCATATTTTAATTCTATAATAGCAGCTATGTCAGTCATTTTTTCGGATAACCATGTTTTTTCTAATGCCATATCCATTTCAACAATTACTAAATCTGCAAAGAATTTTAATTCTTTAAAATAAAATTCGGGATAAATATATAACTGATTTTGTTGAAGCAATGGATTCAGTTCGTTTTGTAAATGGTGGTATAAACTGCATTGAAGGCTTGCTTCTTTTATTAGGAAACCATTACCGTAATCAGTGCAGATATTTTGAAGCCAAATATTTTTTATTGCTTTATCAATTTCTTTTTGGATATTCTTTTTAATCATTGTGTGCCCCTATGGAAAATATAGCTATATTTTAACGGATATACCGCTAATGTCTTTTTTGACAATCTTACCATCATCAAGGATACGTTGCTTGGCAGTGCTCAAATTCTTTGAGAGTGTTTCAATCGTACGTTGGTGTTTTTCCTCTGTCTAGAAGTGATTTGTATCATTTAAAAGGTTCTCCTGCAATTATATCACATTAGGACATATTTGTGTACCAATATTAAAATGATGAAAGGACAGAAATTCAAAATGAAAAAATCGTTGGAACGATAAGAAATATGGAGCGTGGCGGTTGCTGCGTCCTATATTTTGTGGTAAATGGAGAGTAGAAGTGATATAATCGAATTTGTAAATTTGGGTTGGCGGAGGTAAAAAAGTGAAACGCTGCATTGTAGTAACCGATATAGTCGCATAATAATTATCAGAATTTGGAGGATTTTAAAATGACTATATCGGAGAACAAAATTTATCCCCGGACAGGTGATACTCAAACCGTTTATTTAAAAAGTGTGATTACCAATGACAGAATTAAAATTGGCGATTATACAATGTATAATGATTTTGTGCATGACCCACGGGAATTTGAAAAGAATAATGTATTGTATCATTATCCAGTCAATGGAGATAGGCTGCAAATTGGTAAGTTCTGCTCTATTGCTTGTGGAGCAAAGTTTCTGTTTACCAGTGCAAATCATGCAATGTCTTCACTTTCCACATATCCATTTCCAATATTTTTTGAGGAATGGGAATTAGATGTAAAGGAGATCACAAGGGCATGGGACAACAAAGGCGATATTGTAATCGGCAATGATGTTTGGATTGGCTTTGAAGCGGTTATTCTATCTGGCGTCACGATTGGTGATGGAGCGATTATTGGTACACGGGCAGTTGTCACAAAAGATGTACCGCCTTATACGATTGTTGGAGGTGTTCCTGCAAAACCAATACGAAAACGGTTTTCGGACGATGTGATTTCTGAATTATGGAAACTTCAATGGTGGAATTGGCCTGAAAACAGGATTAAGAAAAACATTTGGGCGATACAATCAGGCCGAATTGAAGATTTGGAATAATTGGCAACATTTGATTTGAACATAGCGCCAGCATTATATAAGTTAATGCAGATAAGAGAAGGGCAGTAATGTGGCAGTTCGCAATATCAAGCGGATTGCCACATTCTTTATGGAAATATAACTGGTTATATGGTAAGATATAAAAGCAAAGATAAAAACGCAACGCAAGTGAATCTTGCAGAACTGGTAGGTAGTCCAGTCGCACCATTTGGGTGTAGTAAGTAGCCTTCCCTCCTTAGGGTCGTCCATTCTTTGTTCATTACAATTATTTGCGCAAGTAATGAGGAAAATGCCCTGCTTGCAGGAGCATTTGACGAATACCGCACAGGTTATAATCCTAAACGTTTACAGCGAGAAGTACGGAAACAGGTACAAAATGCTGGAGTAGGAACAAAATCGCAACAGGCTTTGAAATTACAGCGGGTGCAGTTGAAAATGGAGCGCAAGATTGTAAGCCGGGAACAGAGGGAAGTGGAGAAACAGCGGCAGTTTGAATTGAAACAGCAGAAAAGGGAGGAGAAGCATAGGGGTAAGTAATCCCAAAAAAATGTAAAGAAAGAGAATATGGAGAATATAATAGATATTTTAAAGCGTGTTATAACACTTTCGTAACAAATATAGATTATGCCTGATTTGTAGAGGAGGCTAATGCACTGCTATGAAAAGTATAGATATTCAAAAACAAAAGTCTGAGTGGAAAAGAAAAGGCTGGTCAATTCCTGAATTACGTGGCGGAAAACAAGAATGGTTTAATATTGTCACGGAACTAATGAAAAAAATAGCAACAACCTCTGTTGCTGATATAGGCTTATCACCAGAATTAGAGTCAACCAACACTTCTTATCCATGGCGGACATATGTTCCTTTTTTAAAAGGGGTTGGCCTAGTTGGTAACCGTTCGGGAATTTTAAGTTTAAGTGATATTGGAAAAGACTTTTTAAAAAATCCGTCAAAGTGGCAATTAGCCTGTCTTTTACATGACAAATATCGTCTTGTAGGGGAAGTATTAGAAATACTTATTTCTTCTCCTAAAACAGTTGAAGATATTGATAAGGAACTTTGCCGGGAGTATTGTTTAAATTGGGCAAATTTAAGTAACACTCGTCGTAGAATGGATTGGTTAGAGGTTTTGGGATTAATAGAATGTGTAGGAAGCAGAAAATGGGCTGTGACGAAAGAGGGCAAAAGGGCTCTCGAAGAATGGGACATCGTAACGCCCAACGTTGTTGATATGGCAATAAGCGATCCAAACGAAATAAATATTACTCCTCCACCTGCGGAAATATTAGAATTGCTTTCAAAATTGAACTCGGACCCTTCGTTACAAAACAAACGAAACACATATAATATTTGGGTACCGAGTCCCAATAGGATCGAAAATCTACGTACAATTATACAATTTGCATTTGAAAGGGTTACGCGTTCCGAGCTTTTTAACTTCATTGAAGAAGAGTTTAATCTTAAAACAAGCAGTGTCGAATCCATGATGCCTTTCTTGAAAGCAGATGGTCTAATAGAGGAAGTTGGCCGTAATATATACGTGGCAACTGCCGCTGCAAAGGCTTGGTGTGAAAGTAACAATGATTTAGATTTTATTAGAATCATTCATGCGCATAAACGTTTTGTCGGTGAAATGATTAGGTATGCCAATCAGGTTGTCACTAGAAACGACGTGTATGTACAGGCTAAAAAGTTTGGTATCAATACTGAAAAAGCTAGATGGATAATGGGTTTTTTGCTTGAAGCCGGACTTTTGGAAGAAACACAATATTTGCATATTAAAGCTACTCCCCTAGGGGCAAAGTTTGTTTTAGAATTGCCTTTAATGGAAGTGATTCCGGAATATCCTGCTATTCATGAAGATTCTAGTGAAGAAAATACAGAAAAAGAATTTTCACTTAATGCGACGGCTGACAATAAAATCTTTGAAGAATTAAAGATAGCTGCAAGGGAGCCTATGGCTAGAGGTAAGGCCTCTGGAGCTGCTTTTGAAGAGTCGATAGCAGAGGTTTTTAATCATATGGGGTTTGAAGCAAAACGAATTGGTGGTGCTGGAAATACAGATGTGGTGGTTCGCTGGAAAGATAATGATGGCGAAACAATAACGGCTATTGTTGATGGCAAATCAAAGTCAGGCGGAACTGTCTCACATGGAGATGTAAGTGATGTAGCAATAGAATCCCATAAAGAAAAAAATGGAGCTGAATTTGTTGCCATAGTTGGTCCGGGGTTCAGCGGAGATACTCTAAAAAATCATGCTCGTAAAAAAGGTTTTGCCTTGATAACCGATATGGAACTGATTGATATTGCAAAAAGTTCACGCATATTAGGGCTTTCTTTGGCAGAAATCTCTTTGTTGTTTAAAGTACCAAACGGTCTTGCACAATTAACTGAGCTAATAGCAAATAAGCAAAGAGAACAAGATATCATTTCTTTGGTTGTTACTACATTTAAACAGGAACAAGATGCAATGGGAAGTCTTTCGGCACGAGATCTTTATTTCCTTTTGCGTAGAACAGAAATATCTCCATCTCTTGAGGAATTGATTGCTGCATTTGAAATATTATCTAAAGATGAAATTGGAATTCTTACACAAATCAAAAAAGCATCTGCAACAGAAAACACTACCTATGTGCTTCGTGGGGAACGTCATTGTATTAATAGGCTACGCGCTTTAGCAAATTCAATTGAAAAGGGTTTGTTATAACTTTACAACCACTCAAGTTTCTCCTTACTTACAATTTGCAATAGTAAATCAACATACTTAGCTCCACCACCTCCGTCCCGGGATTATGGTAGGTGTGGGGAACATCTGCAGCAAACCGGATAGAATCTCCTTTTGAAAGCTGAAATTGTTCTCCCGCAACGGTAATTTCTGCCTGGCCGGCGAAAACGGTAATATATTCCAAAGCGCCTTTTAAATGGGGTTGTGCAGACAGGAAACCGCCTATGTCAATAACGATTCGATAGGTTTCAAACAGCTTTTGCTCATCAAAGGGAAAAATTGGATAATTTAAGTAGCGGTCTTCGTCTTCTTTAAGCGGCTGCATATCTGTCTGGCGAATGATGGAGACCATATCGGCTTGCGTCTCTACTAATGACGTAAAAGAGACTTTATAACCGTTGGCGATTTTCCAAAGTACTGAAATCGTCGGATTTACCTCGCCTTTTTCAATTTGTGCCAGCATACTTCTGGATACTCCTGTGACAGAAGCAGCTGTGTCTAAAGTCAGTTTTTTCTGTTCCCGAATCCTCTTTGTGTTAGCAGCTATCGCACTTGTGATATCCATAGTTCACCTCACTGTTGACAATATATTGTACTTATGGTATGATATACAAGAAAAATCCAATATATCGGATTGCTATTACAATATGATAACGAAAAAAGAGAGGAATGTCAATCATGTTTAGCTGGATTTCTTTTTTGACCTATGCTGTTGTAACCGCTGTAACTCCCGGTCCGAACAATATAATGTCCATGTCAAATGGAAACCGCAAAGGCTTTAAGGGGGCTTTGCCATTTAACTTAGGGATTTTGGCGGGATTTTCTGCTGTTATGATTCTTTGCACTGTTTTTTGCAGTTTGCTTTCCGCATGGATTCCCAAAATCAAAATGCCTATGCTTATGGTGGGAGCATGTTACATGCTTTATCTGGCCTGGGAGACTTTCCGCAGCTCGGAGACGATTGAAGAAAATGATTCCCGGGATGGCTTTTTGTCCGGTCTTTTCCTGCAGTTTATCAATCCTAAAATATATATCTACTGCATTATGTCCATGGAAGCATATATTCTTCCGTTTTACAGCGGGCAGGTATTGCCGCTGCTTGGCTTTGCATTGCTGCTGGCTTTTATCGGTTTTATATTTACGCTTCTGTGGTCGGCTTTTGGCTCGATTTTTAAATGGCTTTTTTCCAAGCACGCAAAATTTGTAAATACCCTTATGGCACTTTTGCTTGTCTACTGTGCAGTATCGTTGTTCTTGGCGTAAATGCCTGATTAATATGGGGAAATGAAAAGCTCCCTTGCAAAGAAATGGGATTTGTTTACCGGTTCATGTTAGGGATTACAAAAGGGAGGGCAGCTATGGATTATCAAATCCGAAAAATCAGAAAAAGCGAATATAACATATTGCCGGAATTTCTGTATGAAGCAATATTTGTTCCGGAAGGAGTGGAGAAGCCGCCAAAGTCTATTATCCAACAGCCGGAGCTGCAGCTATACGTTGCTGATTTCGGCAGGCCGGATGACTGGTGCTTTGTTGCGGAAGCAGAAGGGAAGGTGATAGGTGCAATATGGGCGCGCATTATGGCGGATTACGGGCACATTGACAATGAAACCCCTTCGCTGGCCATATCTCTTTACAAGGAATACCGGAATTTAGGCATTGGCACGGCGCTTATGGAAGCCATGCTGCGATTCCTGAAAGAAAAAGGATATAAACAAGTATCTTTATCGGTGCAGAAAGCGAATGATGCAGTCCGCATGTATAGAAGAGCAGGGTTTGAAGCAGTGGATGAAAACCAGGAAGAATACATTATGGTTTGCCGGCTGTCTTCCAAATATTAGTCGATTTGTATTTCTAAAGAATCCAGCAAGCTTATAACTTCCGGATAGGAAAATTTGGCCTTCCTCATTTTGTTGGAGGGTATGTCGATGACATAGCCTGTGGCTTCCCTGAAATCTGCTTTGCGGATATCGCATTTAAAAAACTGCGTGGCCTCTAACCGGCAGCTTTTGAAATTGCTTTCCTGAAGATCACATTCCTCAAAGATGCTCTCTTGTATAACGCTGCCGGAGAAATCAAATTTCCGGAAAGACAATTCCAGGAAGGAGTTATATTTGATATTACAGTCTTTGAGCTCATCCATAAAATGTGCATATTTTCCGTCGGGAAGAAGTTCATTCCAGCAATGAATTCCAACGAGGCTGCAATTTTGGAAAGTGATATTTTTAGCTTCTGAATACTGGGATGTTAAACTTATGATGCGGCAGCTGCAGAACCTGCAATTTACGAAAACACAGCGGTGAACCTTGCAATCCTCGAAGGTGCAGTTTTCAAAAATGCAGTCAATGAATTTGCAGTGTTCTATCGTAATGTTTTGAAGTTTTTTGTCTTTCACAAGTTGTTCTTCATAGTATCGTTCCTGCATTCCTGTGAACCTCCTTTATATCCTTGTTGTAGTATATAATACTATGATCCGGTTCCTAGGAGCAACAGGAACCTTTGGAAAAATAAGCACGAATGTGATAAAATACCAAACAGATACTATTTGTTTCCGGAGAAATATAAACGGCGGAGGAGAAAGATATGAGTAAATACAAAAGTTTATGGGAATATGTACAGAAGAAGGGCAGTTCCTCTTTGAAGCTTACATTTGAAGAGATTGGGCAGATTGCAGGAGTTCCCCTGGATCATTCCTTTTTAAAATACAAAAAAGAACTTCCGGAGTACGGGTATCAAGTGGGGAAAATTTCTATGAAAGGCCAAACGGTTATTTTCGAAAAGCTGGAGGAACAGAAGGACTGATGCGAACTATTTTTAAGGGACGCCTGCCGGAGCGGGCGTTCTTTTTTTGAGCACTTGACAGAATTCCCGGAGTTCTGTACAATAGTTATTGACTAAAGGTCAATAACTATTGTACAAGGAGGAGAAATGGCAAGACCAGTAAAGAAAGAACCGGAAGAGTGGAGAGCCGGAATTTTGGATGCGGCCCGGGAACTTTTCCTGTCAAAAGGGTATGACAATACTTCCGTTGCCGATATTATGAACCTTGCAGGGGGAGCGAAGGGAATGTTTTACCGTTTTTTTGAGAGCAAGGAAGGGCTTATGCAGGAATTGGGGAACCGGATGTTTTTTGAAAATAATCCTTTTGAAAAGGTCCGGGAGCGTTCCGATTTAAACGGGCTGGAGAAAATACGGGAACTGCTGGCGCTGAATCATGCCGATACCCGGCGGGAGAATATCAATGTCCAGGCAGTGCCGGTTTTAAAAGATCCCCGTATCCTGGCAGCGGCTGTGGAGGCAAACCGGCGGGTATTAACGCCCCTGTGGCTGGAACTTTTGGAGGAGGGCAGGCGGGACGGCTCTGTTCCCACGGAATATACCAGGGAGCTGTCGGAATTGCTGCCTCTTGCCAATTTCTGGCTGATGCCGTCGGTGTTTCCCGCTTCCCGGGAAGAACTGCGCCATAAGTACCGTTTCCTGATGGAAGTCCTTGCTGCTATGGGGCTGAAGCTTCTGGAGGGGGACATGATGGATGAGGCGGAAGAGTTTCTGGGAAATCTTGCTCCGGAGGAAGAGAAGTAGGCTATGGGAGAGAAATTTCTGACAAAAAATTTTGTGCTTCTGATCGCAGGCCAGGCCAGCTCTCTTTTCGGAAATTTTATTTTGAGGCTGGCCCTGTCCATGTATGTGCTGGAGGAGACCGGGTCAGCGGCTGTCTTTGCAGGGATTTTATCGGCTGCGGTAATTCCCACCATTCTCTTGTCGCCTTTCGGAGGCATTCTTGCCGACCGGTTAAACCGGAGAAACATGATGGTTGCCCTGGACGTACTGGCCGGGCTGTCGGTTTTCGCTGCTGCAGTGTCTTTAAACAAAAATAACGCTCTTGCAGTGATTGGCGTCCTCCTTGTGGTGCTCTCCATATTGGGAGCATTTGAAACGCCTACGGTCCAGGCCTGTGTACCACAGATGCAAAAAGGTGATAATATCCTGAAGGGAAATGCCGTGATCAATCAGGTGGCATCCCTTTCTTATCTGGCAGGGCCCATGGCAGGAGGCGTTCTATATGCAGCTTTTGGGCTGAAGCCCGTTATGCTTGCAAGTGTGGCCTGCTTTTTTCTCACAGCCTTGCTGGAGTGTTTTATCAAACTGGAACAGTCCGGACATGGCTTTGATATTCCGGACGGAAAGGGCTCCGGGCAGTCTGCCGGGATTTGGTCTGGGATTCGGGAAGATTTTTCCGTCAGTGTCCGGTTCCTTGTGAAAGAGCAGCCGGATATTCTGTATATGCTTCTTTTGGCGGCCTTTTCCCGTTTCTTTGTCATGGGCGTTACCCTTGTGGGGTTTCCCTATCTGATCAGAAATGTCCTGGGGCTGGGAGCGGGACATTACGGGGCGGCGGAGAGCTCCCTGGCCGTAGCCATGATCCTGGGGAGCATTGCAGCAGGAGTTCTTGCGGGAAAGCTTAAAACCCGGAAACTGTCTTTGGTGCTGGCGTCAGTAGGATTTTTTATGATACCGGCCGGACTTGCTTTTCTCTTTCCCTTTTCCGTATCTACGAAATATCTCATCCAGATAGGAGCCTTTTGCGGAGTGCAGGCTTCGATCAGCCTCTTTTCTATTTTTGCCGTGTCCCTAATCCAGCAGAGGACGCCGGATAAGCTGCTGGGGAAAATCATGGCAGTTACATCGGCCCTTACCATGTGCGCCCAGCCTTTGGGCCAGATGGCATACGGGTTCCTGTTTGATATAGTTTCCGGAGCAGTCTTTCTTGTATTGATTCCTACGGGGCTTATGGCCGGCGGGGCAGGCCTTTTGTCGGCAGGTTTTTTTAAGAGGCTGGAGAAGGGAGAAAAAATGTGATAAGATAGAGGCAGGCAATGCACCACAGAGAGAAGGGAACCGAACATGACACAGGAAATCAAATGCCCCAGCTGCGGGGAGGTTTTTGCAGTTGATAAATCCGGCTATGCTGAGATTGTCAGGCAGGTCCGGGATAAGGAGTTTGAGAAAGAGCTGAAGCGCCGGGAACAGGATTTTGCGGAGAAGAAAGAGCGTGAGCAGGAACTGGACCGGATGAGAAAGAGAGAAGCATTTGAGAAGGCCCTTTCGGAAAAAGACAAAGCAATCGAACGGCTGAAAGCCCGGCTGGAGCAAAGCGAGACGGAGAGGAAGCTTGCAGTTTCGGAGGCACTTAAGGAGAAAGAGAGAGCCCTTTCCCAAAGTGCGGCGGAGATTACGGAGCTGAAAGGGCGCCTGTCCAATAAAGCAGTGGAGCAGGAACTGAAAGAGCAGGCTTTACAGCGGGAATATGAGGACAAGCTCCGGTTAAAGGACGAGCAGATTGAGTATTATAAGGATTTTAAGGCCCGGCAGTCTACCAAGATGATCGGGGAAAGCCTGGAGCAGCACTGCCTGAACCAGTTCAATGCCCTGAGAATGACGGCGTTTCCGGCCGCCTACTTTGAAAAAGACAATGATGTGCGGGCGGGGAGCAAGGGAGACTTTATTTTCCGGGAAGCTGCGGAAGGAGTTGAATTTATTTCCATCATGTTTGAGATGAAGAACGAGATGGATGAGACAGCCACCAAACATAAAAATGAAGATTTCCTAAAAGAACTGGATAAGGACAGGAGGCAGAAAGGCTGTGAATATGCGGTTCTGGTTTCCCTCCTTGAAAGGGACAACGAGCTGTATAATAACGGCATTGTGGATGTGTCATACAGATATGAGAAAATGTACGTGATCCGCCCGCAGTTTTTTATACCTATGATTACGTTGCTGCGGAATGCTGCTCTCAATTCCCTTTCATACCGCCGGGAGCTGGAGGAAGCCAGGCACCAGCAGGTGGATATTCTCCATTTTGAGGAGAACATGAATGCCTTTAAAGAGGGGTTTGCCCGCAACTACCGGATTGCAAGCGACAAATTTAAAATAGCCATTGACGAAATTGACAAGACCATTTCCCATCTGCAGAAGACAAAGGAGGCCCTTCTGTCTTCCGAAAACAATCTCCGGCTGGCGAACAATAAAGCGGAAGATCTGAGTATTAAGAGGCTTACCAGAAATGCTCCGGCGGTAAAGGAGATGTTTGAAGAGTTAAAGCAGGGGGAGCCGTTTACCGAATGTGAAAACGGCTCATAAGGTGATTCAAAGTCCTGGCTTGCTGGGACAGTTCTTTCGAGACTGCTGCGCTCTTTTCGGCGGCGGCGGAATTATCCTGGACCACTGCGGAAATCTCGCGGATGCCGTTTTCAACCAGGGAAATCATTTCTGACTGCTGGATGCTGGCGGCGGAAATCTCATCCATCAATGTTTTGATAGACTGGATGCAGTCGTTGATAACCTGCATGGCAGAGACTGCCAGGTCTGTAGACTCCGTTCCGGTCTTGGCGCTCTGGATGGATCTGCTGATAAGGACATTGGTATTCTGGGCGGCCTCCGCAGATTTCACAGCTAGGTTCCGGACCTCGTCTGCAACCACGGAGAAGCCTTTTCCTGCATTCCCGGCCCGTGCAGCCTCTACGGCGGCGTTCAGGGACAGGATGTTGGTCTGGAATGCGATATCTTCAATAGTCTTGATAATCGTACCGATCTGAGAAGAGGATTGGTCAATATTCTGGGTGGCGGCAGTCAGCTGTTCCATTCTTGTATCTGCTTCGGCTGCATAGCCGGCAGCCCGATCCACTAGTTCGCTGGCGTTGCTGCAGCGCAGGTTGCTGGTCTTAATCTGGGTGGTAATGGATGTTACATTTGTCACAAGTCCGTCAACAGAGGAAGACTGTTCCGTTGTTCCCTGGGCAAGGGCCTGGGCATCCATGGAAACCCGGACTGCGCTGGCATCTACCTGGCCGGCAACCTGGGAAATATCCCGGATCACATTTACCAAGTTGGAGTGAATGGATTGGAGGCTGGTGGAAAGGGCCTTAAAGTCTCCGATATAAAGAGATTCATTGGCCGTAACATCCACAGCAAGATTTCCGTTGGCCATTTCGCCCAGAATCCGTCCTACATCGTCAATGGTTTCCCGGAGGCAGCCGCAGACACGGTGAGTGGTCTGGGCGATCATGCCGATTTCATCCGAGCGGCCGTAAAAGGCTTCCAGTTCCTGGTCAGCGGAGAGGTTTAGATCTCCCAGACGGTTTATGGCGCGCTCTACAACCATCAGATCCCGGCCCTCCCGGCGCAGAAGCAGAAGCATGAGCAGGATCACGGCCGCCGCCATGGCTGCGCACAGTACGCCTACCAAAATGCGCACGGTCATCACGGCGGAGAAAACTTCCGTGGCATTGTCACGTACCATAAAGACCCAGCCCCGGTCCTTCAGGTATTTGTAAACTACCAGCTGTTTGATATTGTTTTCATCCCGGTAGGAATATGTATTGGCCTGGGTGCTGCCCTCCTGCCGAATCTGCCGTATGATCTCCAGGTATCCGGCATCGGTTGTCTCGGTATTTAGCAGTTCCTCGTCTTCGTGATAGAGATAGACGCCTGTATCCGCATTCAGAAATACGTATTCGCTGTCAGGCAGGCCTTTGATGGCCAGATCCAGCAAAGAATCCATGAGACGGCTGGCATAGACACCTGCGCCCACATAGCCGATGCACCGCTGCCCCTGGAAGATGGGATAGTACATGGACAGGATCATACTTCCGGTACCGGGGGATTTCATAATACCCAGGTTTGTCAGCTCATGGCTGGCCAGAATTGTATCCTGAAAGGTTTTCAAGGAGTCTCCCGAGCGGGTGGTCATGCCGATGGCGCCCTGGGAGGTATGGGTCAGGACATGGGTGTCCGGAGTGGCGATATACAAGCCTTCGAACACGCCTTTGACAGAGGCAAAATCCTCCGTATACTTTTGAGCGCGTTCCAGCAGTTCCGGGTCCTCCGGGTTTAAAAGCAGATCGTGTACCTCGCTGCCCAGAGCGAAGGCGGTCATATATTCCTCCGCCGAGAGCACATACTCGTCAATAATAGCGGCTCTGGCTTCCACAGCATCAGTCATCTGGTTTGTGATGTCATTTTTTACAATGGAAGCAGCGTTGGTGGATACAATGAGCCAGAGCAGCGTCATCCCAATCAAGGTGATGACAGTTGTAAGAAGCCCGATCCGTACGGCAAGTTTTTTGTTTTCCATAAAGCTCATAGAAATTTCCCCCCACAGGAAAAGATTTTGGGCCCCATGCCCAATAAATAGTATAATCTTTCTTTTTTTGGAGATCAAGTCTCCGGAGTTCACAGACACGAAAATATTTCTTTGCGGATGCGGCAGGCTGTATGAGGAGACCGCCTGTTTTTCGTAGAAATGGCTTGTTATGGTTTCATAAAAAGGATATAATGATAAGAAAGCCAGCGAATAAAAGCTAGGAGGTCTTCATGGCCCATTTCGTAGAACTCAAACAGGTAAAGAAACTGTACCAGATGGGAGAAGTTACCATCTCCGCAGTGGACGGCATTGATTTTCAGATCAACCAGGGAGAATTTGTGGTGATCGTAGGCCCCAGCGGGGCGGGGAAGACTACGGTTTTGAATATTCTGGGAGGGATGGACACCTGCACATCCGGGGAGGTCTGGGTGGACGGCAGAGACATCGGGAAATTCCGCCCCAGGCAGCTCACGGCTTACCGGAGGGATGATATTGGCTTTGTCTTTCAGTTTTACAATCTGATTCAGAATCTGACGGCTCTGGAAAATGTGGAGCTGGCTCTGCAGATCTGCAAAAATCCCCTGAATGCGGAGGAAGTGCTGGAGGAAGTGGGTTTGGGAGAGCGGAAATCCAACTTTCCTGCCCAGCTTTCCGGAGGAGAACAGCAGCGGGTAGCCATTGCCAGGGCCCTGGCGAAAAATCCCAAGCTTCTGCTCTGCGACGAGCCTACGGGGGCTCTGGATTACCTTACGGGAAAGGCTATCCTCAAGCTTTTGCAGGATACCTGCCGGGAGCGGAATATGACGGTGATTGTGATTACCCACAATTCTGCCATCGCACCTATGGCGGACCGGGTAATCCGCATTAAAAACGGAAAGGTGAGCCAGGAGACCGTGAACGAACATCCGGTTTCCGTGGAGACGATTGAATGGTAAGGGGCTGCGGGGGATTAGACGGCTGAGGTGAGGAGATGAAGAAACGGGCTCTCAGAAAAGATTTTTATATGGAAATCCGCAGGACCCTGAACAGGTTCCTGTCTATTTTCCTGATCACGGCTTTGGGCGTGGCATTCTTTTCCGGGGTCCGGGCGGCTAAGCCGGATATGCAGCTCTCGGCAGATGCTTTTTATGACGAGAGCAATCTTATGGATCTTCGTGTCATGGGAACACTGGGAATGACCCGGGAAGATCTGGAGGCCATCCGGGTGGTGGAGGGCGTCAAAGAGGTGATGCCCTTTTATTCCGTGGATGTGTTCTGTGATCTTCCGGAGGAACGGCTGAATGTCCAGGTCATGTCCCTGCCGGACAAGATGAACCGGATCCGTGTAATTCAGGGCCGGCTTCCGGAGGCGGACCATGAGTGCCTGGTGGATCAGAAGCTTCTGGACTCCGGGAAATGCCGGGTGGGAGATACCCTTACGCTGAAATCGGGAACGGAGGATCCACTTTCGGACTTTCTGGGAGAAGAAACCTTTACAGTGGTAGGTTCCGGGACTACTTCTTATTATATGTCCCTGGACCGGGGGACTACCAGTATCGGCAGCGGGACCCTGGACGGGTTTCTGGTGGTGCCTGCATCCGTGTTTGCCATGGATTATTATACGCAGATCTGCGTGACTGCAGAGGGGGCTTTCGAGCTCACCTGCTATACGGAGGAGTACGATACCCTGGTAGACACCCTGGTGGAGCGGCTGGAAGGAATAGAAGAGGAACGCTGTGGAATCCGCTATGCTGAAATCCAGGAAGAGGGACAGGAGAAGATTGCAGAGGCGGAGGCGGAGGTGGCTGACGGAGAGCAGAAACTTCTGGATGCAGGGGAGGAGCTTGAGGACGCCAGAAACCAGCTTGAGGATGCCAGAAGTAAGCTTATAGACGGAAGGCGGGAGCTTGCCGAGGGAGAGGAGGAGCTAGCCAAGAGCGAACAGGAGCTTGCAGATGCCCGGCAGAAGACAGCCGACGGCTGGAAGGAGCTGAACCATGGGATGAATAAGCTGGACCTGGAGGCCATCAAGGTCCAGAACGGCCGCACAGAGTATGAGCAGAAGAAGGCGGAACTGGATGCGGGCTATGCCCAGCTTGCCCAGTCAGATGAAAAAAAAGCAGAGCTGGAAGAAAATCTTGCCCAAGTGGAGACAGGGATTGGCCAGGCAGAAGCCGCTATCCAGGCTTTGCCGGAAGGCACGCCGGAAGCGGAGAGACAGAAGCTGGAGGCTTATCTCGCAGCCCTGCAGGAGAACCGGAAGCAGATCCAGGCGGGCCTTGCCCAGATATCTCAAGCTAAGGCGGAATTGGATGCAGGAGCCAAGGCCCTGGCCCAGGCAAAGGCCCAGCTGGATACAGGCAGCGATCAGATAGCGGAGGGATACCGCAAACTGGAGGATGCGAAGGGTGAACTTACGGATGCGGAAGCGGAGATCGCAGAGGGTGAGATTGAGCTTGCAAAAGGGCGGGCCAAACTTGCGGATGCCCGCCTGGAGCTTCTGGATGCCGAGGCAGAGTTTGCCGAGGCGGAGGAAAAGCTTCTTTCCGGTGAGCGGGAGTACGAGGAAGCCCGCCTGGAGAGCCAGGAGACGATTGCAGACGCCAAGATAAAAATTGCGGACGCCAAGGAAGAGCTTAAGGATCTTGCTTTTCCGGAATGGTACGTGCTGGACCGGCAGTATATCCAGACTTATGTGGAGTACGGAAACGATGCAGACCGGATAGGGGCTATCGGGGAAGTGTTTCCGGCTATTTTCTTTCTGGTGGCAGCTCTGGTAAGCCTGACCACCATGACCCGGATGGTGGAGGAGCAGAGGACCCAGATCGGGACTCTGAAGGCTCTGGGCTACGGCAAGGGGGCCATTGCTTCCAAATATATATTTTATGCCTTGTTTTCAAGCCTCTTGGGAAGCCTGTTCGGGCTGGCAGCAGGCCAGAAGATTCTTCCGGAAGTAATTATCAGCGCTTATCAGATTCTCTACAACAATCTGCCGGTTACTTTGACGCCCTTAAATCTTTGGTATTCGGTGACTGCCTCCGGGGCGGCGGTGGCCTGCACCACCCTGGCTGCCTGGGCAGCCTGCTATAAGGAGCTCAATGCGGTTCCAGCCCAGCTTATGCGGCCGGCCGTGCCGAAAGCCGGCAAACGGGTATTTCTGGAGGTCCTGCCCTTTCTCTGGCGCAGGCTGAATTTCAGCATGAAGGCCACGGTGCGCAATCTGGTCCGGTATAAGAAGAGGTTTTTTATGACTGTCTTTGGAATCGGGGGCTGTATGGCCCTGCTTTTGGTGGGCTTCGGCCTGAAGGATTCCATTCTTTATATCGGAAGCGGGCAGTTTGGAAACGTGTTTGTCTATGATGGCTCCATCGGGCTTGATAAAGATGCGGATGAGGAAGAAAGGGAAGATTTCTGGAAGACGGTGCAGGAGGACGAGCGGATTTCCGTCTGTATGGAAGCCCGGGAGAATGCCGTGGATGTGGAAGCCGGCGGTTCTCCCCGCAGTGCCTATCTGGTGGTGCCTAAGGATCCGGAAGGGCTGGCTGAGTTTATCCGGCTGAAGGACCGGGAGAGCCGGGAGGCCTATACCCTGGACGGGGAGGGCGTGATTATAACCGAGAAGCTGGCGAAGCTTCTGGGCGTTTCGGAAGGGGATACCATTGTCCTGAAAGAGGATGACACCAAGCAGGTGGAGGCCCGGGTTTCCTATATTACGGAAAATTATTTTATGCACTACGTATACATGTCCGGGGAGCTGTATGAGAAACTCTACGGAAAAACTCCGGAGTGGAACCAGGTCTTTCTCAAAAATATTCAAAATGACGAGGAATTTGAGGAGCAGATGCAGACGGATTATATGGCTCTGCCTGCGGTATCGGATGTAACTTTTGTCAGCGGCACGGCCCAGCGGGTGGCAGATATGCTCAAAAGCATGGATCTCATCATCTATGTGCTGGTGGTGGCGGCGGGGCTTTTGGCTTTTGTAGTACTGTACAATTTAAATAATATCAATATCAATGAGCGGAAGCGGGAACTGGCTACTTTGAAAGTACTGGGGTTTTTTGACGGGGAAGTTTCGTCTTATGTCAACCGGGAAAATGTGCTGCTCACCCTGATTGGGACAGGTGCAGGCGTATTCCTGGGAATCGGCCTTCACCGGTTTATTATTGTGACGGCGGAGATTGACATGCTGATGTTCGGACGTATGATTGCAGGAAAGAGCTATCTCTACAGCGTGCTTCTCACCTTTGCTTTTTCGGCGGTGGTAAACGGAGTTATGTTTTTCAAGCTGCGGGGAATTGATATGATTGAATCGCTGAAGAGCGTGGAATAGCGGGAGGAAGAGATGTCGCTGCAGTTTGTATTCGGAAATTCGGGGGCCGGGAAGTCCTGGGAGCTTTACCAAAATCTGATCCGGGAGTCCAGGGAGTGTCCCAAGGAGCAGTTTCTAGTGCTGGTGCCGGAGCAGTTTACCATGCAGACCCAGAAGGATTTGGTGAACATGCACCCGGACGGGGGAATCCTGAATATTGACGTGCTGAGTTTCCAGCGCCTGGCCTACCGGGTGTTTGAAGAAACCGGAACCCAGGTGGGCAAGGTGCTGGAGGAAACAGGAAAGAACCTGGTGCTGCGCAAGGCAGCCCAGGAACACAAAGAAGAGCTGAAGATTCTGGGAGGAAACCTGAAAAAAACGGGATACATCAATGAGATCAAATCCCTGATCTCGGAAATGACCCAGTATGCGGTAACGGAAGAGGATCTGGAGCGGATGATCGGAGAGAGCCTGGGGAAACCGGCTCTTTACTGTAAACTCTGTGATATCCAGGTCCTTTACCGTGCCTTTCATGAGTATCTGGCGGAGCAGTATATTACGGCGGAAGAACTTCTGGAGGTTCTCTGCCGGGTGGCAGAGCAGTCGGAGCTGATCCGGGAGAGCGTCATTGTGCTGGACGGTTTTACGGGCTTTACGCCTATTCAGAATAAGCTGATGCAGAAATTGATGCAGTATGCCAGAAAGGTGGTTGTGACCCTGACCATTGACAGCCGGGAAGATCCCTTCCGGGCAGAGGGAGAGCATCATCTGTTCTATCTCAGCAAGAAAACGGCTGTCACTCTTCGGAAGCTGGCGGAGGAAGCAGGAGTTCCGGTAGAAGAGGGGCGGATGGTTAAGCCCTCAGGAAACAGCCGTTTGAGAGAGGGAAGTGCCCTGTTCTGGCTGGAGCAGAATCTTTTCCGGCTCCAGGGGAAGGCTTTTGCGGGAGAACAGGAGGAGATAGAGCTTCACATTCTGCGAAGCCCTCAGGCGGAGTCCGCCTGGGCAGCCGCCCGGATCCGAAGCCTTGTGCGGGAGAAGTCCTATCATTACCGGGATTTTGCCATTATTACAGGCAATATGGAGACCTACGGCCACTGCCTGGAAAAGGCTTTGAAGGATTTTGAGATCCCCTGTTTCCTGGACTATAAGCGCAGCGTCCTCAAAAATCCTTTTGTGGAGTTTCTGCGCGCTCTTCTGGAGATGGCGGAACAGGATTTTTCCTACGAGACGGTATTCCGCTGCCTTCGCTGCGGCCTGGCCGGAATCAGTCCGGAGGAAACGGATCTCCTGGAAAATTATGTGCTGGCCTTAGGTATCCGGGGAAAGAAGAAATGGGGGGAGCGTTTTATCCGCCTGTACGGGAAAATGACGGAGGAGGAGCTTGGACAGGCGGAGGCTCTGCGGCGGAAATTTGCAGAACAGATGATTCCCTTTGCGGAGATCCAGAGGAAGAAACATGTGGATGTCCGCACCAGGACAACGGCTCTCTATCATCTGATTGAGCAAATGGAGATCCAGAAGAAGCTGGCGGTTTTTGAGGAGCGTTTTGCGGGAGAAGGAAATCAGGTGCTGGCTAAGGAATACCACCAGATTTATCCCATTGTGATGGATCTTTTGGACAAGCTGGTAGATCTTTTGGGGGATGAGGTGCTTTCCATCCGGGAATACCGGGAGATTCTGGATGCAGGCTTTGCAGAGGCCCGGGTTGGCGTCATTCCCCCCGGAGTAGACCAGGTGGTGGCCGGAGATATGGAGCGGACCCGGTTAAAGGATATAAAGGTTCTTTTTTTCCTGGGGGTCAATGAGGGAAATGTGCCCAAAAGCGGATCCCATATGGGACTTCTTTCGGATATGGAGCGGGAGCAGCTGAAAAGAAACGGCATGGAGCTTGCGCCTACGGTGCGGGAACAAGGATTTACCCAGCGGTTTTATCTCTATCTGAATCTGACCAAGCCTTCCAGGAAGCTATTTGTATGCTGCAGTCTTCTGGATGGAAGCGGAAAGTCCCTGCGGCCCTCCTATCTTTTCAATACCCTGGGGAAGCTGTTCCCGGGGACGGAAATTCACAGAGAAGAGCGGGAAACCCTGCCGGAGGTTCCCGTGACGGCCCGTCAGGGAATCGGCCAGCTCATTGAGGGGTTAAAGGAATACCGGGAGGGGAGAGGAAGCGCCCGTTTCTATGAGCTGTACCGCTGGTATGCCGGCCGGGAACAGTACGAAGAGAAATTGTCCCAGCTCTTGGAGGCGGCTTTTTCCAGGCACAGGGACAGCGCTCTGGGGAGAGCTGCAGCCCATGCCCTGTACGGTACGGTCCTGGAGAATAGTGTTACCAGGCTGGAGCAGTATGCGGCCTGTGCCTATGCCCATTTTCTCATGTATGGCCTGAAACTGTCCCAAAGGGAGACTTATGAATTTGCACCGGTGGACATGGGAAATATTTTCCACGGGACTTTGGAGCTTTTTTCCAGACGTCTGGAGGCCAGCGAATATACCTGGCTGACCCTTCCCAGGGAGGTGCAGGAAGCCTGGGTGGAAGAGTGCCTGGATACGCTGACTGTGGATTATGGCAATACGGTTCTTCACAGTACGGCCCGGAATGAATATGCGGCCATGCGGATGAAGCGCATTGTGAAACGGACCGTGTGGGCTTTGAGCGAGCAGATCCGGAAAGGCTTGTTTACGCCGGAAAATTACGAGATCTCCTTTTCCAGCGTGTCGGATCTGGAGGCGGTGAATATTGCCCTCTCCCCGGAAGAAAGGCTGAAACTGCGGGGAAGGATTGACCGGGTGGATACCTGTGAGGACGGGGAGCGCATCTATGTGAAAGTAATTGATTATAAGTCCGGCAGCACTTCCTTCCAGCTTTTGTCCCTGTATCACGGACTGCAGCTGCAGCTGGTGGTGTATATGAATGCGGCTTTGGAGATGGTAAAAAGGGAGCATCCAGAGAAGGAGGCGGTTCCTGCAGGGATTTTTTACTATCAGATCCAGGATCCCTTGCTGGAGCTGGAGGCAGGGGAAGAGGGCGTGGAAGAGCGGGTGTTGGAGAAGCTGAAACTGGATGGACTGGTGAATGCGGACCGGGAAGTTATTCAGAAGCTGGATCAGGGAATGCCGGGAAAATCTTCCGTGCTGCCCCTGGCCTACAATAAGGACGGAACCCTGCGGGCAGGCTCCAGCGTGGCAACCGGGGAACAGTTTCAGGAGCTTTCGGATTATGTCAATCGGAAAATCCGGAAAATGGGAGCGGAGGTCCTGGAAGGAAGGATTGATGCAGCACCTTATGAGCTGAAGGGCGCAGCGGCCTGTGATTACTGTGCTTACCGGGGAGTCTGCGGCATAGATGCAAAGGATAAAGGCTTTCGGTTCCGCCGCCTGAAAGTGTTTGATCAGGAGGAGATCTGGGAGCGGATACAGTCTGAGAACGGGACCAAAGAGGAATAGAAGGAGCCGGAAATGAGTGTTTCATGGACAGAAGAACAGAAGAAAGTAATCCAGGTGAGAAATAAAAACGTACTTGTTTCCGCAGCGGCCGGTTCCGGAAAGACGGCGGTGCTGGTGGAACGGATTGTGTCCCTGGTCTGCGGGGATCTGGAGGGGGAGCGGCCTCTGGATGTGGACCGGCTTCTGGTGGTGACCTTTACCAAGGCGGCTGCGGCCGAGATGCGGGAGCGGGTAGGGCTTGCCCTGGAAAAGAGGCTGGAGGCGGAGCCGGAGAATATTCATCTTCAAAAACAGCAGACCTTGATACACAATGCCCAGATCACCACCATTGACAGCTTCTGCCAGTATGTGATCCGGTGCTATTTCCATCAGCTGGATTTGGACCCTTCCTTCCGCATCGGGGATGAGGGGGAGATTAAGCTTTTGAAAAAGGATGTGGTGCAGGAACTTCTGGAGGCCCGCTATGGAGAAAAACAGGAAGATTTTCTAAAATTTGTGGAGACCTATGCCACAGGAAAGAGCGACAGCGCTATAGAAGATCTGATTTTAAGGCTTTATGAATTTTCCGTAAGCTTTCCCTACCCGGACCGCTGGCTGCAGGGCTGTATGGAGACGTTTCAGGAGGAGGCCCAAGGGGGCAGGTGGCTTTCTTTTCTTCTCTCTTTTGCCGGGCAGATCATAAAGGATATGGAGGGGGAACTTAACCGGGCTTTGGAAATCTGCGGAGAGCTCGGGGGCCCCTATATGTACCGGGAAGCCCTTCTCGGGGACAGGGAGCAGGCCAGGAGGCTTGCCGCCTGCAGGGACTACGAGGATTACAGGCAGGAGCTTTTGGACCTGTCTTTTGGCCGCCTGTCCTCCAAGCGGGACGAGGGGGTGGAGGAGGAGAAGAAAGCTCGGGTGAAAGGGATCCGGGAGGGAGTGAAGAAGGGCCTGAAGGATTTGAGGGAAAAGTATTTTATGCGTCCCTGGAAGGAGGTTTTGGAGCTTCTCCACAAAGCGGCTCCGGCCACCAGGGTGCTGATCTCCCTAGCCGGGGAGTTTGAGGAGCGGTATCAGGAGAAGAAGCTTTCGAAAAATCTGGCAGACTTTCCGGATCTGGAGCATCTGGCCCTGAAGATTCTGGCGGAGGATGTAATAGAGGAGGAGGGAAGGCTGGTTCCGGTTCCCACGGCTGCGGCCAGAGAGCTCTCGGAGCGGTACGAGCAGATTATGATCGATGAGTACCAGGACAGCAACCTGCTTCAGGAAATTATTTTAAACAGCGTCAGCAGGGTGCGGCAGGGAACTCCCAATGTCTTTATGGTGGGGGATGTAAAGCAGAGCATATACCGTTTCCGCCAGGCCAGGCCGGAGCTTTTTATGGAGAAATACCACACCTATCCCCAGGAAGAGAGAGGCACAGAGATACGTATTGACCTCCACCGGAATTTCCGCAGCAGGACAGAGGTGCTGGATGGGGCCAATTTTGTTTTTGCCAGGCTTATGACGCCTGGGGTAGGAGGGATCTGTTACGACAGGGATGCAGCCCTTTATCCGGGCCTGCAGATACAAGAGCAGGAGGGAAACCGGCCGGAATTGCTGCTGCTGGATAAGGAGGAGGCTTTTGTAGAGGAAGAGAACCGGGAACTGACGGACCGGGAACTGGAAGCGGCCGCAGCGGCTGGGCGCATCCGGGAACTTATGGAGAACCATCAAATCTGGGATTCCGGGAAGGAGGTCTTCCGCCCGGTGCGCTACGGGGATATCGTGATTCTTCTGCGGAGTCTTGCAGGCTGGGGGGAGGTCTATGCAAGGGTTCTCACCCAGAAAGGGATTCCTGCCCATACGGAGTCCAGGACCGGGTATTTTACAACGGTGGAAATTGAGACCCTCTTAAATCTTCTGCGGGTGGTAGATAATCCCAGACAGGACATTCCCTTGGCAGCTGTGCTGAAGTCTATGATTGGCGGTTTTTCTGATGGGGAGCTGGCGGCGTTGAAAAGCGAATTTCCGGATCGTCCTTTTTATGAGGCCTGCCTGCGCTACCGAGAGGAGGGGAGCCGGAAAGAGCTTAAGGACAAGCTGCAGGCATTTTATAGGAAGCTTGGCGGATACCGCAGCCGGGCGGAGTATCTTTCCATTCATGAACTGCTCTGGTATCTGCTGGAGGATACAGGGTACGGGGATTACCTGGCGGCGCAGCCGGGCGGGGAACAGCGGCAGGCTAATGTGAGAATGCTTGTGGAGCGGGCAGTTTCTTTTGAAAATACCAGCTACCGTGGATTGTTTCACTTTGTCCGTTATATAGAGCAGCTGCGCAGTTACAATGAGGATTTCGGGGAGGCGGGTATTACCGGAGAGAATGAGGATGCGGTCCGCATTATGACTATCCACAAGAGCAAAGGCCTGGAGTTTCCGATTGTGATTGTGGGGGGCTTGGGAAAGAGTTTTAACCGTCAGGATACCAGAAGCCGGGTTGCTATTCATCCGGAGCTAGGACTGGGGGTGGACTATGTAGATGTAAAGAGACGGGTAAAGACGGCAACCCTTCCCAAGAAGGTGATGCAGAAAGCCATGGATTTGGAGATGCTGGGGGAGGAGCTCCGGGTGCTGTACGTGGCGTTTACCAGGGCCCGGGAGAAGCTGATTCTTCTGGGGAGCACGGAAAAGACGGAGGAAAAGCTGGAGAGAAGCCGGGAGAGGGGAGAGGGGCCCCTTTCTTTCCTGGAGCTTTCTACCGCTGGAACTTATCTGGACTGGATTCTCCCCGGGGCTGCAGGAGAAACGTCCCCCTTTGTGATTTCCCGGATTACTCCCAGGCTTCAGGCTGAAGAGGAGCTGGTAGAACAGATCTCCCTGGAGGAGCGGCGGGAGCGCCTAGAAGGAATGGAGGATTTTACAGAAGAAGACGAAGCCTTTGCCCGGATGCTTCAGGAGCGCTTGGAAGAAGTATATCCCTATCAGGAGGAAACAGGCCTTCGGGTAAAGATCAGCGTGTCGGAGTTAAAGAAAGCGGGGCAGGCAGAGGAGGAAGATGGGGATACCCTTCTCTATCCCCAGGAGGAAATTGTCCCCTATATTCCCAAATTTATGCAGGAAGGGGAGGCTTTAAGCGGTGCGGCCAGAGGAACGGCCTATCATAAAGTCCTGGAATGCGTGGATTTCTCAAAGATGTATCATTCCCAGCAGGTAAAGAAAGCTCTGGAGGATCTGGTGGAAGCCGGGAAGCTGAGCCGGGAGATGGCGGATGCGGTGCGGCCTTACGATATTTACGCTTTTGCCCGGACAGAGCTTGCCCGGCGCATGGAGAGAGCGGCTGTCCGGGGAGAACTCCACACGGAGCAGCCCTTTGTGATCCGGGTTCCTGCCTGTTCCCTGGAGCTGGGTTATACCAGCGAAGAACCGGTTCTGGTTCAGGGGATTATCGATGCCTGGTTTTACGAGGACGGAGAGATTGTGGTAGTGGACTATAAGACGGATTATGTAACGGATACCCACCAACTACTGGGAAAATATGGGAAACAGCTGGACTACTATGAACTGGCTTTGGAAAAACTTACGGGCAGCCGGGTGAAGGAGAAGATAATCTATTCCTTCTGCCTAAAAGAAAGTATTTTTTTGGAAAAACGCGGGAGGGAGTAAAAAATTTCGGTACTCCCTCTTGCAAAAACAGGAAAAAGGATATAAGATAAAGCTGTAGTTACAAGATCCGTCCGGATGGACGGAGAAACATAAGGTTTTGATTTTTCTATCAACATTATTCTGGAGACATCCCACCGAATCCCCCAACTTGGATTTATGATGTTTTGATGAGACTTGCCTGGAAGTGAAAAGAATTATTGGAAATGGAAAAGCAGTAAAGAAGGGAAATTTGTGAATGGCAGTAATCGGAATTGATCTGGGAACAACCAACAGTCTGGCGGCCTACTGGGCGGACGGCCGGGTTCACTTTGTCTGTGACGAGACGGGAAGTCCTCTGGTCCCCAGTACGGCCGCATATATACCGGGGAAAGGAATTGCCGTTGGCAGAAAGGCCAGGGAACATTTCCTTGCCGGAGGCGAAGGGGTCTCATCTTTTAAGCGTTTTATGGGGACGAAGAAGGAATATACCCTGGGAGGGAAGACGTATACCCCTATGGAGCTTTCCGCTATGGTGCTGCACAAACTTAAAGAGCAGGCGGAGGGGATTTTTCCGGAAGGAATTGAGGAAGCCGTGATCACGGTTCCGGCTTATTTTAACGATAAGCAGAGAAGCGATACGAAGAAGGCGGCACAGATTGCAGGTCTTAAGGTGGAGCGGCTGATCAATGAGCCGTCGGCAGCGGCCCTTGCCTACCGCATGCAGTACGGAAGCGGAGACAAGAGCCTTCTTGTGTTTGATTTCGGGGGAGGTACCCTGGACCTGTCCTGTGTGGAATGTTTTGATAATGTGATAGAGATTACGGCGGTGGCAGGAGATAACTATCTGGGCGGAGACGATATCGATCGTTTGATTGCGGAATACGGCTGTGCACAGAGAGGGCTGGATTACAGCCGGCTTGGATTGGGAGAACAGACGGAGCTTTTGAAGCGGGCGGAGGAGGCAAAATGCCGCCTGGGAGAGCCGGGAGAAGGGGAGCTGTCTTTGACGGAAGATCTGCTTTTTGAAATCTGTATGCCCTTGTTTGCCAGGATGAAGGAGCTGTTTCTTCATATTTTAGAGGATGCAGGGCTGCGGGTATCGGATTTGGATGATTTGATTATGGTGGGCGGCTCTTCCCGGCTGTCCGTGGTGAAGCGTTTTTTGACGGAGCTTTTGGGGAAAGAGCCGGTAGTGCTGGGGGATACGGATTTGGTAGTTGCCCAGGGAGCCGGGATTTATACGGGGATCCGCAAAAGGGATGCCGGGATCCGGGATATTCTTCTTACAGATGTCTGTCCTTTTACCCTTGGCGTGGAAACCTTCCGCAGGCAGGGCGAGAAGAAAGGATACCTTCTGCCTATGATTGAGCGTAATTCTACCCTGCCGGCATCCAGGAGGGAGCGCCTGGTAACCCTGAATGATTACCAGACTGCCGTGACTGTAAAAATTTATCAGGGTGAGGAGTATTTTTCCAGGGACAATATTTATCTGGGAGAGGTGACGGCCCAGGTAGCCCCCAAGAAAGCCGGAAAAGAATGGATTGATGTGTATTTTACTTATGATATCAACGGGATTCTCCATGTGGAGATTGTAAATTCCAAGAATGAGCATAACCAGATTCTTCTGGCCAACCAGACCTTGGGAGGGGCGGAGCTGGAGCGGTACAAAAGGGAGATAGAGGTGCTTATGACGCCTCCCCTGGAGCAGGAGGAAAACCAGAAGCTTTTGGAGCGGGCTTCTGCTTACTATGAGCAGAGTACGGGAGCCAGACGGGAGCGCCTTGGTGCTTTGATTCAATGGTTTCTGGCCGGAATGAACAGCGGCCGGCTGTACCGGGTCCGGAAAGCGGCAGCGGAGATGGAACGCCAGTTGAAATCTCTGGAGGAAGCGGACAGGCAGAGAGAAGATCTTCTGTTTGACGGAGATTTGAAGTGGGATCTGGATTTGGAGGATTTGGAAGATGACGACGGAAAGGATTTGGGAAATACTGGGGATTAAACCCACCCGTTCCCAGAGAGAGATTCGGAGGGCTTACGGGGAAAAATCCAGGGAAAACCACCCGGAGGAAAACCCGGAAGCCTTTGGAGAGCTGAGCCGGGCGTATCAGGCTGCTATGGAATATGCCCGGGATCCGGGGATGGTTATGACGGGAGAGGGGATGGCCTATGCCCGGAGGGCAGAAGAGACGAGGACACTCGATCCGGAGATGCCTCTGCTTTCACGCCTGAACCAGGCGGAGGAGGCCAAGATCCGGTTCAGCAGGGAGCGGGGAGCATTATTTCGTCTGGAAGAGCTTCTGGGAAATCCCGGGGTGTGCAGAAAAGCCGATACTTGGAAGGAATATTTTCTGTCGGAAGAATTTCTTAAGGAACAGTGCGGGGAGGAATTTGGGAAAGGACTGAGATGTTGTGCGAAAACGCTGGGAGGGGATGGCCTTCCCAGGGCTTTTGTCATGGAACTTGCCATTGCCTATGGGCTTTATCCGGATGATGAAGGCATGGTCAATACGGAGGGCAGTTTTTACGCCCGCCAGGCTGCAGGAGATATCTGGAACGAGTATATTCAAGGGATGCCGGAGGGGGCGGCCCGGGGCTTATACAAGCCGGAGAATCTTGTGCGCCTTCGCTCTTTTTCCGATTACCTTGCCCTGGGAAGCATGAACCGCCGGGGTTATCTTACAGAGAGAGAGCGGGAGATATGGGAAGCATTGCTCCGGTGCGGCCAGATTCACCATCTTTATGAGAGAAAGGGAAACCCGGGGATTTATGAGGAGACCCGGAGTGAATGTCTGATCCGTCTCTATACCCATTGGCTGGAATCGGAACCGGTTCCTGCCTGTGTGTGTAAATTTTTTTATAAGACTTATCAATTCCGGGAATTGGATCGCAGCAGCGGCCGGCAGCTTTACGCAGGCCTGAAGAAAGCCGTTTTACGTCAGTATCCTCAAATAGAAGAGGAACTTTACGGGGAAGACAGCAAGGAACAGCTGATTTGGAGCTGGTACCGGGAGCTGATGAAAATTATTACGGATTACGATGCCTGTCTTCGTAGGCGGGAGTATGAAGAACCGGAGTCTGTCCGGCAAAGGACGGAGGCGCTGTTTGCTCGGAAGGAATGGAAAGAAATTTGCTATGAGCCTGAGCTTTTTGACAGGATCTTTCTGCAGCTTTCTACCTGGAGGGAGATTCCGGAGTCGCTTGCCGCCAGGCTTGTTGCTTTTTATACGGAGGAAGGTCCTTTTCGTGATCCCGAACAGGTACAGTTTTTATTGGAGCGGCTACTCTCTTCTATGAATCTGCACCGGAATCTTTTGGAGATGGACGAGAGGACCGTGTATGCTTATGAAAAGACTTCCATAGGGGATATCCGGGTGGATAACCGGGATTTTTGGGAATATTTTCTCACCACCGGTTTTGACTGCCGCTATATCACCGTCATTGGAGCTGTCCAGAGACAGGCGGAATATATTGCAGAAAACAGGGAATATCTTCCCGGCTATATGAAGGCAGTTTATCTTCCCTCGGTAGAATGGCAGAAGCGTTTTACCCGCTTTGACGAGGAGGAAGACGGAATTCCGTTTCCCATGAGTGCTGGATTTCCGATTCCTGGGGGAGGAGAGCTGGAGGCAGAATTCCACCTGCATTATGTGCGCTATTATCTGAACGGAAAGCCGGTTGTGTATCCGGTGCTGACATTTCCGCAGCTTCTGGCGGCTTCCTTGTCCGGAAAATTGGAGAATGCGGTGCATTTCTTTTTCCTTCTGGCTGTTACGTCCATCCGGGAGGAGGAGCGGAAAAGGGCGGAAAAGGAAATTGAGAGACAGCTTTCTTATCTTCCGCTTGCCCGGCCGACCCTTTCTTTTCTGGCCAAGGTCCTGGCGGCTGAGGCTTCCGTGAGAAAGGTCCCGGAGCAGGAGGCAAAGCGGATTCAGGCTGTGTATTATGAGGAACAGGAGCGGTTCTGCTTTAAGGCGGAAGTATCTATGCGCAGTGTCAAGGTCTACCGCCAGACGGATGTTGGCTGGGAGGAAATACCCCTGCTTGCAGGGGAAGGAAAAAAGGTAAAGAGCCTGGATCTGGAGAGAAAGAAGCAGTTTGCCCAGGGGAAACTTAAGAGCCTGCATCAGCCTAAGCCAGCCCGCATTGCCTCCTTTTCCCTGGAGGGAATGACCAACGAGGAAAAGATGCGGCAGGTGATTGAGGCATTAAAACGGCAGGAACAGTACCGGAAGCGGGAGAAGCGCAATATTCCCTATACGCCGGGCTTTCCCTGGACGCCGGAGGATATTACTAAGCCGGTGAAGGAATTTTTTGCAAAAGACGGGGGCTGGATGCTGGAGAGCTATGCGGTTCTCCACGCCGGAAGGCAGAACCGGAAGTGTTTTGAGCGGGTGTTCTATTCCGCCATGAATATTTTCGGCTTTGATTTGTATTTCCAGTCGCCGGAATTTGCAGCTTCCTGCAAGCGGAGGACAGAGTCCTTAAGCCAGCGGATTCCGGAAAAACATCTGGTGGTAGGACGTTTTGGCTGGGGCAGGCAGTATACACCCTGGCGGGATTATGCGCCGCTTCCCTTTGCAATCGGAGAGAGCGGGACCTTCTATGCCTGCAATATGCTGAAGCTGTATCAGGCGGCCAGCCTGGAGGGCCTGATGGCCCAGGTGTATGACTTTTCGGAAGTAACACGGGTAGATGTGTATGCAGGCAGGCTTACGGTGTCCAGATTTGACCATACTCTGGAATACTGTTATACGGAGGAAGATTTCCAGAGATATCTGAACAGCAAGGAAAAGATGCTGCCGGATATGTTTACGAAGTTTGGGATTTGAAATCTTTTTTGTGATAATTTGGGGACAGGGTGAAAACCCTGTTATTTGGTGCTGATTGCAGTATTGATGGGACTGCGGCGGAGTGAAATAAACGGGCTGAAGTATACGATGTGGACTATATTAACAGAACCTTAAAGAATCAAAGGATATGTATTATCCGGAACTGGCAGAGGGTGTAAAACATTTTAAAGAGGAAGAAGGAGGCCGAAAGATTATGTGCGAATCGGTTGAAAGATATGGCGACAGAAGAGCAGAAAATGCAAGGTTAGATAACCTGCTGGATTCCATAAAAAAGATAATGGCAAATTTGAAGGTGGGAGCCCAACAGGCAATGAATGTACTTGAGGTCAATGACAGCGATAGAGCAATCCTGCAGAAACGATTGTAAAAGAGATCTGTATAACAAAATATGGAAGAAAAGGGAACAAATGAAAAATCGAATATTTGTTCCTTTTTTCTATGTACTTTTAAAATCTTTTTTGTTATAATAAGCCTTGCCTGGTATTGAAATGTATTACTTCATCCTTAAAAACAGAATTTGTGACTTTTTGTCGTAATGATTCGTAACGGCCCCCTGTCAGGCACTTATTTTGCGGCTCTCATTACGAATAAATGGCTAACAGCAGTCGTATCAAAAGCCATAAACGGAGGTTTTCCCTATGAATGAGTTTAAATTACAAGCCCCATATCAACCCACAGGAGACCAGCCCCAAGCCATTGAGGCGCTGGTAAAGGGATTCAAAGAAGGCAACCAATTCCAGACTTTACTGGGGGTTACGGGATCCGGCAAGACATTTACGATGGCCAACGTCATTCAGGCATTGAACAAGCCGACGCTGGTCATCGCCCACAACAAGACGCTTGCGGCACAGTTGTACGGAGAATTCAAGGAGATGTTCCCGGAGAACGCAGTGGAGTATTTTGTGTCCTACTACGACTACTACCAACCCGAAGCCTACGTCCCCTCCAGCGACACCTACATCGCCAAGGACTCCTCCGTCAACGATGAGATCGACAAGCTGCGCCTGTCCGCCACGGCGGCGCTGATAGAACGAAGAGACGTAATCATCGTATCCTCCGTGTCCTGCATCTACGGCCTGGGTGAGCCGGAGAACTTCGAGAAAATGATGGTATCCCTCCGGCCGGGTATGCAAAAGGATCGGGACGAAGTCCTGCGCCAGCTGGTGGATATCCAGTATGACCGAAATGACATGGACTTCAAACGGGGAACCTTCCGGGTAAGAGGGGATGTGCTGGAGATTATACCGGCCAGTGAGATGGACACTGCCATCCGGGTGGAGTTTTTCGGGGATGAGATTGACCGCATCTCCGAGATTGACGTGCTTACGGGGGAAATAAAAGGCGTGCGGGAGCATGTGGCTATTTTTCCGGCCTCCCATTACGTAGTGCCGGCAGAGCGGATCCGGGAGGCTGCCGTGGCTATTGAGAAGGAATTGGAGGAGCGGATCCGGTATTTTAAGGAGGAGGACAAGCTTTTAGAGGCCCAGCGGATTGCGGAGCGGACCAATTTTGATATTGAGATGCTGAAGGAGACAGGATTTTGTTCCGGAATCGAGAATTATTCCAGGCATTTGTCCGGCCTGCAGCCGGGGGTGCCGCCTAATACGCTGATGGATTATTTCCCGGAAGATTTCCTGATTATGATCGATGAGTCCCATAAAACAGTGCCCCAGATTCGGGGGATGTATGCGGGAGATCAGTCCCGGAAGGCCACCCTGGTGGATTACGGGTTCCGCCTTCCCTCGGCAAAAGACAATCGCCCCTTGAATTTTCAGGAATTTGAGGGTAAAATAAATCAGCTTTTGTTTGTATCTGCCACGCCGGGGGAATATGAGGAACAGCATGAGCTCCTGCGGGCAGAACAGATTATCCGTCCTACGGGACTTTTGGATCCCAAAGTGGAAGTGCGTCCTGTGGAAGGCCAGATTGATGATTTGGTAGGTGAGGTGAATCGGGAGGTGGCAGCAGGCCACAAGATTCTGATCACCACCCTGACTAAGCGGATGGCGGAGGATTTGACGGATTATATGCGGGAGCTGGGAATCCGGGTCAAATACCTTCATTCAGACATTGACACCCTGGAGCGGACCCAGATTATCCGGGATATGCGCCTGGATGTTTTCGATGTGCTGGTGGGAATCAATCTTTTGCGGGAGGGCCTGGATATTCCTGAGATTACTCTGGTGGCCATTCTGGATGCGGACAAGGAAGGGTTCCTGCGTTCCGGAACCTCCCTGATCCAGACCATCGGGCGGGCCGCCCGGAATGCGGAAGGCCGTGTAATTATGTATGCGGATGTTATTACCGATTCCATGAAAATGGCCATTGGGGAGACGGAACGCCGCCGGGAACTGCAGCAGAAGTACAATGAGGAGCATGGGATTACGCCTCAGACCATTCAGAAGTCTGTGCGGGATTTGATTAGCATTTCCAAGGAAATTGCCCAGGAAGAGCTGCGGTTTGAGAAAGATCCGGAGTCCATGAGCAGCCAGGAGCTGGAGAAGCTGGTGGCCGATCTGGATAAGAAGATGAAGAAGGCGGCGGCGGAGCTTGATTTTGAAACGGCAGCAGAGCTGCGGGATCGGATGATCGAACTGAAAAAGCAGCTGCAGGATGCTGCTACGGCAGGCGGGATACAGGAAAACCATAGAAGAAGGAGTACACCCGGCAAAAGGAAGCGGTAAAAACGGCGGAAGAATAAGAGGAGCAGTATGAAAAATTATATTAAGATAAGAGGGGCCAACGAACATAATCTGAGAAACCTGGACATTGACATTCCAAGAGACGAATTTGTAGTGCTGACAGGCTTAAGCGGTTCCGGGAAATCTTCCCTGGCCTTTGATACCATCTATGCGGAGGGACAGCGGCGTTACATGGAGTCTCTGTCCTCCTACGCAAGACAGTTCCTGGGCCAGATGGAGAAGCCGGAGGTGGAGAGCATTGAGGGGCTTTCCCCTGCCATTTCCATTGACCAGAAGTCTACGAACCGGAATCCTCGTTCTACAGTGGGGACGGTGACGGAGATTTACGATTATTTCCGTCTGCTCTATGCCCGGATCGGCATTCCCCACTGTCCCCGGTGCGGGAAAGAGATCAAGAAGCAGAGCGTGGATCAGATGGTGGATCAGCTGATGGCACTGCCGGAGCGCACCCGGATCCAGCTTCTTGCCCCTGTGGTCAAAGGGCGAAAGGGAGAGCATGTAAAGGTCTTGGATCAGGCCAGGAAAAGCGGTTTTGTCCGGGTGAAGATCGACGGAAATCTCTACGAGCTGTCCGAGGAGATTAAGCTGGAGAAAAATATCAAGCATCTCATT
The DNA here is from genome assembly GCA_910586955.1 of uncultured Lachnospiraceae bacterium. GTDB lineage: Bacteria > Bacillota > Clostridia > Lachnospirales > Lachnospiraceae > Laedolimicola. The sequence goes on along the minus strand of CAJUMM010000005.1, from coordinate 43,863 downwards.
GAGATCGTGGTGGACCGCCTGGTCATCAAAGAGGGAATTGAACGCCGTCTGGCAGATTCCATTGAGACGGTGCTGAATCTGGCGGAGGGGCTTCTGGTGGTGGAGGTGATAGACGGAGAGACATTGACCTTTAGCTCCAGTTATGCCTGCCCGGACTGTGGGATCAGCATGGAGGAAATCGAACCCCGCAGCTTTTCTTTTAATAATCCTTTCGGAGCCTGTCCGGATTGTTTTGGATTGGGATATAAGATGGAGTTTGACGAGGACCTGATGATTCCGGATAAATCCTTAAGCATTGCAGGGGGGGCCATTGCGGTAATGGGGTGGCAGTCCTGTACGGATCCCTCCAGCTTTACCTATGGAATTCTGCAGGCCTTGTCCAAAGAGTATGGATTTGATTTGAACACGCCTTATGAAGAGCTGGATCCGGAAGTCCGGCAGGTGCTGCTGCAGGGAACCAACGGGCGGGAGGTGAAAGTCCGCTATAAAGGACAGCGGGGAGAGGGCATCTACGACATTGCCTTTGAGGGGCTGATTAAAAATGCAGAGCGCCGCTACCGGGAGACCGGATCCGAGGTGATGCGGCAGGAATATGAGACCTTTATGCGCATTACTCCCTGCAAGAGCTGCGGTGGACAGAGGCTGAAGAAAACGTCCCTGGCTGTTACCGTGGCGGATAAAAATATTTATGAAGTGACTTCCATGTCCATTTTGAAACTCCATGAATTTCTGCAGAATTTGGAGCTGACAGCCCAGCAGCAGCTTATCGGAGCCCAGATTTTAAAGGAAATCCGTGCAAGAATCGGCTTTCTTATCGACGTGGGACTGGATTATCTAACCCTTGCCAGATCCACCGGCAGCCTGTCCGGCGGAGAGGCACAGCGCATCCGCCTGGCCACCCAGATTGGCTCGGGCCTGGTGGGTGTGGCTTATATTCTGGATGAGCCCAGCATCGGACTTCACCAGAGAGATAACGACAAGCTGCTGGCGACCTTGAAGCGTCTCCGGGATCTGGGCAATACCCTGGTGGTGGTAGAGCACGACGAGGATACCATGTTTGCGGCAGATTATATTGTGGATATCGGCCCCGGAGCCGGAGAACATGGGGGAAAAGTGGTGGCTGCGGGAACGGCGGAGGAAATTATGGCTTGTCCGGAATCCGTCACAGGCGCCTATCTCAGCGGGAAGCTTTGCATTCCGGTACCGGAGAGACGGAGGATTCCCTCCGGCTGGATGACCGTGAAAGGAGCGGAAGAAAACAACCTGAAAAAGATTGACGTAGAGATTCCCTTGGGAGTGATGACCTGCGTAACCGGCGTATCCGGTTCGGGCAAAAGCTCCCTGATCAATGAGATTTTGTATAAAAGCCTGGCGAAAAAACTAAACCGGGCCAGGACGATTCCGGGGAGAAACAAGGGCATTCAGGGAGCGGAACAGCTGGATAAGGTAATCAGCATCGATCAGTCCCCTATCGGACGGACGCCCCGGTCCAATCCGGCCACCTATACGGGCGTTTTCGACCAGATCCGGGACCTTTTTGCCTCTACCGCAGATGCCAAGAGCAGAGGTTATAAAAAAGGAAGGTTCAGCTTCAATGTGAAGGGGGGCCGGTGCGAGGCCTGCTCCGGAGACGGAATTATCAAGATAGAAATGCACTTTCTGCCGGATGTGTATGTACCCTGCGAGGTCTGCCAGGGGAAACGGTATAACCGGGAGACCCTGGAAGTAAAGTACAAGGGTAAAAGTATTTATGACGTTCTGGATATGACAGTGGAGGAGGCACTGCCTTTCTTTGAGAATGTGCCTTCCATCCGCAGGAAGATCGAAACCCTTCACGATGTGGGCCTCTCCTATATCCGTCTGGGACAGCCCTCCACAACGCTTTCCGGCGGAGAGGCCCAGCGGATTAAGCTGGCTACGGAGCTGAGCCGGCGGAGTACAGGAAAGACCATTTATATCTTGGATGAGCCTACCACGGGACTGCATTTTGCGGATGTGCATAAGCTGACGGAGATTCTGCACCGTCTGGCAGAGGGAGGCAACACGGTGGTGGTGATTGAACACAATCTGGATGTGATTAAGACGGCAGACTATATCATTGATATGGGGCCGGAAGGAGGAGACCGGGGTGGCACGGTGATTGCCAAGGGAACGCCGGAGGAAGTGGCGGAGAATCCGGTGTCCTATACGGGACAGTATCTGAAGAAATATCTGAACAAGCAGAAAAACCGGGCCGGAAGGGGGAAACCCCACCGTCCCACGGCTTGAGATACGGCAGAGCAGGAAGGGGGTTGTACTTTCCCCCTTTTTTGCATATACTAAAAGGGAACAAGTCAAGCAGTTTAAAGAGGGAACCATATGGGGCAGGATTTATATGAAATACTTTGTGAGATTCACGGCGGACCGGAACGGGTACTGAGGGAAGAGCCTATGAGCGCCCATACCACCTTCCGCATCGGCGGACCGGCGGAGATTTTCTGCCTGCCGTCGGACGAGTCCATGCTGGCGGCGGCTGTTGCGGCCTGCCGCAGGGCGGGGAAGCCCTGTTATATCCTGGGAAACGGCAGCAATATCCTGGTCAGCGATGAGGGATACCGGGGTGTTGTGATCCAGCTGTTCCGGAATTTTGACGGGATTCGTATCCAGGGGAACCGCCTTTCTGTGCGGGCAGGGGAGCTTCTGATCCGGGCGGCTCATCAGGCGGCACGGGAGGGACTTACAGGCATGGAGTTTGCTTCCGGGATTCCCGGAACCGTAGGAGGGGCCTTGGTGATGAATGCCGGGGCTTACGGCGGAGAGATGAAAGATATTGTCCGGGAGGCGCTGGTGATGAAACCGGAAGGAGAGCTTCTGCGGCTGTCCGGCGAAGAACTGGAGCTTGGATACCGGACCAGCGTGATTGCCAGAAAAGGTTATGTGGTATTGGAGGCGGTGTTGGAACTCTCCCAGGGAAATCCAGAGGCAATTCAGGCCAGGATGCAGGAGTTAAAGGAGGCAAGGACCGGAAAGCAGCCTTTGGAGTATGCAAGCGCCGGAAGTACCTTTAAGCGTCCCCAGGGATATTTTGCCGGGAAGCTGATTATGGATGCAGGTCTTCGTGGATACCAGGTGGGAGGAGCCCAGGTGTCGGAAAAGCACTGCGGTTTTGTCATTAACCGGGGAGATGCCACGGCGGCGGATGTGATGGCCTTGATTGCCCATGTACGCTTCGAGGTGAAGCGCCGGTTTGGGGTGGAGCTTGAGATGGAAGTGAAGACCCTTGGATTTTCATATGAGGAAGGTAAGAGCGCTTTCGGAAGCGAAAGGAAAGCGTAAGGTGGATACAGATGAGATTTGTAATTGTAACGGGAATGTCAGGGGCGGGAAGGGGAACCTCCCTGCGTATGCTGGAGGATATGGGGTACTTCTGCGTGGATAATCTTCCGGTTTCCCTGATTGGGAAATTTTCCGAGCTGGTCTATTCGGGAACCAGTGAGATTAACAAGGTGGCTCTTGGTATCGATATCCGGAACGGAAAGGCTTTGAGCGAGCTTCAGACGATTCTGGAGGAACTTACCATTGCCGGTTATACTTTTGAGATCCTGTTTTTGGATGCCCAGGATGATGTGCTGATTAAGCGTTACAAGGAGACCAGAAGAAACCATCCTCTGGCCGGAGACGGCCGGATTGCGGAGGGAATTGAGGAGGAGCGGAAACGCTTGGTTTTTTTGAAAAAGCAGGCGGACTATATCATTGATACCAGCAGCCTTTTAACGAGGGAGCTGAAGATAGAACTGGAGAAGATTTTCGTACAGAACCGGGAGTTTAAGAATCTTGTGATAACGGTTCTGTCCTTTGGCTTTAAATTTGGCATTCCCAATGATTCGGATCTGGTTTTTGACGTGCGGTTCCTGCCCAATCCCTATTACTATGAGGAGCTTCGCAAATTGAACGGAAACGATCGGGAAGTGCAGGATTTTGTTATGGGTTTTGAGGCGGCTCACCGTTTCCTGGATAAGTTGACGGATATGATCCGGTTCCTGATCCCCAATTATGTACAGGAGGGAAAGAACCAGCTGGTGGTTGCCATCGGCTGTACGGGAGGCAAGCACCGCTCCGTAACCCTGGCCAATAAGGTGTACGGAAAGCTGAAAGAACATACGGATTATGTAGTACGCATTGAGCACCGGGATATAGAAAAAGATGCCATTGTAAAAGCCCATTGAGAGAGAATAATAAGAGGTGCCGGATGTCTTTTTCCAGTGAGATCAAAGAAGAGCTGTCCCGCCAGATTCCGGCGGCCAGGCATTGCAGGTTGGCTGAGGCGGCTGCAATTTTAAATTTTTGCAGCCATGTAAAGGAAGGGGTGCAGGGCCCCGGCAGTGTGAATATGCACACGGAAAATCTGGCAGTTGCAAGAAAATACTTTACATTATTAAGAAAAACATTTAATATAGACATGAACGTGTCGGTGAGACAGAATCAGAGCTTCCGGGGAAGCAGAAGCTATGATGTGACTTCTTATGGGGATCTGTCTGCAGTGAAGCATACCCTGGTCCAGAACCTTTGCTGCAAGCGGGCTTTTATCAGAGGGGCTTTTCTGGCCTCCGGCTCTATGAGTGATCCGGAGAAAGGATATCACTTTGAGATTGTCTGCGATACGGAGCCGGAGGCGGAGTATCTGCGGACATTGATTGGGAGCTTTGATATGGAAGCCCGGGTTACCCAGCGCAAAAACCACTACATTACGTACATGAAGGAAGGTTCCCAGATTGCGGATATGTTAAGTGTGATGGAGGCCCATGTAGCTTTGATGAATTTTGAGAATGTAAGGATTCTCAAGGAGATGAGAAATTCTGTGAACCGGCAGGTGAACTGCGAGACTGCCAACTTGAATAAGACCGTTTCTGCAGCGGTAAAGCAGATTGAAGATATCAGATACATCGAACGGACAATCGGCTTTGAACAGCTTCCGGAAAATCTGGCTGAGATTGCCGAGCTTCGGCTGGAACAGCCCGGTACTACCTTAAAGGAGCTGGGAGAGATGCTGAATCCGCCCGTGGGGAAATCGGGGGTAAACCACAGGCTGAGGAAGCTGAGTATGATTGCAGAGGAGCTAAGGGATAACAAGGAGGAGAAATTATTATGATTAAGCAGGAGATCACAATTCAGATTCCGGAGGGATTGGAGGCTCGGCCTGTGGCGCTGCTGGTACAGGTGGCCAGCCAGTATGGCAGCGAGATCTATGTGGAGAGCGACAATAAGAAGGTAAATGCGAAAAGTATTATGGGAATGATGACTCTCAGCCTTTACTCAGGGGATACGGTTACGGTATCCGCAAGCGGTGCAGATGAGGAAGAGGCGATTGCAAATATAGAGAAGTTCTTAAGCAGCAAATAACGATTGGAAATCGGACAGCCTCCAGGCTTTCTTGGGGGCTGTCTTTTCATAAAAGCCGGGAGAGTGGGATGGAAGCGTATACAGGCTTTGCAAAGGTTTACGATCTGTTTATGGATAACATTCCCTATGAGGAATGGAGCCGCAGGATTGTGGGGATATTAAGGCAGTACGGGATTTTGGATGGACTGGTTCTGGATCTGGGCTGTGGGACAGGCAGTATGACGGAGCTTCTGGCGAAGGCGGGCTATGATATGATCGGCTTAGATGCCTCGGAGGAGATGCTGAATCTGGCAGTGCAGAAGCAAAGGAAGGCCGGTTTGGATATTCTCTACCTCCTGCAGGATATGCGGGAGTTTGAACTGTACGGCACGGTCCGGGCGGTGGTAAGCGTCTGCGATTCCATGAATTATGTGACGGAGGAGGCAGATCTTCTCAAGGTCTTCCGGCTGGTCAATAATTATTTAGATCCGGGAGGAATCTTCCTTTTTGACTTGAATACCGTTTATAAATATGAGAAGCTTTTGGGAGAGAATACCATTGCAGAGAACCGCAGGGAGGGCAGCTTTATCTGGGAGAATTATTTCGATCCCATAGAAGGGCTCAATGAATACGATCTGACGCTGTTTATCCGGGAGGAGGACGGCAGATACCGGAAGTTTGAGGAGACTCATTTCCAGAGGGCCTATTCCCTGGAACGTGTGCAGGAGCTTTTGGAGGAAGCGGGGATGGAAGTGCTGGGCTTTCTGGATGCAGAGACGGGCCTTAGGCCCCGGGAGACGGCGGAGCGGGTTTATGTGACGGCAAGAGAGAAGGGAAAAACAGGCCCCGGAAGATAAGGGGTACAGGAGGGAATATATGTCAGATTATATTGTCAGGGCTATGGCGGCGGACAGCCAGATCCGGGCCTTTGCCGTGACCTCCAGGGAACTGGTGGAGCAGGCGAGAAAGATTCACAACACGAGTCCCGTGGCCACGGCGGCTTTGGGCCGTACTTTAAGCGCCGGCGCCATGATGGGTGCCGCCATGAAAGGGGAACAGGATCTTCTGACTATCCAGATCCGGGGGGACGGGCCCTTAGGAGGGATTGTGGTGACAGCGGATTCCCGGGCCAATGTGAAGGGGTATGTCCATGAGCCTGCCGTGCTGATTCCGGCCAATGGAAAAGGCAAACTGGATGTGGCCGGGGCTGTGGGTAAAGGAATGCTGCAGGTGATTAAGGATCTGGGAATGAAAGAACCTTATGTGGGCCAGACCACCCTGCAGACCGGGGAGATTGCAGAAGACCTCACTTATTACTTTGCTACATCGGAGCAGATCCCCTCCTCGGTAGGACTGGGTGTTCTCTTAAACAGGGACAATACGGTGCGCCAGGCAGGAGGTTTTCTTATCCAGCTTATGCCCTATACGGAGGAACGGGTGATTGAGGCCTTGGAGGCAAGGCTTTCCGGACTCCATTCCGTGACGGAACTTCTGGATCGGGGACTGAAGCCGGAGGAGATCCTGGAAGAGCTTCTGGGCGAGCTTGGCTTAGTCATAAGTGATACCATGCCCACCGCTTTCTCCTGTAATTGTTCCAAGGAACGTGTGGAGAAGGCCATCGTAAGCATCGGAAGCAAAGAGATCAGGGAAATGGTCCGGGAGGGCAGGCCCATAGAGGTTACATGCCATTTCTGCAATCAGGCTTATGAGTTTACCGTGGAGGAGTTAAAAGAGATTCTTCATCGGTCCAAAAGGTAAGAATTTTAATAGGGGGCAAATATGAAGCATGGATTTATAAAGACAGCGGCTGTAACGCCGAAGATCCGGGTGGCAGATCCGGAGTACAACGGAAAGGAAATGATCCGTCTTATGAAGGAAGCGGCCGGGAAAGGGGCCAAGATCATTGTATTTCCGGAACTTTGCATTACAGGCTATACCTGCGGGGATCTTTTTCTCCAGGAGACCCTTCTTAGGGGAGCCAGGGAGGCGCTGTTTGCGGTTGCGGAAGCTTCCGCAGATCTGGACGCTTTGATTTTTGTAGGGCTTCCCTGGGTAAAGGAAGGGAAACTCTATAATGTGGCGGCGGCTTTGAACCGGGGCGAAATCATAGGGATGGTTCCCAAAACCTGTCTTCCCAACTACGGGGAGTTTTACGAACTCCGCTATTTTGTTCCGGGAAATGAGGAGCCGGATTTCCTGTGGCTTGAGCAGGATAAAAAAAAGGGGGATTATATTCCCTTTGGAACCAACCAGATCTTTACCTGCGAGGATATGCCCGGGCTTGGAGTGGCGGCTGAGATCTGTGAGGATGTTTGGGTTCCGGAGCCTCCCAGCACCCGCCATGCCATGGCCGGAGCGACGGTAGTTGTGAACTGTTCTGCCAGCGATGAGACCACAGGAAAAGGAGAGTACCGGGAAGCGCTCATCGGCGGACAGTCCGGCAGGCTGGTGTGCGGTTATATCTACGCCAATGCAGGGGAAGGGGAGTCCACCCAGGATCTGGTTTTCGGAGGTCACAGCCTGATTGCGGAGAATGGAAGAATTTTAAGCCGGGCCCTTCGTTTCCGGAACGGGATCATTTACGGAGATTTGGATTTGGGCCGGATTTTGAGTGAGCGCAGGAGGATGACCACTTTTTATTCCAGGAGCAGCGAGAAAAGATACTCGGAGATAGGCTTTCGCCTGAAGAAGGAAGACACATCTCTGGAGCGGAGATTTTCCCCCAGGCCCTTTGTTCCCGACGGCAGGGAGGATAGGGAAAGGCGCTGTGAGGAAATTCTCTCCATTCAGGTACAGGGGCTGAAGAAACGCCTGGAGCATACGGGATGCAGCCAGGCAGTGGTGGGAATCTCCGGGGGATTGGATTCTACGCTGGCTCTTTTGGTGACGGCAAAAGCCTTTGATGCCCTGTCTATTCCCAGAGAACGGATTCTCTGTGTGACTATGCCCTGCTTCGGCACTACGGACCGGACTTACCGGAATGCCTGTGAGCTCACAAGGAGGCTTAAGGCATCCTTGCGGGAAGTAGATATCCGGGAGGCCGTTACCGTCCATTTCCGGGATATTGGCCAGGACAGCGGGAATCGTGACGTGACCTATGAAAATGCCCAGGCCCGGGAGCGTACCCAGGTATTGATGGACCTGGCCAATCAGACAGGAGGACTGGTCATCGGAACCGGAGATATGTCGGAACTGGCTCTTGGCTGGGCTACCTACAACGGGGATCACATGTCCATGTACGGTGTAAATGCCGGGGTGCCCAAAACTTTGGTGCGCCATCTGGTGCGCTATTATGCGGCTTCCTGCGGGGATCCGGAACTTTCGGGCGTGCTTTTAGATGTGCTGGATACTCCGGTGAGCCCGGAACTTCTGCCTCCGGAGGATGGAGTGATTTCCCAGAAGACGGAGGATCTGGTGGGGCCCTATGAACTGCATGATTTCTATCTCTACTATGTGCTGCGGTTCGGGTATTCTCCCTCTAAGATTTTCCGCTTGGCGAAGCTGGCCTTTGGGGATAGCTATGGGGAGGATGAGCTGCGGAAATGGCTTCAGGTATTTTACAAGCGGTTCTTTTCGCAGCAGTTTAAGCGTTCCTGCCTGCCGGACGGCCCCAAGGTGGGTTCCGTGGCGGTATCGCCCAGAGGGGCTCTGCGTATGCCCAGCGATGGGTCCGCAGAATTGTGGCTTAAGGAACTGAAAGACTTATAAGGGGAGGAAAAGAGAGATGTCATATAAAATTATAACGGATTCGGCTACGGATCTGCCGAAGGAAATCATTGAGAAATATAAGCTGCATGTGATACCCACGCCGGTTACAATTAACGGTGTAGACTACTTTGACGGCAAAACCATTGTTCCCTCTGATTTTTACCGGATCCAGGCGGAAGGAGCGGATATTAAGACCTACCATATCAACCAGTTTATGTTCCGTGAAAATTTTGAGCCCTATGCCAGGGCTGGAGAAGAGGTGATATACCTCTGTTTCTCCACCGGTATTGCCGGAACCTTCAATGCGGCCAATCTGGCCAAGGAAGAGCTTTTGGAAGAGTATCCGGATTTCCGGATTACCATCATTGATTCCAAATGTGCCTCCATGGGCTTTGGCCTGGGTGTGATAAAGCTTCTTAAGATGCAGGAAAAGGGAGCTCCCAAAGAGCTGGTGGTGGAGGCTGCCCGGTTCTTCTTTGACCATATGGAGCACATTGTGACTGTGGATACTTTGGAGTATCTGTACCGGGGCGGCCGGCTGAGCAAAACTTCGGCAGTTCTGGGAGGGGTCCTGGATCTGAAGCCCATTATTGAGGTCAACGATGAGGGGGCCCTGGTGGCTATCGAGAAGGTACGGGGAAGGATGAAATCCCTGAAGCGCTGCGTGGAGATTGTGGGAGAGCGGGGTGTGAATCTGGAGAAACAGGCCATTGGCCTGGTGCACGGCAACGATCCGGAGACCTGTGAGAAAGTGAAGCAGATGCTTCTGGAGCGCTATCACTGCAGGGAGATTATCCAATCCCAGGTAGGCTGTGCTATCGGAGCCCATACAGGCCCGGGGATTATCGGAATTGTATTCTTAAGCGGGGACGAGGAAAAATACGCCTCCTATCTTCAGTAAGGAGGCTTAAAGAAAAGCGGCGGCGGGCTGTTCCGTTTTTATGGGACGCTGGCCGCCCTTTTCTATCGGGCATAAAGAAATCTTAAGAATTCCTTCTGCGGGAAATCAAAATCTCTTGTTATAACTGAAAATACAGGGTAGAATGGGAGATGAGGTGATAAGAGATGAATACCATATTGGTGTGCGATGATGACAGGGAGATTGTAGATGCCATTGAGATCTATCTGACCCAGGAGGGATATCAGATCCTGAAAGCCTACGACGGGATACAGGCTGTGGATATGATGCAGAAGAATGATATCCAGCTTTTGATTATTGACATTATGATGCCCAGGCTGGACGGGCTGCGGGCCACTTTAAAGATCCGGGAAAAGAGCAGCATACCCATTATTATTTTGTCTGCCAAATCCGAAGATGCGGATAAGATACTGGGGCTGAATATCGGGGCGGATGATTATGTGACGAAACCCTTTAATCCCCTGGAGCTGGTGGCCCGGGTGAAATCCCAGCTCCGGCGCTATACAAAGCTGGGCAATGCGGCGGAGGAGAACCAGAAGATTTATCAAACAGGCGGTTTGGTGATGAACGACGATTTGAAAGAGGTAACTGTGGACGGGGAGCCTGTAAAGCTGACGCCTATTGAGTACAATATTTTGCTTTTGCTGGTGAAGAATCAGGGAAAGGTATTTTCTATCAACCAGATCTATGAGAGCATCTGGAATGAAGATGCTATCGGTGCAGACAATACGGTGGCAGTCCATATCCGCCATATCCGTGAAAAGATTGAAATCAATGCCAAAGAACCCCGCTATCTGAAGGTGGTGTGGGGAATCGGCTATAAAGTGGAGAAGCTGTAGAGAATGAAGAGATGGGAATATTCCGGCGGCTGGAAGGCCCTGGCTGTCCTGCTGAACGACGCATGCGCCGTAATCCTGGTACTGTCCGTGGTGATCTGTACCCTTTATATGGGAAGCGGCGGAATTGGCTGGCCGAAGCAGCAGGGCAGCTTTGAAAACACTTCTGCCTATGAGAATGAGGTGCTGGAGCAGATTCACCGCTGCATCCGGGCAGCCAGCAGGGAAAGTAAATTTGAAGAGAACGGAGTCTATGACGCAAAACAAGTCATTGATATCCAGGAGTATGCACAGGAGAACCGGGTGGTCCACTCGCCTTCTTCGGGGAAAGGCCTGTATTACAAGCTGACGGATCTTTTGAACTGGTCCCTGGACGGGATACAGACCATCTCCCTGATGAAAATCACCTATGAAGACGGAACCATAGGCTATCTTTATGAGGACGGGGATTATACGGTACAGCTTATTTATGATCGGGGAGTGGCAGTCTCCTCTTCCTTTATGTACCAGGATGGCCTGGGAGAAGATGGCGGGTTTTTCTCGGAGGAACTTGTTGTAGAGCCGGAGGGGGAGGAGGCATTCTCCGGGGAAGGAGAGATACCCCGGATATCCGGTTCGGAGCAGGCGTCTCTGATTCTGTCTGTGGATCAGATTACAGGCGTTGAAGAAAAGTATCTCCCGGATGGGTACGGAAGCATAATTGATTATGCGGAAGAGCAGAACCTTTCGCCGGAGCGGCTTCAGACGCTCTATCAGGATTTGGAGAATGCTCTTTCGGTGATTTATAATGATTTCTATTCTTACAAAGAAAATCTGGAGCTTTTCAGTCCCAGCATGACAAATATGCGCTATCTTCTTCTTCCCAACAGTGTAGAACACATTACGGAAGATAATTTTGAGAAGGTGGCATTTACCAATCTGAAGAAGCTGGGGCAGGGAGAGGTGCAGGACAGGGAGAGCCTGCTTCGTTATATCCGGACGGCCTATTCCGATTATCTTATCTTTGACAGCTCCAATATGGAATTTGAAGCGGTCAATATGCCTATGACGCTGAGTGATGTGAGCAGCTACCTGAAGGGCTATCCGCCTTCGGTGGAGGGGGACTATACCTTGATTGTTGCGGTGGACTCCAAGTATATGGCCAGTGATAATCTGCGGGAGTTCAAGCGGCAGTATGATGAGATTCGCCCTGTCAGCCAGATGGCTGTGTATGGCTCTGTGCTGGGAGCCCTTCTTTACCTTCTGACCATGGTATATCTGACTGTGGCGGCAGGCCGGGGAACGGATGACGGGGACCGCAGTATCCGCCTGAACTGGTTTGACCGCCTGAAAACGGAGACGGCTTTGATTCTATGCGGGATTCCCACGTTTCTGTTATCTGTCTTTGGCTCCAGATATCTAAACCGTTTTATGGGCCTGCGGGATCTGATTCTGTACGGAGGGGGATTGACCTTTGCCATCAATCTTCTGTTTCTGGCGGCCTATCTGAGTATGGTGAGGAGGCTGAAAAGCGGCATCCTTTGGAGGGGCAGCCTGCTCTGTATGGTGGCAGAGGCCCTGCGTGCCATGATGCAGCGCCGCAAGATCGGCACAAGAGTAATCATTACTTATCTTCTGTTTCTGGCCGGAAATCTTTTTCTTATGTGCTGCGGAACTTTCGGATTTTTGCTGGCATTGTCCCTGGATTTTGCAGTGGGGGTAGTGATGGTTCAGAGGGCTGTCCAGAGACAGCGGGTCCTGGACGGGATTGGAAAGATCTCCCAGGGAGACTTGACTTACCAGATTCCTTTGGAGCAGCTGGGAGGAGATAACCGGCTTTTGGCAGAGGCAGTGAACCAAATGGGCGGCGGCCTGTCTATGGCGGTGGAAAAGAGCATTAAGGATGAGCGCCTGAAGACGGATCTGATCACCAATGTCTCTCACGATATTAAGACGCCTCTCACCTCCATTATCAATTATGTGGAGCTTCTGAAACGGGAAGAGATTCCCAATGAGCGGGTGCGGAGCTATCTGGGAATTCTGGAGGATAAGGCCCAGCGGCTGAAACATTTGACAGACGATCTGGTGGAGGCTTCAAAGATCAGTTCCGGAAATGTGAAGCTGGAGTTTATCCGTATTAATTTCCAGGAGCTGATTAACCAGACCAACGGGGAGTTCAGCGAGAAATTTGAGGAGAAGGGCCTTCAGCTGGTACTGAATATGCCCAAGGAACCTGTAATTATTGAGGCGGATGGGCGGAGGCTGTGGAGAATCATTGAGAACCTTTACAACAATGCGGCCAAGTATGCCATGCCCAGGACCAGGGTTTATGTGGATTTGACGGTGGTGGGCCATATGGTGCGCTTTCATATTAAAAACATATCCGAGCAGCCCCTGAACATCGAGGCAGGGGAACTGACCGAGCGGTTTATCCGGGGCGATGTGGCCAGGAGTACGGAGGGAAGCGGCCTGGGCCTGTCGATTGCAAAGAACCTGACAGAGCTTCAGAAGGGGAGCTTTGACGTTTACCTGGACGGGGATCTGTTTAAGGTAACAATTATTTTCCCCGAGGCACCCCGCCTGGAGGAGTATGAGGAGCCGAAAGGCCTTCCGGAGGAGGAAAACCTGGGATCTGGACTTCTGACGGATCAGTATCTGGAATCCCGGGAGTGAGAGGAAAAGACTTGCAAACTTCCCTGACGCTCTTTATAATGTACGTGAGAGGAGGAAGACTATGATTCAGTTATTTGAAGGCGGCGCTTATGTGCTGAACGGAAATGAGATTATTCCGGATACAAAGGATGCCCGGAGCGTGCTGGAAAGCCGGCTTTCGGATGCCCCGTCCAGGGAGGAGGCAAGAAAGCAGACCATTGCCTACGGCATTCTGGAGGCTCACAATACATCGGACAGTATGGAAGAGCTGGAGATTAAATTTGACAAACTTACATCCCATGATATTACCTTTGTGGGAATCATCCAGACGGCCCGGGCGTCGGGACTGGAGAAGTTTCCCATACCCTATGTGCTTACCAACTGCCACAACAGCCTTTGCGCCGTGGGCGGCACCATCAACGAGGACGATCATCTCTACGGACTGACCTGTGCCAAGAAATACGGCGGCGTGTACGTTCCGCCCCATCAGGCGGTTATTCACCAGTATGCCAGGGAGATGCTGGCGGAGGGCGGTAAAATGATCCTGGGTTCCGACAGCCATACCCGTTACGGCGCCCTGGGAACTATGGCCATGGGAGAAGGCGGCCCGGAGCTGGTGAAGCAGCTTTTGAACAAGACTTATGATATTCATATGCCCGGCATTGTGGGCGTTTACCTGACAGGAGAACCGGTGAAGGGAGTAGGCCCTCAGGATGTGGCTCTGGCCATCATCGGAGCTGTCTTTGAGAGAGGTTATGTAAACAACAAGGTAATGGAGTTTATCGGGGACGGTGTGGAAAATTTAAGCGCAGACTTCCGTATCGGCATCGATGTGATGACTACCGAGACTACCTGTCTGTCCTCCATCTGGAAGACCGACGATACCATTCGTGAGTTTTATGAGATTCACGGAAGGGAAGAGGCATACCGGGAGCTGAATCCGGGGCCGGTGGCTTACTACGACGGAATGATCTATGTGGATCTCAGTGCCGTACGTCCCATGATTGCCATGCCTTTCCATCCCAGCAATACCTATACCATTGAAGAAGTGAAGGAAAATCCGGGGGATATTCTCCGTGATGTGGAAAAGAAAGCCCTGGTGAGCCTGGGAGGAGCCGTGGATTTCCGCTTGACGGACAAGCTGCGGGATGGCCGGCTCTATGTGGATCAGGGAATCATTGCAGGCTGCGCCGGAGGCGGGTTTGAAAATATCTGTGCAGCGGCGGATATCCTGAAAGGGGCAAGCATCGGACCGGATGCCTTTACCCTAAGCGTTTACCCGGCCAGCATGCCGGTCTATATGGAACTGGTGAAGAACGGTGCGGCGGCCGCCCTTATGGAGACGGGAGCAGTCTTAAAGACGGCTTTCTGCGGTCCCTGCTTCGGAGCCGGGGATACGCCATCCAATAACGGTTTCAGCATCCGCCATTCCACCCGGAACTTCCCCAACCGGGAGGGTTCCAAGCTTCAGAGCGGCCAGATTGCGTCTGTGGCTCTTATGGATGCCCGTTCCATTGCTGCTACGGCGGCCAACAAGGGATACTTGACGGCGGCTACGGAGCTGGATGTGAAGTTTACAAATCCCAAATACTTTTTTGACAGCAAGATTTATGCCAACCGGGTTTTTGACAGCAAAGGCCAGGCGGATCCAGAGGTGGAGATCAAGTTTGGCCCCAATATCAAGGACTGGCCTGCCATGTCCCCCCTGCCGGAGCATCTGGTCCTTAAAGTGGTTTCCGAGATTCACGATCCGGTAACTACCACCGACGAGCTGATTCCTTCCGGAGAGACTTCTTCCTACCGCTCCAATCCCTTGGGGCTTGCAGAGTTTACCCTGTCCCGGAAGGATCCGGCCTATGTAGGACTGGCTAAGGAGGTGCAGGCGGCCCAGAAGGCCATTGAGTCCGGAAATTGTCCCCTGGAGGCTGTGCCGGAGCTGAAACCTGTATTTCAGGCCCTGCATCAGTGGCGGCCGGAAGTGGGAGAGGGCAATGTAGGTGTGGGAAGTACGATTTTTGCCGTGAAGCCCGGGGATGGCTCTGCCAGGGAGCAGGCGGCCTCCTGCCAGAAGGTTCTGGGAGGCTGGGCAAATATTGCCAACTCCTATGCAACCAAGCGCTACCGGTCCAACCTGATTAACTGGGGCATGCTGCCTTTCCTGATTGAGGAGGGAGAGCTTCCTTTCGCCAAGGGGGATTATCTGGTGGTGCCCGATATCCGGAAGGCGGTGGAGGAGAAGACGGAGGAGATCCGGGCCTATGTGAACGGAGAGAAGGACCGGGAGATTTCCCTGGGCCTGGGTGCTCTGACTGAGGATGAGAGGGAAATTATCCTGAAAGGCTGTCTTATCAACTATTACAAAGGATAAAGAGAATAACATAAAAGGCCGGCTGCGGTTTGAGTTTGTAGCCGGCCCTTATTAGGTCTTATTGCTGTTTTTCCATCCAATCCTCCATTCGCTCACCGATAATTTCAAACTGGGCAGGTCCGATGTCCAAAAGGAAGGTGTGGAATTCTTTCAGGTTAAAAGCGTCTCCCAGGGTTTCCCGGGCCTTTTCCCTAAGCTCTGTAAATTCCAGATATCCCAGATAGTAGGAGAGATAAAGGGCGGGTTCTTCCACCATCATTTCAAAGACTTCTGTTGCGGCGTCTTCCGGAATACCTAAGGTCTGGAAGAAGGAGACAGTGTCCTCAAGGGTCCAGCCTTCGTAATTGATGCCGATATCGGCCAGGCAGTAGAGAATGAAGGTGTAGGATTTATTCAGTTCGTTCATCTCTGTGACTGTGTCGTCGGTTCCGGACAGGCGGTAGGCATAGACCTCCGCATAGGTTCCCCATCCTTCCGAATAGCCGGAGAATGAGAAAAGCTTTCGGATATCCGCCGGTTTCTTCCCGTAGAAATATGTGGTCTGGAACAGGTGTCCGGGAAAACCTTCGTGGGCCAGGGTGGCAAAGTCTTCGATGCTTTCCGTAAGATGAGTCCGGTTGATATAGATAATATTATTTTCCAAATCATCAATGGGGGGAAGGATATAGTAGGCCGGGTTGGTATACTCCTCCATAGATTCCGGAACATAGTTAATCTCAAAGGGAAGATTCCCGTTATCCGGGAAATCTGCCACTATATCGGTTTTCAGCTGGTTTAAAACCTGGTAGGGATCACTTAAATCCACCGGGCATTCCTCCATGCGGTCAAAGGCTGTGTCGTCTTCCATGGAAAGCTCCATCAGACGCCGCATATCGCTGTCAAACTGATTTATAAGAAGGTCCTCGATTTCCTCCACAGACTTTGAGGAACCTGTGGATTCCCGCACCAGCATGGAGTAGTAT
Organism: uncultured Lachnospiraceae bacterium; assembly: GCA_910586955.1. Lineage (GTDB taxonomy): Bacteria > Bacillota > Clostridia > Lachnospirales > Lachnospiraceae > Laedolimicola. The sequence continues at coordinate 27,081 of CAJUMM010000005.1, read as the reverse complement.
TCCCTTCCTTTCTCATAGGCTTCCAGGCCTCGTTCATTGGAGGCGGAACCTTTCAGATCCTCCAGTGTTTCAATGAGGGAGGTAAAAGCGGGAAATACACATTCCTTCATGAAGCGCACATTGTCTTCCCGGTAAGCAGCCTTTTGCTTTTCATCCAGGAAATCCGTCTCCTCCAGGCGCAGGTTAAAGCTGTCTATGAGATAGTGATTTTCCGGATCCTCCATAAACTGCCGGCACTGGTCAACGACTTTGTCTACGGAAAAGTCCGGCATAAAAAATCCGGCTTCGGACTGCTCCCTGGCAAATGCGGCCAGATCTTCAAAATAGGAAGGAAGAAGCTCCAGTATTTTCAGATAATCCTTTACATCTTTCTCCCGGTAAAATTTGTACTCTGCCAGCAGAGTGGGAATGTAGGACTGCATTCCGGTGGTGGGAGTCAGGTAGCTCTCGTAAAGGCGGAAGCCTTCCTGCTCCAGAGCGTCCTGGGCGTAGGTGAGAAAGATATCATAGGAGAGCTTCTGGTCTTCGGTCAGAAGCTCATAGTCAAATCCTTTCAGGTTTTTGATATAATCCCGGAGCAGATCGTAGGATTCCTGGTCCTCCTGGGCGGAAAAGTCTCCAAGGGAAACTTCATAGTCGTCGATGCCGTAATTTTCCGGATGCGCCAAAGTAAAGTGCAGATTGATAATGTTCATGGAGATTTCAGAGCGGAAAATTTCCTCCGTGAAGGCATCAAACCGTTCCTGTTCTTTGGCGGCCTTGGATGCCTTGCCGGATCCGGGAACCAGGCTGCAGCCAGCCAGGGAAACGGTCAGGGCCACAACGGCAAGCAGTGCCGCAAACCGCCGGAAGCCGCCTGGAATCTTTGCTTTAAAGTTCATGAGAAAACCCCCTTTTCAGAAAAATAGTGTTAGACGTGTGCGGCCCCGGCATCCGCTGCTAGGACTCCGGCACACGGGGCAGAGTAAAGATAAACTCTGTGCCGACCCCTTCCGTAGAGATGGCGTTGATATGCTCCCCGTGGGAGGTAATAATCTCCTTGACAATGGACAGGCCCAGGCCGGTGCCCCGTTTGTCCTTGCCCCGGGAGAGATCGGTTTTGTAAAAACGCTCCCAGATTTTTGTGATGCTGTCCCTGGGAATACCGGCCCCCTCGTCTTTCACGGAAATAAAGACCTTTTCGTGCCGGAGGGTGGTTTCGATGGTGATTTCCGAGTCGTTGGGGCTGAATTTGATGGCATTGTCCAGGAGATTGTAGAGAACCTGCTGGATTTTGCTCACATCCGCCAGAACAAACTGTTCCCTGGAGTCGAAAAGGAGCTCAATGGAGATGTGGCGCTCCCGGCATCTTCCCTCAAAGGAAGAGACCGTATTTTTGATCACCGTATTGATATCAAATTCCGTAATGTCCAGACGGTTCTTCTTTGTGTCGAAGGAATTCAGGGTCAGAAGGCCGCTGGTCAGCTTGTTCAGCCGCTCTGTCTCCATCAGGACGATATTTAAGTATTTCTCCTGCATCTCAGGAGGAATGGTTCCGTCCAGGATGGCTTCCAGGTATCCCTTGATGGAGGTAAGGGGAGAACGGAAATCGTGGGAGATGTTGGCTACAAATTTTTTCTGGTATTCGTCCGTATCTTCCAGTTCGTGGGCCATAAAATTCAGTGTGGCGGCCAGCTGGCCGATCTCGTCCTCCTCGTAGACGGGAACTTCGAATTTAAAATTTCCCAGGGCGTACTGGCGGGCGGCCTCGGTGATTTTCATCAGGGGACGGTACACCGAGAAGGTAAAGACGGCCAGGATCAGCAGGGAGAGGAAGAAGATAAACAATAGGGTCAGGTAAGTGACGTTTAAAAGCCGGTCCCGTTCCTCATAGAGGAGTTCCATGGAAGTGTGAATCAGCACGTAACCGCGGATGCGGAAATTGTAGGTGATGGGTGCTGCCACGGACAGGGTCTCCTCCTCAAACATGCCGTAGAAATCCCCGATGGTATAGTACCGGCTGCCCATGTCCGTAGGATCAAAGGAGTCTATGACCATAGAAGGATTTTCCGAGAAACTCACATCGGAATCCACCAGGACGCTGCCGTCCGGGTTTAGAAGCCAGATGGAAGCGCTGAGATAGGTGTCGAGGGCCTGAAAGTGGGAGTGGATGGTGCTTAACGAGTCGGCGTCCGAGCTTCTGGAGTAGTAGCTTCTCACAAAACTGGTGGAGATATAGTTGGCTTCCCGGTACAAATCTTCCGCTTTCTTTTCCGTCAGGCGGTTTAGGATCAGCTGGGAGCTGAAGGTGGCAATGACAAAGAAGCTTAGGAAACCGAATACCAGGTATACCACAATAAATTTTAAATAGAGGGAATGTTTCATAAAAAGCTTCTCCAGTCTGGGTTCTACTGCTTTACTTCAAACTTGTATCCGATGCCCCATACGGTAGACAAGCTCCAGGAGGGGTGATCCTTGATCTTCTCCCGGAGACGCTTGATATGTACGTCCACGGTGCGGGTATCTCCGATGTATTCGTAGCCCCAGATATGATCTAAGAGCTGTTCCCTGGTAAAGACCTGGTTGGGAGAGGAGGCCAGGAAGTAGAGAAGCTCCAGCTCTTTGGGAGGCATATCCACGGCCTCCCCCTGATAGAGAACGGAGTAGTTGGTCTGGTTAATCACCAGATCCGGATATTCTACAACCTTGGCGGAGGATTTGGGGGCAGGGGGCTTGGCCGGCTGGTAACGCCGTAGAACTGCCTTAACCCGGGCCACCAGTTCTTTGGAATCAAAGGGTTTAATAATGTAGTCGTCGGCCCCCAGCTCCAGTCCCAGCACCTTGTCAAAGACTTCCCCTTTGGCGGAAAGCATAATAATGGGAGTAGCGGATTTGGCGCGTATTTCCCGGCATACCTGATAGCCGTCAATACCTGGGAGCATGAGATCCAGAAGGATAAGATTCGGCTGGAAGGTGTCAAAGACAGACAGGGCTTCCTCCCCGTCGTGGACCATCATGGTCTCGAAGCATTCCTTGGTCAGGTAAAGGGAAATCAGTTCCGCAATATTGGCGTCGTCGTCTACGATTAATATTTTCTGTTTTGCTACCATTTGTTTTGTCTGTCCTTTCTGCCGGCAGCCGCAGTGAAGCAGTCCCGTGGATGCCGCCTTGTGTTCCGGCTATTTGAATTCCGCTATGGTGACGCCGGAGTCCCCCTCCCCAAATTCGCCCAGGCGGTAGGATTTTACATACTTGCAGCGTCTTAAGTGGTTCTGGACGGCTTTCCTGAGAGCGCCGGTGCCCTTGCCGTGGACGATGCGCACGGAAGGAAGATGGGCCAGATAGGCATCATCCAGGTATTTGTCCAAATGGGCCAGGGCTTCATCCACAGTCATGCCGATGAGATTGATCTCCGTGCTGACGCTGGCGGATTTGCTCATCTTGATCCTGCCTGCGCCGCTTTTGTGCAGGGAGCCGGAGGCGGAAGCCGTCTCTTCTATAAGCTCCAGATCCGAGATGTTCACCTGGGAGCGGAGGATTCCCATCTGGACAAACAGGTTGCCTCTGGCATCAGGAAGGGTGCTTACCGTTCCCTCCAGGTTCAGGCTTAGGACCCGGATAGAATCGCCAATGTGAAGGGCTGAGGGTTTCAAAGCTTTTTTGGGTTTCTGGTTTTTGTCTAAAGACAGGTGTTCCTCTGTCTTTTTAATCTTTTCCCGGAGGCGGGAGCGCTGGGCTTCCATCTCACTTGCGGAAATGCCGGATTTGCCGAATTTGTGGAATTCTTTCATGGTCTGATCCGCATAATCCTTAGCCTCTTTGAGGATCTTCCGGGCCTGCTCATTGGCTTCCCGCAGAATGCGCTCTTTCTGGGTTTCCAGTTTTTCCTGTTTGCGCTCCAGGGCATCTCTTAATTTCCTGATTTCGTCCTTGTGGCGTTTGATTTCCTCCTGCTCTGTCTGGGCGGTGCGGCGGCTGGTCTCCAGATCCGCCAGCAGTTCTTCGAAGCTCTCGCTCTGTTCGCTAAGATGCTGCCTGGCTTCCTCAATGAGAAAGTCCGGAAGCCCCAGCTTGGAGGAGATGGCGAAGGCATTGCTTTTGCCCGGTATGCCGATAAGAAGGCGGTATGTGGGGCTTAAAGTCTCCACGTCAAATTCGCAGCAGGCGTTTTCCACCCGGTCGGAGGTAAGGGCAAAGACCTTCAGTTCGCTGTAGTGGGTGGTTGCCATGGTCCGGATGCCCATCTTATGGAGATGGGAGAGAATGGAAATGGCAAGGGCGGCTCCCTCCGTAGGATCCGTCCCGGCGCACAGCTCGTCAAAGAGGACCAGGGAGTTGAGGGAAGCCTCTTTTAAAATGCGGATGATATTGGTCATATGAGAGGAGAAAGTGCTTAGAGACTGCTCAATGCTCTGTTCATCCCCAATATCTGCATACACTTCGTCAAAAAGGGCCAGTTCCGAGGGCTCAAAGGCCGGAATGTGCAGGCCGGCCTGGCCCATAAGGGTTAGAAGCCCGGTGGTTTTCAAGGATACGGTTTTGCCTCCTGTGTTGGGCCCGGTAACGATCAGAAGATCATATTCCCGCCCAAGGCGGATGGTGACAGGCACCACCTTTTCCGGGTTGAGCAGAGGATGGCGTCCGTCTTTGATATGGATCCGGCCCTTTGTGTTGAAAACAGGGCGAGTGGCCTTCATATCCCTGGCAAGGCTTCCTTTGGCAAAAATAAAGTCCAGCTCCGTGAGAAGCTCGTAGTCCTGGTAAAGGGCTTCCGTATAACCTGCCGTTTCTTCGCTGAGCCGCTGGAGGACATGTTCGATTTCCTCCTGCTCTTTCAGAGAAAGCTCCTTCAGGTCGTTGTTCAGCCTGACTACGGCCATGGGCTCTACAAAGAGGGTGGAACCGGTGGAAGACTGATCGTGGATCATGCCGGGAACCTGGCTTTTGTATTCTGCTTTGACGGGAATACAGTAGCGCCCGTTTCTCTGAGTGATAACGGCGTCCTGAAGGTAGGTCCGGGCCGACCCGTTCACCAGGCCGTTTAAGGTGGAGCGGATCCGCTCGTTGGCCGTCTTCATGCCCCGGCGCACCTTAAGCAGGGCGGGGCTGGCGTCGTCGCTTATTTCTTCCTCCGAGAGAATGCAGCGGCGAATCTCCCCGGAGAGGGGCGTACAGGGCTCCAGGGCCGAGAACAGGGGATTAAGGCTGTCCTCCTGTTCCAAACTTCCGTCCTGCCGCCGGGCATATTGTTTCGCCCTTCCGGCAGTCTCCAGAAGGCCACAGATCTTAAGAAGCTCCGGGGCGTTGAGGGAACTTCCAATCTCCAGGCGCTTTAAGGAGGCCCGGATATCCCGGATTCCCGAGAAGGAGACACCGCCCTGGCGGTACAGACGGTTTAAGGCGTCCTCCGTCTCCTGCTGGGCGGCCAGGATTCCGTCCAGATCTCCCATAGGTTCAAGGGCCAGGCAGCGGGCCTTCCCGCCGGGACTGGAGGCATAATCCGCCAGTTTTTCTATGATTTTGTCGTATTCCAGTATTTTTAATGCTTTCTCGTTCATGCTTTCTATTTTACCCCAATTTCCCGGGAAAAGAAAGAGGTTTTTCGTGAACGGAAAATCTGGACAGGAAAGGGAAAATGTATTAGAATAAAAAATGGAAATTACCGGAGCGGTCAGCAGATTCAGCAGTTGTGGAGGATCTTATGGCAGAAGAGAAACGTCAGGAAGAACAGGAATTTTCCTTTGTGAAAGAGAAGATCAAGCGTCAGCGTTTTTATCAGAACAGGGTGTTCCGCAGGGTGGTGTTTCAGATTGTCCTTGGAGTTATATGCGGGGCCGTAGCCTGTTTTGTCTTTGTAATCCTGCATCCCTGGATGAATGAGAGGTTCGGAAAAGAGGAGAAGCAGGAGATTGTTTTTCCCAATGAGGAAGAGGAAGTGAAGGAACCTCCTGCGGAGCCGGAAGAACCTGCAGAGCCTATTGTTATTACGGAAAAGCAGGAGCTGGAAATCGAGGACTACCGGAAATTATACGGAAAGCTCCGGGCGGTGGCCCTGGAGAGCGAGAAGTGCCTGGTGACGGTGACGGCGGCCAGCAGCGATATGGACTGGTTTAATGAGACCTACGAGAGCCGGAAGCAGCTTTCCGGCCTTTTGGTGGGGAATAACGGGGTGGAGCTTTTGATTCTCACGGTTTACTCGGAGGTGAGTTCTGCGGATCAGCTTCAGGTGACCTTTGCGGATAAGACCAGCCTTGGCGCAGTGCTGAAAAATCATGACGCAGTGACGGATCTGGCCGTACTCAGTGTAAATCTGGCGGATGTGCAGGAGAGTACCATGGACAGCATCCGGATGGCGGAGCTGGGCAGCTCCAAGAGCCTGCGGGCCGGCGAACCTGTGATAGCGGTGGGAAGCCCGGCGGGGACGGCAGGTTCTGTGATATACGGAAATCTCACCTCAGGCGGATATCCCATGAGCGTGATAGACGGGGAGTACGATCTGCTGATTACGGATATCGGCCGGACGGCGGAGGGAAGCGGAGTGCTGCTGAATCTGGACGGACAGGTCATAGGGCTGATAGAGCATCAGTATTTAAACACCAATAACCGGAATGCTTTGACGGCTTATTCCATTTCGGATATGAAGGAAGTAATTGAGCATCTCTCCAACAGCCAGGACTTGGTCTATATCGGGATCCTGGGAGAGAATGTGACGGAGGAAATTGCCCAGGCCGGAGATCTTCCCCAGGGAGTCTATATTACCGGGGTTGAGATGGACTCTCCGGCTATGAATGCAGGACTTCAGCAGGGGGATGTGATTACCGTGATCAGCGGGCAGGAAATTGAATCCGTCTCCCAGATTCAGGAGATGCTTTTGAAATTTTCTAAGGAACAGGAGATCCAGGTTAACGTTATGCGCCAGGGGAAAGAGGGATACAAGGAGATTTCCTGCAAGGTGGTGCTGAGCTGCCTGTGACAGACGGGAGGAGAGTTATGAAATATATTGAGAGCTTTAAGGAGGGAGACCGGATCTCCGGTATTTACCTCTGCAAATATAAACAGTCTGCAGTGACGAAAAACGGCAAGGCTTATGAAAATGTGATCCTGCAGGATAAGACAGGGACGGTGGATTCGAAAATCTGGGATCCCAATTCCCAGGGGATTGCGGACTTCGAGGCTCTGGACTATGTGGATGTGATGGCGGAGGTAACCAGCTTTCAGGGGGCCCTTCAGCTGAATATCAAGCGCCTTCGCAAGGCCGGGAGAGCGGAGTACAATCCCTCGGATTATCTTCCTGTGAGCGAGCGTGATATTGAGGAAATGTACCGGGAGCTGCTGGGTTTTGCAAAGCAGGTCCGGGAACCCCATCTTCATGAGCTGCTTTACAATATTTTTGAGGAGGATAGGGAATTTGCAAAAGCGTTCCAATTCCACTCAGCAGCCAAGACGGTCCATCACAGCTTTGTGGGAGGGCTTCTGGAACACACCTTGGGGGTGTGCAGGCTGTGCGCATACTATGTAGAGGCCTATCCTTTGCTGAACCGTGATCTGCTGTATACGGCTGCCATGTGCCATGACATCGGAAAGGTCTATGAGCTGTCGGATTTTCCGGAGAACGACTATACGGATGAGGGACAGCTTCTGGGGCATATTGCCATGGGCAGTGAGATGGTAGGGGAGCAGATCCGGCGGATTACCGGATTTCCAAGGAAGCTGGCCAATGAACTGAAGCACTGTATTCTGGCCCACCACGGGGAATTGGAATACGGTTCGCCCAAGAAGCCGGCCCTGGCGGAAGCGGTGGCCCTGAATCTGGCGGATAACACGGATGCCAAGATGCAGACTATGAAGGAGATTTTTAAGGCCGCCGGAGACAATACGGACTGGCTGGGGTATAACCGGCTGTTTGAATCCAATATCAGAAAGACAGGCGGATGCTAGGGATGTTTCAAAAGAATGATGTGGTTACGGTAAAGATTGAGAATATGGGAAATGACGGGGAGGGTATTGCCAAGGCAGAGGGCTATACCCTTTTTGTCAAAGACGCCCTGCCGGGAGATGTGGCAGAGGTGAAAATTGTGAAAGCCAAGAAGCAGTACGGCTATGGCCGCCTTATTCGGATCCTGGAGCCTTCCAAAGACCGGGTGGAGGCGCCCTGCCCCCTGCACCAAAAATGCGGAGGCTGTCAGATCCAGGCCCTCTCCTATCCGGCCCAGCTCCGCTATAAGGAAGAGAAGGTCCGGGGGCACCTGGAGCGCATCGGCGGTTTCACGGATCCGCCGGTTCTCCCGGTGATGGGAATGGAGGATCCTTTCCGCTACCGGAATAAGGCCCAGTTTCCCTTTGGAACCGACCGGGAGGGGAGAATTGTTACCGGATTTTATGCAGGCCGGACTCACAGCATTGTGCCCAACACGGACTGTATGCTGGGAGTTCCGGAGAACAAAGAGATTTTGGAGATTATTCTGGCTTTTCTGAAGGAACGGAACATACCGGTCTACGATGAAAGGACGGGGAAAGGCCTTCTGCGCCATGCCTTGATTCGCAAAGGCTTCCGGACCGGGGAGCTGATGGTCTGCCTGGTGTTAAACGGCAGAAGCCTTCCAGGTGCCCAGGAGCTGGCGGACCGGCTCTTTGCCCTTCCAGGCATGGCCAGCTTTACTTTAAATGTGAACGAGAAAAATACCAATGTGATTATGGGGGCCGAAATACTCCCGGTCCGGGGACGGACTTATATGTTGGACGCTATCGGTCCGGTCCGCTACCGGATTTCCCCTCTGTCCTTCTACCAGGTGAATCCGGTCCAGACGGAGAAGCTTTATCAGACGGCCCTTGAGTATGCCGGATTGACAGGCAGGGAGATCGTCTGGGATCTCTACTGCGGAATCGGCACCATTTCCCTGTTCCTGGCGGGGAAGGCAGAGAAGGTCTATGGCGTGGAGGTGATCCCCGATGCAGTAAAGGATGCCCGCAGCAATGCCCTGCTTAACGGCATCACCAATGCGGAATTTTATGAGGGCAGAGCGGAGGAGCTCCTTCCTGAAAAATATAAGCAGGAGGGGATCCGGGCAGACGTGATTGTGGTGGATCCGCCCCGGAAGGGCTGCGATCAAGCCTGCCTGGAGACGATGCTCCTTATGAAGCCGGAGCGGATCGTCTATGTGAGCTGTGATTCCGCTACGTTAGCCCGGGATTTGAAGATTCTCTGTGCCGGAGGATATAAGCTGCGGCAGGTGCAGCCGGTGGATATGTTTGGACAGACCAGCGGGGTGGAGTGTGTAGTATTGATGACGTAAATTATTTGTAAAAGTAAGGCGGAGAGCAAAGTGCTTTTCGTTTTTCTTTTGGAGGCATATAAATTCCAGAAATAACAATAAATTATAATGAAAATTTAACAATAAATTATCAAACTTTATTGTTGATTTTTCGCTGATTTTTGCATATAATAAAAGTAAAATAAAGCAATGGAGGTGTTTGTCATGGCAATTACAGCCGATCTTTTACAGAGCCTTGTTCCTATTTCACAATTCAATAAAGGTCAAGCGGCGAAGATATTTGATAGGCTTCGTTCGGAAAGGGAAATAATTGTTTTAAAGAATAATCAACCTTCAGCAGTTATTTTGTCACCGGAAGAATATACAAGGCTAACGGAAATTGAGGAAGACTATTTTCTCTTATTGGAGGCAAATAAACGCATGGAGGATAATGGAAGTAATAAAACAATATCATTTGATTCCGTAATGATTGATTTAGGAATCAGCGAAGACGAACTTTTGGATACGGAGGATGTAGATATCGAATGACATGGAGTATTGAGTTTTTAGATGAAGCAGAAAAGGACATGAAGAAACTCGATCATTCAGCTCAGATTCAAGTCTTAAAGGGTATCCGAAAAGTTAGTCGAAATCCATTATCCGCAGAGGAGGGTGGATATGGAAAACCTTTGGGCAACAAAAGCGGGACAAATCTTACGAATCTTATGAAAATAAAGTTCCGGGATTTGGGAATTAGAGTTGTTTATAAGGTGGAGCGTGTAGATGGAATAATGAAGATTATTGTAGTTTCTGCCAGAACCGATGAGCAGGTATAGTATTTTTTTGATGGAGAGGTATGTGTAGATGATTGTGAGCGCCAGCAGAAGAACGGACATTCCCTCCTGCTACTCCGACTGGTTCTTTCATAGGCTGAAAGAAGGGTACGTCTGTGTCAGAAATCCCATGAATTTCCATCAGGTAAGCAAAGTAAGTTTATCTTCGGAGATTGTGGATGGAATTGTTTTTTGGACAAAGAATCCCCTGCCTATGATGGACAGGCTGGGAGAGCTTGAAAAGTATAACTACTACTTTCAGTTTACATTGACTGCCTATGGACCGGAGGTGGAGAAAAATCTGCCTTCTAAAAATAAAGTGCTCATTCCCGCCTTTCAAAAACTATCAAAAGAAATTGGAAAGGAAAGGCTAGTCTGGAGATACGATCCCATATTTATCAGTGAGCACTATACCATGGACTATCACTGCAGATATTTTGAAGTGCTGGCTTCCAGGCTTGCGCCCTACACGGAGAAATGTACCATTAGTTTTCTTGACTGGTACCGGAATATGGAGCGGGATGTGAAACCGCTTCGGATACAGATGATGACAGCAGCGCAGCAGGTGGAACTGGTGGAACATTTGGCGGAAATTGCGGACAGATATCATATATACATAGATACCTGTGCGGAGGCCGGGGATTTCAGCAGGTTTCAAGTGTTTCCGGCCCGCTGTATTGACAAGGCCCGTCTGGAAAGAATCGGGAATTACCCTTTGGATGTAGGGAAAGACAAGAATCAAAGGGAAGGCTGCGGCTGTGCGGAGAGTATTGATATCGGCGCATATCACACCTGCAGGAATGGATGCCTGTATTGCTATGCCAACTTTAATCATGGAGCGGCGGAGCGCAATTTTGAAAAGCATCATGTGAAATCGCCGCTGTTGCTGGGAGATATAGAGGAGGCAGATATAGTTACAGAGAGGAATGTAAAAGTTTTCTCTGATAAACAGATAAGTTTGTTTGAGATGTAAGAAATAATATTGTGGTGTTTACTTTTTTATAAAATATGATAAAATATAAACAGAAGGAGGCGGTGATATGTTTCATAAAAATCTTAAATACTATCGTTTGAAAAATAATATGTCTATGAAGGAACTGGCCTCTTTGGTGGGCGTATCACAAATGGCGATTAGCCATTATGAAAGCGGAGACAGAAAACCCGGCATGGAAATAATTCGGGCGCTGGCAGATGCTTTGGGAGTGCGGGTTACGGATTTTCTGGGAAGCCGGGATGAAAAGCTGGTCTTTTTTCACGGAGAGTTTCGCAAGAACAGCAAACTTCCGGTAAAACAGCAAGAGTATATCAGGGAATCTGTGGAGGAGTATCTGGGCAGATTTTATACTGCAGTAAATGTGCTGGGAGGGGAGGTCTTGCCGGCTCCGCCGGCTTGCCACGGGTTGGGATTGACGGGGGATACGGAAAAAGACGCTTTTGCCATGCGGAAGTATCTGCATGTTTCTGAATTCGGTCCCATAGGAAATCTGATAGAGCTTTTGGAGAATAAGGGGATTCTAGTGTATGTCTGTGATGTGGATAATGATGCTTTTTCCGGTATGAATGGTTTGGTAAATGAAAGACCTTATATCATTATTAACGGAAAGATGAATCCGGAAAGAATACGTTCAACGATAGCCCATGAAATGGCCCATTTCATTTTTGCCTGGCCCGAAGACATGGAAGAAAAGGAAACGGAGGCTATGGCGACGGCAATCAGCGGGGCTTTTTTGTTTCCGGCGGAAGACGCCAGGCGAGAACTCGGTATGCGCAGGAGTTCGGTAACGCGGGATATGGCCCTGACCTGCAGGGAATATGGTATTTCAATGTATTTGCTTGTAAAAAGAGCGAATCTCTGCAATATAATAAGTGGTAATACGGCTAAAGAGTTTTATATCCGTGCGGGAAAAGCGGGATGGAAAAGGAATGAGCCTGTCCGAATTCCCAGGGAAGAGCCTGCTTTTTTTTCGCAGCTTGTTTTTCGGGCTGTGAGTGAAAATGAGATATCTGTTCAGAAAGGTGCAGAGCTTTTGCACAGGTCCTATGAGTATGTATTGGAACAGTGCTTTGCAGAAGAGGACTGACGGATGGAATATATCAGCAGTGATACGAATGTCTGGCTGGATTTTTCTGTAATAGATCGATTGGAATTTCCGTTTCGTTTATCGTATACCTATCTCATGAATGAAGATGCGGTTCGTGACGAACTGCTGTCACCGCCTGGACTAGGGAAGGCTTTGCTAGATTTGGGGCTTTTTGAAACAGAGATGACGGAAGAAGAATTTTATCTCGCAGAAGAATATGCCGAAAAATATAAAAAGGCTTCAAGATATGACTGCGTGGCGCTGGCTATTGCAAAAAGCAGGGGAATTACGCTGCTTACAGGAGACGGAGCACTTAGAAAAGCGGCCTGGACAGAAGGAGTACATGTAATAGGTACAATAGGTATTTTGGATGCTCTTTATGATAAAGAAATGATTGCATATAAGGAATATAGATATTGTTTGGAAAAATTGCTTCAATACAATGGCGGAAAGGTTCGCCTTCCGGAAAAAGAATTGAGAGCTCGTCTTGATAAAAGACTGCTTTGATATTTTTTTCAAAAAATAAAATTCCCAAGGACAGAATCCCCCCGGATTCCGTCCTTTTTCTTATCCCTCAACGCACTCAAGAATCTCCGAATAAGCTACCTGGATATATCTCTGGTGGATTTCCGTATCTTCAGTTCCACAGGCAGCAGGATCTGCATGTTCTGGCAGGTATTGGTTACAATCTGATCGATGAGGATCCGGGCGGCCATTTCCCCCATGGCTACGGAGGGCAGGCGCACAGTGGTAAGGGGCGGGGTAAAGCTTTCCGCCAGGTCGATATCGTTAAAGCCTACCACACCGATATCATCGGGGCATTTGAGGCCCAGATTGTTGAGCTGAGCCAGAATGATAATGGCCAGGGAGTCGGAGCCTGCGAAGATCACCTGAGTGTCCGGCCTCCGGGCCAGCAGTTCCTGGGTCTGCCTGGCGCAGAGCTGATGGTCCCAGTTGCAGTCGTAGATCAGTTCCGGGTCGAAGGGAATGCCGTTTTTGCGCAGAGTCTCCCGGTACACCATCATGCGGGCGGAGGAATCGAAGCCATAGTAGTCCGCCGGGCCTCCGATGTAGGCAATTTTGCGGTAGCCGCAGGCGATAAGGTGGTCCATCATCAGCTGGTTGGCGAAAATCTCGTTGTAGCCTACATTGCAGCAGCCGTTGATGTAATTGTCCACGAAGACCAGCTTCTTGTTTATGCGGTTGATGAAATCCAGGCGCCCTTCCGGCAGATCGGTGATAATCAGCCCGTCCAGCTCGGAGAGCTGCTTTTCCAGGCCGTCTTTCATCTCGTGAAACTGAGCGTAGCTGACGATAAGGGAGATATAGGCATTATGTCCGGAGCAGAAAGTCTGGATTCCGTTCAGGATATCATTGAAATAGGGATCGGAATAGCTGTAGGTCAAGGACATGATGCAGCCGATGTGAATCTGGCTGCGTTTGGCCGCATATTGGTAGTTCAAGGTGCGGACGGCCTGCATCACCCGCCGGCGGGTTTCTTCGCTTGCGTGAAAAGAGGGATCGTTGGACAGGATGCGGGAGACGGTGGTGATGGAAACATTTGCTTCTTTTGCGACTTCTCGGATTGTAGACATAAATGGCCTCCTTTGTTTAGTAAACATTATAATATAAAAATATGACAATGTAAAGTTCTTTTTCTGGAAAAAGACACATACAATTTTTTGTTTAGTAAACAAATATCATAATTATATACAATAATTAACTAAAAAATGCAAATAAAATTAGAAAAAAGGACTTTTCAAGACTGGAAAAGCGTGATATGATGGGAGTGTAAAAGATAAACAAACATATAATGTTTACTAAACGGAGGCGATGACATGAAGAAGTTTACGTTCATTGGAGCCGGCTCCCTGGATTTCACAAAGGATCTGGTACGTGATATTCTGACCTTTGAGGCCTTCCGGGATGCCGAGCTTATGCTGATGGATATTAATCCGAAGCGTCTGGAGTATGCGGTAAAAGGCGTACAGAAGATTGTGGATGCGGGTCAGTATCCGGCGACAGTGAAAAGCACGATGGATCGCAGGGAGGCATTGAAAGATGCGGACGGGGTGCTGATTACCATTCTGCAGGGAGGCGTGGAGGTGTGGCGCCATGACATTGAGATTCCCAAGAAATACGGTGTGGATATCTGCGTAGGCGATACCAGAGGACCTTCGGGGATCTTCCGTTTCCTTAGGACGGCTCCAGTGCTGCTGGACATTATCCGGGACTGCGAGCAGGTGTGCCCGGAGGCGGTGGTGCTGAACTACACCAATCCCATGGCTATGCTGGTAAGTTACCTGCAGTCTATGTCTGATATGAATATCACCGGACTGTGCCACAGCGTACAGGGAACTGCAGATATGTTGGCCGGCTGGCTGGGAGCTAAAGAGAAGAAGTTCCGGTATACTTGTGCAGGCATTAATCATCAGAGATCGGAAGAGCGTCGTGTAGGGAAAGAGTGT
>CAJUMM010000005.1:0-12459 GCA_910586955.1 uncultured Lachnospiraceae bacterium | reverse complement strand
TCTACCTAGAGCTTAAAGTGGACGGGAAAGATGCCTATCCGGATCTCTACAAGGCCATTGAGAGGGAAGAGGTGGCGGCGGAGGAGCCGGTGCGGATCGAGATGTTCCGCAAGCTGGGTTATTTTAATACGGAGTCTTCCGGGCATAATTCCGAGTATGTGGCCTGGTTCCGGAAACGTCCGGATTTGATTGAGAAGTACTGCACCCATGGTACCGGCTGGAATCCCGGGTCTTATGCCTACATATTAGATGAGTATCTGGGCCGGGAGGACACCTGGGAGAAGGAATACCAGGAATGGCTGGACTCTGCGGAAGTGGATTTGGAACGGGGAGAAGAGTATGCGTCCAATATTTTCAACGCACTTTTCGGAGACCACACACCCTACTTTTTCAATGGTAATCTGAAGAATCATAATTACATTACCAATATCAAGCAGGGCGTCTGCGTGGAGGTTCCGGTGGTGGCTACGGAAGAGGGCATAGCTCCTATCAAGCAGATTACTATGCCGGAACATCTGGCAGTGCTTGTGAACAATTCGGCTTTGATTGAAGATTTGGCCGTACAGGCGGCTATAAAAGGAGATCCAAACCTGGTTTTCCAGGCAGTGCTGTTTGACCCCCTGACCTGTGCAGTGTGCAGTATGGATGAGATCCAGCAGATGGTGCAGGAGATGCTGGATAAGAATGCGGAATATCTTGGTTACTTTAAATCTTTAAAGATAGAAATGGAGGCAATACATGAAAAAGATCGTTAGTTTGTTATTGTGTGTGTTACTGGCAGTTTCCCTGACCGCATGTTCCGGTTCCGGGAATGACAATGGGGCAGATCCCGGGCAGGCACAGCCTTCCGGGGACGGCGGAAGCGGGGAGGATATTACCCTGACTATGTGGGCCCATCAGAATGAGCCCTGGAATGCTGCTTATACGGATGCTATTGCGGCTTTTGAGGCAGAGAATGCCGGCATTCATATCCAGCTGGAGACTTTTCCCTATGATGAGTTTGAGGCAAAGGTACAGACTTCTCTGATTGACGGTGATGGCGGAGCCGACATCTATGAGATGTGGGGAGGCTGGGCTTTGGACTTTACGCCTCACAATACCCTGATGGCTATGCCGGATGATTTTGCGGCGCAGATTCAGGAGGAAACTTATGCTCCGACTTACGGTGCGCTGATGAATGACGGCAAGCTTTACGGAGTTCCCCTGGAGTTTAATATTGAAAACGGCGGCCTGGTGGTAAATCTGGGACTTTTGGAAGCAAATAACCTGAAAGTTCCCACCACATGGGAAGAACTGAAGAGTACGGCTGTTGCAGGTACTGCTCATGACGGAAATGTATTCCAGGTAAAGGGACTGGATTTTGTGAACTGGGATTCCGTACCTTATTATTTCCTGTCTCTGATCCTTCAGCAGGGTTCCAACTATCTGACGGAGGACGGAAAATTTGATGTGACTACCCAGGAAGCCAAAACTGCTTTTGACGAGCTGGCCAGCATGGTGACTGAGGATAAGGTGACGGATCTGGAAGGTCTCACAGGAGGCGGGGACCTGGAGGGTTATCAACAGTGCTACGCAGGCCGGGTCATGATGGTTCCCAGAGGCCCGTGGGTGATTTCGGAGGGCGTGGAGTCTTTCGGTATGGAACTTGGAACAGACTTTGACTATGTGGAGATGCCCTGGTATACGGATGATCACAAATTTGCATCTGAGACCGGCTGGTCCCTGGCAGTCAGCGCCAGCTGCAAGGAGCAGGAAGCGGCTATGAAGTTTATTCATTATCTGTATGAAGATGAAGTAATGCTGGATCACAATATCCGCTGCACCCAGATTCCCTCTAAGAGAAACCTGGCAGAAAGTGCTGAATATCAGGAAGCAATGCCCTATACCAAGGTGCTGGTAGATATTTTGGACAATGCGCAGTTTATCGGAACATTTAATACGGATCGTCTGAAAGAGACAGTAAACGATACCTTTGTAGGTTATTGCTCCGGGGACTATGCTTCTATTGATGAGGCTATGGAAGATCTGAATACCAAACTGAACGCGATTTTGGAATAGTAAAGAGCGGCGGGGGGAAGGAACAGCCTCCCCCCTGCCCGTCTTTGAGGGCCGAATATGAAAAATAAAAAATTTGTATGGGCGGTTATGCTGCCGGCGATGCTGCATATCCTGGTTTTCATTATCGTGCCGATTGGAATCGGCCTGGTAGTATCTTTTTTTAACTATAATCCTTTAAGCTCCAATAATACATTTGTGGGATTGGGAAATTTTCAAAAGCTGTTTGCAGATCCGGACTTCCGCCTGGCTATGAAAAATACGCTGATTTTCGTGTTTGCTACGGTATTTCTGAATATCGCCTTGTCCCTTCTGGTAGCCCAGCTTATCAGTTACTTTAAGTCCAACAAGGTGAGGAGCTTTTTCCGCATGGTATTTTTCCTGCCCTGTATTGCTCCTATGGTGGCCACCTCCGTGGTATTTTCCCGCTCCATTCTTCCGACTACTACGGGATTTCTGAATATGATGCTGAACCGGGTTGGGCTTCCCTCGGTAAACTGGCTGGGAGATCCAAAGGTGATTATGATTTCCCTTATCATTTACACTCTCTGGGTAGATGTGGGGTACAATATTGTCCTGTTTTCCGCAGGCATTGACGGGATTCCGGCTTATGTATACGAGGCGGCGGATCTGGACGGTGCCAGTGAGTGGCGCAAATTCCGCAAGGTGACGCTGCCCCTCCTGGGACGGAGCTTCCAGTTTGTAATTGTGCAGACCCTGATATCCCATTTCCAGATGTTTGCCCAGTTCTCAGTCCTGATTTTGAAGGACGGCCCCCAGAATTCCGGTCTGGTGCTGTCCCGCTATATTTACAAGACTGCCTTCGAATATAAGGATATGGGATACGCCTCGGCGGTTTCTATGGTGCTGTTTATTATTATTATCATTCTGTCCTTCATTGAGCAGAAAAAGCACAATGTTGACTGGGAATATTAGGAGGGCCGGATATGAAATTCATCAAAGATAAGAAGAACCTGAAAATCCGTATCATAGCTTTCATCTGTCTGTTTCTGGCTGCGGTGGTTTTCCTGGCGCCCTATTTCTGGATGCTTTCCAATTCCTTTAAGTCCACGAAGGAAATCCTGCTGGAGCCCACCAATATGCTGCCGAAACAGTTTACGATTTCCGGCTATGTGAAGGTGCTGACCAAATCGCCCTTCTTTTCCTGGATGCGCAATTCCCTGCTGGTGACGATTGTGGACACTTTGGTGATCCTCTTTACCAGTTCCATCATCGGTTTTGTGCTTTCCAAATACAAGTTCAAGCTGAATAAGTTTATCTTTACCTTGATTCTGCTGACTATGATGATGCCTACGGCTGCCATGATGATTCCCAATTTCCTTTTGATATCCAAGCTGGGGTGGTACGATAAGATTATTTCCCTTATCTTCCCTACCTTTATCAATGCCTTTGGAATCTTCCTGTGCAAGCAGTTTATCGACGATCTGCCTAAGGAACTGTTTGAGAGCGCCATGCTGGACAATGCGTCGGACTTTAAGATTTATTACCGGATTGTCCTTCCGGGTATCCGTCCGGCCCTGGGGAGCCTGACTATCTTTACGTTTCTGGGAATCTGGAATGATTACCAGACGCCGCTTATCTATCTGAACAGTGCGAAGAATATGACCCTGCCTCTGGCTATGTCCTATTTCTCCACCCAGCATTTGTCGGATCTGTCGGCTACTATGGCTGCGGCTTCGCTGATTATGATTCCGGCGTCGGTGGTATTTATCATATTCCAGAAACAGTTTATTAAGGGAATTTCCATGACGGGGATGAAGTAAAACAGCCGGGGCTTTCCGGAACGAGGATCAGGAGGATGAGAGATGGCGACAGTAAAATTAAATAATATCAATAAAATTTATGAGAACGGTGTCCAGGCAGTCTTTGATTTCAACCTGGAGATTCAGGATAAGGAGTTTATTGTGTTCGTAGGCCCCAGCGGCTGCGGGAAGACCACGACTCTGCGTATGATTGCAGGCCTGGAGGAGATTACCTCCGGTGAGCTGTGGATCGATGAGGAGATGGTGAACCGGGTGGAGGCAAAGAACCGGAACATTGCTATGGTTTTCCAGAACTATGCCTTGTATCCCCATATGAGCGTTTACCAGAATCTTTCCTTTTCTCTGGAAAACAAGAAGGTGGATAAGGCAGTGATTGACAAGAAGGTCCATGAGGCGGCAGCGGTTCTGGGCATTGAGCAGTATTTGAACCGGAAGCCCAAAGCTCTCTCCGGCGGACAGAGGCAGCGGGTGGCCCTGGGCCGGGCCATTGTCCGGGACGCCAAGGTGTTCCTGATGGATGAGCCTCTTTCCAACCTGGATGCCAAGCTGCGGGTCCAGATGCGCACGGAGCTGATCCGCCTGCACAAGCGCATTGGTGCTACGACAATTTATGTAACCCACGATCAGACAGAGGCCATGACTATGGCGGACCGCATTGTAGTTATGAACAACGGTTATGTACAGCAGGTGGGAAGTCCGGAGGAAATCTACGAGAATCCGGCGAATCTCTTTGTAGCAGGCTTTCTGGGCAGTCCCCAGATCAATTTCTTCCCGGGACGGTATGAGAAGGGGGCCTTTGTTATGGAGAATGGTACGAAGGTTTCCCTTCCGAAGGGACAGCAGGAGCTCTTAAAAGACCAGGAAGGCCGGGAGCTGGTGCTGGGTGTTCGCCCGGAAGATATCTATCTGGCCGGGGAAGAGGAAGAAGAAGTCTTCGGTTACCGGGTGGAAGTGAAAGAGATGCTGGGCCATGAGTATGTGTTGTACGGTAATATCGGGGGAGCGGACTGTACGATGCGGACCTCCTTAAACGCCGTTGGACGCGGGGATGAAGAGCTTCGGATTCGTTTTGATAAGAAGAAATGTCATGTCTTTGACAAGAGCACGGAGGAGAGGATTTTCTGATGGAATTAAACAGATTTCATCCGGTGAGTGAGGCGGTGGTTCCGGTAACGGACTGCCCCCGCCCCCGCTTTCCGGTAATTGATTTTCATACCCATTGCGGGAAGATGCTTTTAGGGGAGAACTACAGGTCGGTTTATGACACGGAAGATTATGCCCGGAGACTTTTGGAGTACGGCGTTGTGAAGGCGGTGAATCTGGACGGTTTTTACGGAGAGGACCTGGAGGAGATGAACCGGAAAATCGAAGGCTTTGAACAGACCTTCCTGAATTTTATGTGGGTGGATACGGAGCACTTTGAGGAGCCGGACTTCCCGGACAGGGCTAAAAGGCAGATCCGGGAGTGTTATGCCAAGGGATGCTGCGGAATTAAGATGTGGAAGGATTTGAGTTTATATAGGAAGGATTCCGGCGGGAAACCCATCCGCACGGATGATCCCAGGCTGAATGTGATCTATGAGACGGCGGCGGAACTGGGGATTCCGGTGCTGATGCACATAGGAGATCCGGTGGCGTTTTTTAAGCCGAAAAACGAGACAAACGAGCGATACGAGGAGCTCTCTGCCAACCCGGACTGGGAGTTTTCCGACCGAAGCCGGTTCCTGAGCTTTGAGGAACTGATGGAAATGCAGGAAAATACGGTACGGAGCCATCCCGATACCACTTTTGTCATTGCCCATGTGGGCAGTTATGCGGAGAACCTGGGCTGGGTAGGCGGGCAGCTTTCCAAGTATCCCAACCTTTATGTGGACATTGCGGCCAGACTTGCGGAGCTGGGGCGGGTGCCTTACAGCGCCCGGCGGTTTTTTACTGCATATCAGGACCGGATTCTCTTTGGGACGGATTCCACTCCTGTGACCCTTGGGGCGCACCCCGTCTATTACCGCTGTCTGGAGACGGAAGACGAGTATTTTTCTTATGAGCCGGAGGGGGAGGTGCCCGGTCAGGGGCGGTGGTCTATCTACGGCCTTTTCCTGGAGGACGAGGTGCTGAGAAAGGTGTATTATAAAAATGCCTGCCGCCTTCTGCATCTGGATGCGGAGGCCTTCGAGGAGGAATTTTATGAGTAGTTATTTAAGCGTGGACTGCGGAGGGACGAAGACAGCCTTTCTGCTCTGCGGGGAACAGGGGGAGCGGAAAGCTTTCTGCGTGCTGGGGCCTGCCAATTATATGGTTAACGGTACAGAGCAGGTGATGGCGGTGCTGAGGGACGGCGTGGAACAAGTCTGCGCCCAGGCGGAAATTTCCCGGGCAGATATACGGGCGGCTTTTATCGCCATGGCAGGATTTGGGGATATTCCTGAGGATATGCCGGGACTTATCCGCCGGACCGAGGAAGAATTTCCCGGCTTATGCCTCGTCATAGGAAACGATACGGAAAATGCTTTGGCTGGTTCCCTTCTGTGCGGGCAGGGGATTCATATGATAGCCGGAACCGGTTCTATCGGCCTGGGATGTGACAAAAACGGGCTTCAGGTCCGCAGCGGCGGCTGGCATCACCTTTTTGGCGGGGATGAGGGGAGCGCCTACTGGATTGGCTGCAGGCTGGTTCAGCATTTTACCAAACAGGCAGACGGCCGGGAGGCGAAGAGCGAGCTCTTTTCCTATTTAATGGATGCGTATGAACTGCATAATCCTCAGGCGGTTTTGGACCTGGTGATCGAAAGATGGGAAGGGAGACGGGAAGACATTGCATCCCTGTCCGTTCACGCCTGTGAGCTGGCCAAACGGGGAGATGCCTGTGCCCGGCAGATTTTTGCGGAGGCGGCCAGGGAGCTGGCTTTGATTGTGCGCAGCATTTACACCCAGGGTGTTTTTGACGAGCCCTTGCGGATTTCCTACTCCGGGGGAGTGTTCCGGGCCATGGATTACCTTCGGGGGCCCTTTGACGAGGCTCTATCGGATATCCCCCACAGGATTGTAGAACCGCAGCTTTCTCCGGTGGCAGGAGGGATTCTGCTGGCCTTCCGGGCTGCGGGGGAGACCTTTGGACAGGAACGCCTCCAAAACCTCCGTCAGTCCGGCGTGTAGAACAATGCCTATGATTCGGAAATTCAGGGACAGGTTTATTGGCGATAAGGCTTTCTATAGACGGGTCTTGGGGATTGCGGTGCCCATTATGGTGCAGAATGGCATCACGAATTTTGTGGGACTTCTGGACAATATCATGGTGGGAAGACTTGGAACGGAGCCTATGTCCGGAGTCTCCATTGTCAATCAGTTGATATTTGTGTATAATCTGTGCATTTTCGGAGGGCTGGCAGGAGCGGGCATTTTTACGGCCCAGTATTTTGGACAGAAGGACAACGAGGGAATCCGCCATACCTTCCGGTATAAGATTTGGCTGGGAACGGCGGTGACCCTTGCTGCCCTTTTTCTCTTTCTCGTATGGGGAGGAAGCCTTATCGGGCTCTATCTGAACGGAAGCAATGACGGCGGCAATCTGGAAATGACGTGGAACTGCGGAATGAATTATCTCCGGGTGATCCTTTGGGGCATTCCGCCTTTTATGCTTCTGCAGGTATATGCAAGTACCCTCCGGGAATGCGGGGAAACGGTAGTTCCCATGCGGGCAGGCGTAACGGCGGTGCTGGTAAATCTGGCCCTTAATTACCTCTTGATTTACGGAAGGATGGGTTTTCCCCGTCTGGGCGTTCAGGGAGCGGCGGCAGCCACCGTGCTGTCCCGCTACGTGGAGCTTTTTTCGGTGGCAGTCTGGACCCACCGCCATACCCGGGAAAATCCATATATCAAAGGGATTTACCGGACCCTGAAAGTTCCGGATGCCCTGGCGAAGAAATATTTTGTCAAGGGGATTCCTCTGCTGATCAATGAGGGGCTTTGGTCCAGCGGCATGGCGGTTCTGACCCAGTGCTATTCCCTGCGGGGCCTTACGGTGGTGGCAGGGCTTAACATTGCCAATACCATCCATGAGCTCTTTAATGTGTCCTTTCAGGCTATGGGCGAGTCGGTGGCAATTATCGTGGGACAGCTTTTGGGCGCAGGGAAAATGAGGGAGGCCCGGGATACGGACAATAAGATGATCGCTTTTTCCCTCCTTTCCAGCTTCGGTATCGCTCTGCTGATGCTGGGGATTTCGCCGCTGTTTCCACAGATTTACAAAACGGAAGCCCAGGTCCGGGCCGTGGCAGCGGGCTTTATTGCCGTTCAAGCGGTATTTCTTCCCCAGAACGCCTTTCTCAACACCACCTATTTTACTCTGCGGGCAGGAGGAAAGACGGGTATTACCTTCATCTATGACTGCGTGTGCATCTGGGGCATCAGCGTGCCCCTGGCCTTTGCGCTGAGCCGCTATACGGGTCTTCACGCCTGGGCGATTTATGCGCTGGTGCAGGTGGGGGAGTGGACAAAATGCCTGCTGGGCTTTATTATGGTAAAAAAGGGAGTCTGGCTGCGCAATATTGTCTCGGATTAAAGACAAAAAAATTTAAAAAAACCCTTGCATTTCCCTGCAAGTTCCTGTATAATTGCAACTGTTGTGACATTGATAGCGTTGAAGCGTGAGGTTGCTGCCCTAAGTGGCAGGTTTTCCGTGGAGCGAATGTCAAGTTATGAAACTGGCGACAAGTCACTGTACAAGTAAACAGTCCACGCCAGGGCGAGTATACAGGAATGCAGGGAACATCCGGCATCGAAGCCCGGCAGATAAGTGGATACGACGTGTGATAGGAATGTTTTAAAACAGGATACACACGGAAGAGTGTACAGTCACCGCTTGTCGTACTGGTCCCAAAAGTACGAAAAGGAGGCGACTTTTTTTATGGCAAGTCAGGTAATGAGAATCACATTGAAAGCGTATGACCATCAGCTGGTGGACGCATCCGCAAAGAAAATCATCGAAACTGTAAAGAAGAATGGAGCACAGGTGAGCGGACCGGTTCCTCTTCCCACCAAGAAAGAGGTGGTAACCATTCTGCGGGCGGTACACAAGTACAAAGACTCCAGAGAGCAGTTCGAGCAGAGAACCCATAAGCGGCTGATTGACATCATTACACCGACCCAGAAGACGGTGGATGCCCTCTCCAGACTGGAGATGCCGGCAGGTGTGTACATCGATATTAAGATGAAAACAAAGTAATCCTCAGCTAGAATGAACGTTTCCCCTGTCTGCCTGTTTTCTGGCATAGAGGGACACCTGAAAGGTGCTTTGCGTTCCGCTGTAGAGAAATAAGGAGGAAAAGAAATGAAGAAAGCTATTTTGGCAACGAAAGTTGGAATGACACAGATTTTCAGCGAAGACGGAGTTCTGACGCCTGTTACCGTGCTTCAGGCCGGTCCCTGTGTGGTGACTCAGGTGAAGACCATGGAGAACGATGGTTACAGTGCAGTGCAGGTAGGCTTCGTTGACAAGAGGGAAAAGCTGGTGAACAAGCCCTTAAAAGGCCACTTTGACAAGGCCGGCGTTTCCTATAAGAGATATGTGCGGGAGCTGAAGCTGGAAGATGCCGAGAATTACGCTCTGGCACAGGAGATTAAGGCGGATATCTTTGCGGCAGGGGATCACATCGATGCCACTGCGGTTTCCAAAGGTAAAGGCTTCCAGGGTGCCATCAAGAGACACGGCCAGTCCAGAGGACCCATGGCTCACGGTTCCAAGTTCCACCGCCATGCAGGTTCCAACGGCGCATGTTCCGATCC
Organism: uncultured Lachnospiraceae bacterium; assembly: GCA_910586955.1. Lineage (GTDB taxonomy): Bacteria > Bacillota > Clostridia > Lachnospirales > Lachnospiraceae > Laedolimicola. The sequence continues at coordinate 2,839 of CAJUMM010000005.1, read as the reverse complement.
GAGCAAGGTATTTAAGGGCAAGAAGATGCCGGGCCAGATGGGCCACAAGAGAATTACCGTCCAGAACCTGGAGATTGTCCGGGTAGACGCAGAGAAGAATCTGCTGATGGTAAAAGGTGCGGTTCCGGGACCCAGGAAATCTTTGGTGACAATTAAAGAGACAGTAAAGGTTAGCAAATAATCTTTAGCGGAAAGGAGGAATTACAGATGTCAACAGTATCTGTTTACAATATGGAAGGAAAAGAAGTTGGCACAATGGAATTAAACGATGCTGTATTCGGTGTGGAAGTAAACGAGCACCTGGTACACATGGCCGTTGTAGCCCAGCTTGCAAATAAGCGTCAGGGAACCCAGAAAGCCAAGACCCGTTCCGAAGTTTCCGGCGGAGGAAGGAAGCCCTGGAGACAAAAAGGAACCGGTCATGCGAGACAGGGTTCCACCAGAGCACCCCAGTGGACGGGCGGCGGAGTGGTATTTGCTCCCACCCCCAGGGATTACACCATTCGTCTGAATAAGAAAGAGAAGAGACTGGCACTTAAGTCTGCCCTGACCTCCAGGGTTCAGGAGAACAAGCTGATTGTGGTAGACGAACTCAAATTTGACGAGATTAAGACAAAGAATTTCCAGAATACCCTGAAGAACCTGAATGTGGAGAAGGCGCTGGTAATTCTGAATGAGAACGACGCAAACGTAGTTTTGTCCGCAAGAAACATTCCTACGGTAAAGACGGCTCTCACAAATACCATTAACGTATTTGACATTCTGAAGTACAGCACGGTAATCGTAACCAAGGACGCCGTGGCAACAATCGAGGAGGTGTACGCATAATGGCAGATTTAAAATATTATGATGTCATCCTGAAACCGGTTATCACCGAGAAGAGCATGGCGGCTATGGGTGAGAAGAAATACACGTTTCTGGTTCACACGGATGCAACCAGGTCCCAGGTGAAGGAAGCCGTTGAGAAGATGTTTGCAGGAACCAAGGTAAAGAGCGTCAACACCATGAACCTGGACGGCAAGAAGAAACGCCGGGGCATGGTAGTGGGAAAGACGGCGAAGACCAAGAAGGCCATCGTACAGCTGACGGCAGAGAGCGCAGATATCGAGATTTTTGAAGGGCTGTAAAAAGCGCTGCGCTAAACAGTAAATATAGGCAGAAAAGCCTGACAACAAATAATAACGCAGAAACGAAAGGAGTGAACTGTAATGGGAATTAAAACCTATAACCCATATACACCTTCCAGAAGACATATGACAGGTTCCGATTTCTCTGAAATCACCAAGAAGGAACCGGAAAAGGCGCTGCTTGTTTCCTTAGACAAGAACGCCGGTCGCAACAACCAGGGTAAAATCACAGTGAGACACCGCGGAGGCGGCTCCAGAAGAAAATACAGGCTGATTGACTTTAAGAGAAAGAAAGACGGAATCCCGGCAACGGTTATCGGCATCGAGTACGATCCCAACCGGACGGCCAATATTGCCCTTATCTGCTATGCAGACGGCGAGAAGGCCTATATCCTGGCGCCCCAGGGCCTCAAGGACGGCATGAAGGTTATGAACGGACCGGAGGCAGAGGTCCGGATCGGAAACTGCCTGCCCCTGGCACAGATTCCCGTAGGTACACAGATACACAATATTGAGCTGCATCCCGGCAAGGGCGGACAGATGGTTCGTTCTGCGGGCAACAGCGCACAGCTGATGGCAAAGGAAGGAAAGTATGCAACCCTTCGTCTTCCTTCCGGCGAGATGAGAATGGTTCCTTTAAATTGCAGAGCGACGGTGGGTGTTGTGGGAAATGCGGAGCATAACCTGATCAACATCGGCAAGGCAGGACGCAAGCGCCATATGGGTATCCGCCCCACGGTCCGCGGTTCCGTTATGAACCCCAACGACCATCCCCACGGCGGTGGAGAAGGAAAGACCGGTATCGGCCGTCCCGGCCCGAGTACTCCCTGGGGCAAACCTGCTCTTGGTTTGAAGACAAGAAAGAAGAACAAGCAGTCCAATAAGCTGATCGTAAGAAGACGCGATGGCAGAACATTCAAGTAAGGAGGAATACACATGGCTCGCTCATTAAAAAAAGGACCATTTGCAGATGAGAGTTTGCTGAAAAAAGTAAATGCGATGAACGAAGCAGGTGAGAAATCGGTGATTAAAACCTGGTCCCGCCGCTCCACAATCTTCCCGCAGATGGTTGGTCATACAATCGCAGTTCACGACGGAAGAAGACACGTACCCGTGTATATCACCGAGGATATGGTCGGACACAAGCTGGGAGAGTTTGTTCCCACCAGAACCTACCGGGGACACGGAAAAGACGAGAAGAAATCAAGACGTTAGTCGTTCATACTTTTTGAAAGGAGACTACTCTAATGGCTAAAGGACATAGAAGTCAGATTAAGAGAGAGAGAAATGCCAAGAAAGATACACGGCCGTCAGCAAAGCTGTCCTATGCGCGCGTATCCGTTCAGAAGGCATGTTTTGTATTGGATGCCATCCGTGGCAAAGACGTGGAGACGGCCCTCGGAATTGTGACCTACAATCCCAGATATGCCTCCACATTGATTAAGAAGCTGCTGGAATCAGCACGTGCAAATGCAGAATACCTGTACAGCATTGACCCTGAGAAATACCCGAATCCCAACAATCTTTATGTAGCGGAGTGCTACGCAAACAAGGGACCCACGATGAAGAGAATCAGGCCGAGAGCCCAGGGAAGGGCATACAGAATCGAGAAGAGAATGAGCCACATCACAATCGTGCTTGATGAGAGATAGGAGGTTAAAGCATGGGACAGAAAGTTAATCCGCACGGCCTCAGAGTCGGCGTTATTAAAG
>CAJUMM010000004.1 GCA_910586955.1 uncultured Lachnospiraceae bacterium | reverse complement strand
CGTACTGGACGTACGCTGAGTGACAGTAACGTAGCAGAATCGCAAATCCGAGATGCAAAACCGTGTGTCCCCTTGTACACTGAGGGTAAGGGGAGGGAATGGAGATGTTAAAAGAGTATCAAGCTCCGGAACGGCCTGAGAAGGAAGAACTGAAAAGGCGGCTTTCCAAGGCCCGGGAGCAGCTGGCGGCCAAGCAGATGCAGGTAAAGGAACATAAACTGCCGGTGGTGGTTTTGATGGAGGGCTGGGGAACTGCCGGAAAGGGAAGCACCATCGGAAAGATCATTCCCAATCTGGATCCCAGGTTTTTCAAGGTGGCGTCCTTAGATATTCCCACAGAGGATGAGAAGAGAAAGCCTTTCTTGTACCGCTATTTTGCCAAGCTGCCTAAGGCGGGAAACTTCCTGTTTATGGATTCCGGCTGGATGGACGAAACGGTCAAGGGCCGTTTGTATGGTACGGAGAGCGAGAAGACCTATGCCTCCAGGATCGAAAGTATCTGCAGGTTTGAACGGCAGCTCACGGACAACGGTTATCTGGTGGTTAAATTTTTCCTGCATATCAGCAGGAAAGAGCAGAGGCGGCGGATGGATGGGCTCCTCTGTAAAAAGGACACCAGATGGCGGGTCAGTGAAAATGACAAATGGCAGAATAAGCATTACGGGGAATGCCTGGAGATCTTCGATCAATATCTGAAAGAAACCGACGCACCGGGAACTCCCTGGTATATCATAGATGCTATGTCTGCCAAATGGGTGGAACTGCAGATCCTGGAGCTTTTGAACAGCGCTCTGGAAGTGGCGTTCCAGAATCACTCTCTGGCGGTACCCCTTCTGCAGAATCATTTTCCACTGGTTAAGATGGCGAAGCTGTCGGAAATTTCCCTGGACAAGAAAGTGGAGCCGGATCAGTATAAGATCGAGCTGAAAGCCCTGCAGGCCAGGCTGCGGGAGCTGCACAACCGTCTGTACCGCAAGCGGGTGCCGGTGGTCATCTGCTACGAGGGATGGGATGCGGCGGGAAAGGGCGGCAATATCAAGCGTATTACGGAGGCCCTGGACCCTAGAGGATATGAGGTTCACCCCATTGCCAGCCCGGAACCCCATGAGAAAGCACGCCATTATCTGTGGCGCTTTTGGACCAGGCTTCCACGGACAGGCCACATTGCCATCTTTGACCGCACCTGGTACGGCAGGGTCATGGTGGAGCGTCTGGAAGGATTCTGCAGCCAGAATGACTGGCAGAGGGCTTACCATGAGATTAATGAGTTTGAGAAGGAGCTCCATGACTGGGGTGCGGTGATCATCAAGTTCTGGGTCCAGATTGACAAGGACACCCAGCTTGCCCGCTTTGAGGAGCGGCAGAGAACGCCGGAGAAACAGTGGAAGATCACGGAGGAGGACTGGAGGAACCGGGAGAAGTGGGATGTCTATGAGGAAGCGGTGGACGAGATGCTTCAGAAGACCAGTACTACCTATGCCCCTTGGCATGTGCTGGAGTCGGTAGATAAAAAGTATGCCCGGCTGAAGGCTCTGCGGATCGTAATCGCAGCTCTGGAGGAGGCTCTGGATTAAAGGGAGAATTTTTCCAAATCCTGCTTGACAAATGCAAGGCGGTAATGGTAAATTAATTTTAGTGATATAGTATGTAACTGTACGGCAGGCATTAACTATGCATGAATCATTTTATTAAGGATGTTTGTGCACGTTAATGCCTTTTTGATGTCTAAAATATAGGAAAAACGGGCAGGGTAAACGTGTCGGAAACATCTGCAGAACTTAAAATGGAGGGAATGAGTATGAAAGACAAGATTTTCGGTGTTTTGCAGCGTGTAGGCAGATCCTTCATGCTGCCGATCGCAATCCTGCCGGTGGCGGGACTGCTGCTGGGCGTGGGCGGTTCTTTTACCAATGAGACCATGCTGGAGACTTACGGGCTTCTGGGGATTATGGGGCCCGGAACATTCTTAAATTCCATTCTCCGGGTTATGAGTGCGGCCGGGGACATTGTGTTTGCCAATCTGCCTATTATCTTTGCCATGGGTGTCGCCATCGGTATGGCGAAGAAAGAGAAAGATGTAGCGGCGCTTTCGGCAGCCATTGCATTTTTCATTATGCACGCCTCTATCGGTGCCATGATTCAGAATCACGGCGGGGCGGAGGCTATGCTGGAAGGCGCCACTACGTCGGTGGTGGGCATTACCTCCCTGCAGATGGGGGTGTTTGGGGGTATTATTGTAGGACTTGGGGTTGCGGCCCTGCACAACCGGTTCTACAAGATTGAGCTGCCTCAGGTGCTGTCTTTCTTCGGAGGAACCCGGTTTGTGCCTATTGTCAGCGGACTGACCTACACGGCAGTGGGAATTTTGATGTTCTTTGTATGGCCGGTGGTCCAGCAGGGGATTTACGCCATCGGCGGTGTGGTGCTGGAGTCCGGATATGCCGGAACCTGGGTGTACGGCCTTATGGAGCGTGCGCTGATTCCCTTCGGCCTTCACCACGTATTTTACCTTCCCTTCTGGCAGACGGCTCTCGGCGGAACCATGGAAGTGGGCGGACGCCTGATTGAGGGAGCCCAGAACATTTTCTTTGCACAGCTTGCGGATCCTACGGTGGAGCACTTCGCAGTTTCCGCTACCAGATTTATGTCCGGAAAATTCCCGCTGATGATTTTCGGGCTTCCGGGAGCTGCCCTTGCCATGTATAAGACGGCGAAACCGGAGAAGAAGAAAGCTGTGGCCGGACTTCTGCTTTCCGCAGCGGTAACTTCCATGCTGACCGGTATTACAGAGCCGCTGGAATTTACTTTCCTGTTTGTGGCACCTCTTCTGTATGCGGTCCACTGCGTGTTTGCAGGACTGGCCTATATGCTGATGCACGTGTTCGGGGTAGGTGTGGGAATGACTTTTTCCGGCGGACTGATTGATATGTTCCTCTTCGGCGTCCTCCAGGGCAATGCCAAAACCAGCTGGATCTGGATTGTCATTGTAGGTCTCGGCTACTTTGCAGTGTATTACCTTTTATTCAGCTTCCTGATTACCAAGATGGATTTGAAGACGCCGGGGCGGGACGACAGCGAGGAAGTGAAGCTGTACCGCAGAAGCGATGTGGATGCCAAGAAGAAAGGCGCCCAAGAGGGCTCCCAGGCTGTGTCGGAGGAGGATGCTCTCTCGGCAGCTATTTGCCGGGGACTTGGGGGCAAGAAGAATATTTCGGATGTGGATTGCTGTGCCACCAGGCTTCGCTGCACGGTTCACAAATCGGAGCTGGTAAGTGATGCCCTTTTGAAGTCTACCGGGGCCTCCGGAGTGGTGCATAAAGGAAACGGCGTTCAGGTAATCTACGGCCCCCGGGTGACGGTAATTAAATCCAATCTGGAAGATTATCTGGAGACTGCTCCCGATGAAGAAGTGACTGTTTCCCCTGAGGAACCGGTGCAGGAAGGCGGAGAGGAAAAGAAAGAGACAGCGGGAAAGGTAGTGGAAAGCATTACCATTTACAGCCCGGTAAACGGCCAGGCGGCGGATCTTGCCGAAGTGCCGGATGAAGCTTTTGCGGGCCGCATGATGGGAGACGGCGCCATGGTGGTACCCGGGGAGGGAACCGTGTATGCTCCGGAAGACGGGGAAGTCTGCTTCGTGTTTGAGACGAAACATGCCATCGGTTTCCAGACCACCTCGGGAATCGCCATGCTGCTTCATATGGGAATCGACACGGTGAACCTGAACGGGGAAGGATTTGACGTACTGGTGAAAGACGGGGATCAGGTGAAGAAAGGAGATGTTCTGATGAAGCTTGATCTGGAATATCTGAAAGCCCATGCGCCGTCCCTGGCTTCTCCGGTTCTCTGTACCGAACTGGGGGAAAACCAGAAAATACGCCTGCTGGCGGAAGGGGAGATCCATGCGGGAGATGCCCTGTTTGCAGTAGATACCTACGAGGGATAAGAAAGAAGCTGTGGGGGAAGGAAGAGCATGTTCAGAGTTAAGAAGGTTCTCAATCACAATACTGTGATTGCCATCGGCATGGAAGATAACCGGGAATATCTTTTGATCGGAAAGGGCATTGGCTTTGGGAGAAAGGTCAGCCAGCGCATGGAGGCGCCAAAAGACTGTACCGTATACTCCCTGCGGGAGCATACGGAGCGGGGAAATGCCATGGAGCTGGTAAAAGGGATGGATCCGGTATTTCTGGAGATAGCGGAGCAGGTATTGAAAGAGAGCGAGCGTGTATTTGGCAGGATTGACTGGAGCATTCTTTTCCCCATGGCAGATCATATTGCTTTTGCTGTCAAGCGTATCCAAAACGGAGAGCAGATCAGTAATCCTTTAACCGGCGATATCCAGGCGCTCTTTCACATGGAATATAAGACTGCGGAGTGCATACGTTCCATCTTAAGGGAGCGGCTTCAGGTGGAGATCGACGAGCACGAGGTGGGATATATTGCCCTACATATCCACTCGGCCATTGAAGACGAAAATGTGGCATTGTCCATGCAGATAGCCCGGACGGTACGGGAATGTATCCAGATGGTGGAGGAGGAGACAGGGCAGACCATTGACGTCATGTCTCTCTCCTACAACCGTCTGATGAACCATGTGCGCTATATGGTGGCCAGAGCCGTCAAGGGGGAGAAATTGAAGCTGAATATGAACGACTATATGGCTGTAAAATTTCCCGATGCCTACCGGCTGGCCGGCACAGTGTGCGCACATCTGGAGAAGCATCTGCGGCAGTCCCTGGATGAGGCGGAGATTGGGTATCTGGCCATGCACATTGAGCGGGTGGCAGGGGCGGAGGAATAGGATATGGCACACGCCCTGTGAAGCGCCTGCATATACTGTACAAAAAAGGATTTTTCCATGACCCCATATTATGAACCCTACCCCTATTTCAACCCTTATCAGCCGGGCCCTTTTTGCCCTGTGTGCCCATGGGAAGATGAAAAAGAGAGAGATCAAAGAAAATTTAAAGAGCTGTATCCGGCCCTGGCAAGACAAATTCAACCGCTGGTAGAAGAGGAATGCGACCGGATGGAATATGACGGCAGCTTTATGTTTGACGAGTATCCGGACCAGCTCCAGATCCGCCTTGTCTGCCGCCGGATTTATGAGAGGATGGATAAAAGAGAGTATCAGGATGATCTAATGATGCAGGAAATTTCCGGACGGAACTGGATGGAGGATTTTGTGACTATGATGCTTCTCAATGAGATGTACCAGCGGCGCTCAAGAAGGCGGGAACGCCGTGGCGGCCGGATGTATTACTAAAATTATGTTGGAGAGAGAACGGGAATGTGACGGCAGAGTGCACATTCCCGGATTTTTTTTGTTTTGATGTTCGAATAGTGCTTGATTAAACGAACGCAGGGGGCTTATAATAATGTGGAAAGAAAATGTTAGGCGAAACAGGAAAGCGGGCGTGGCATTATGACGGAAAAAGAGACATGGCAGCAGCAGGAGATTGAACGTCTCCAGAAAAAACTGAGATCTCTGTCAGAGGCATATAGCGATGTGGTTGGAGAACTGGAACAGTTGAAAAAGGGAGAAAAGAAAGTGCAAAGAAAGGGACGGCCTCCTATTTCACCCCAGGTAAAAAACCATATTTTAGCTCTTTACAGGCAGGGGCACACCATGCGGAATATTGCAGGCCAGATGGGTGTGGCTTTGAGCACAGTCCATAAAGTAATTGCAAAGGCAGGTCAGGAGTCCAGAATTGTTTATGTCTACCTGGATCGGGGGGAACCGGCTACGCTTATTGATACGTATAGTTTTACTAGGAAAGTGCAGATTGTAAATTTTACAGACGATATGCTGAGTCGGGCTTTTGGAATCAAAGAAACCCCGGGCTGGAAAGACTGGGAAGCGTTTTTGGAGAGCCGGTGTATGCCGCATACTCGCTATGGTATTAGGGAAGAACTGAAGTATATGGGATTGGATGCCTATGATCCCTTTCAGATTGTGGAAAAGACAAAGGGACGTGTATACGGGGATGGACAAAGCCTTGAACGGATGAGGGAAGAATGGACAAGGTGCTATGACGAGATTCGGGAGGCTGTCAAAGGAAGCGAGGAGCTTAAAGAACGCCTATACCACCTGCTGGTACAGGAGAAAGGGAAATGGGAGGCGTAGAATGAAAAATCTTGATGGGCTTATTAAAAAAGACCAGGAAAGGGAATGGACTTCCTCTAAGGGCAATCAGACGAAATGGTTTGACAGAGGGGTCTGGTATAAGGAAGACAGCCTTGGCTACGAAGCACTTGCAGAAGTGCTGGTTTCCCGAATGCTTAAAAAGACGAACGCTGGGTTTTTTGTCCCTTATGAATATGAAGAACTTAAACGGGGCGGCATCCTGCGCCATGGGTGCAGGGCCGGAGATTTTCTGGAACCGGAAGACGATAAGCTGATTTCAGTGGAGCGGCTGTTTCAGGCATACCGGGGGGAGAGTGCAGCCAGAGGGATTCTCGCCTTTGAAAGGATAGAAGACAAAATCCGGTATGTAGTGGATGTTATAGAAGAAATCACGGCACTCGATAATTTCGGAGCTTATCTAAGAAAAATATTAACTATTGATACCCTGTTTTTAAATGAAGATCGGCATTTTCATAATTTGGCAGTAATCAGGAGAAAAGACGGAACTTACCGGGAATGTCCGGTTTTTGATAATGGTGCGGCACTTTTTTCAGATGTGCGGGGGGACTACCCCTTGGAGCTAGAGGTGGAGGAATGTTTTCGGCGGATTGAAGCAAAGCCGTTTTCCAGGAATTTTGACGAGCAGCTGGATGCTTGCGAGGCCCTATATGGTGGTTTTTCTTTCCGGGCGGAATTTACCATGAGGGATGCGGAAACGGTTCTCCAGGAGTTTCAGGGAATATACGAAGAGGCTGTATTAGAACGTGTACGCCAGACCCTGCGCTTCCAGTTCCGAAAATATGCGTATTTCTGGTAATTACAGAAAGTTTATGCTATAGTAGACAAGAGTGAAATACGGGTAAAGGCTGTAAAAGAAGAGTATAGGAATCATAGATGGAAAATTTAAGACAGATGTTGGAGATATACCTGGACGAAGGTTTGAACCGGATGGTGCTCAGCAGTCCCAGAAAGGGGCTGGAGGAAACCAAAGTTCGCATCCGCCCGGTGCTTCTGGGCGGGGAGCTGAAGTTTCAGGCGGAAATCCTGCGGGGAACGAAGACGTTCCATGAAAACTGTGGAAAAGAGGAAATGGCCGGCCGGATTGCAAAGTGGATGGAAACCTCCTTCCGGCAGCTTCAGGCGGAGGGCGGACGGGGAACCTTAAGCGTCTTGGTGAGCAAAAAAGGACGGGTGACTCTGAAAGAGAAAAAGTCCGGGGCAGACCCGGGTGTAAAGGGTCCGGTTTTGGAACATAATAAGAAGAAGCGGTATTTGCTGGAAGAGGGGAAGCCTGTGGATTTTCTGGTAGATCTGGGGGTTATGACCCCGGAGGGAAAGGTGGTCCATGCCCGTTATGATAAATTCCGGCAGATTAACCGCTTTCTGGAGTTTGTGGAAAATGTGCTGCCGGCCCTGCCGGAAGGGCGTGAGGTAAGCATTCTGGATTTCGGCTGCGGCAAGTCCTATCTGACCTTTGCCCTATACTACTATCTGCATGTATGCCGGGGAATGGATATCCGCATTACCGGCCTGGATTTGAAAGAGGATGTCATAGAACACTGCAGTACGCTGGGCAGGAAATATGGCTATGAGAAACTGGAATTTCTCAAAGGGGACATTGCCGGATATGAAGGGCGGGAGCAGGTGGATATGGTGGTGACGCTTCACGCCTGCGACACGGCTACGGACTATGCACTTTACAAGGCGATCCGCTGGAATGCCAAGGTGATTCTCTCTGTTCCCTGCTGCCAGCATGAGCTGAACAGGCAGATTTCCAGCGAGGTGCTGGCTCCGGTTCTCAAATACGGGCTTTTAAAGGAACGGATTGCAGCTTTGGTGACGGACGGGCTGCGGGCGGAACTTCTGGAGCAATATGGATATGACACTCAGATCCTGGAATTTATCGATATGGAGCATACGCCCAAGAATATTCTGATCCGGGCAGTCAGGCGGAGACAGCCGAAAGGGGAAAAAGCCGGTGCATATTTGGCCTGCACGGAAGCCCTGCATGTACAGCCCGCACTGGAGCGTCTGCTGGAGACGGGAGGGGAAGCAAAATGAAAAAGCTGATACTGAAAACCCTGTCTATTTTGGCTGCTTTCGTGCTGGGAATTCTGGGAATGAGCTACTATATGACGGCCGGAAACACAGATTTGACGGATTCCATGGCAGATGCCACACTCCCCTTAATCTATCTGGAGAGGGACGGCCGCCTGATGAATCTGATGCACGGCTACACCCAGTCTATGGATGCCCGGTATATCCGGGATACGGTATTGCCTCTGCCGGAGGACCGGGGCGTGAAACTGCAGATCAAAGGGGCGCCCAACCAGGTGAAGAAGGTCTTTTATGAAGTCCGGAGCCTGAATACGGAACGGCTGATTGAGGATACGGAAGCGGTTGACTGTACTTGGGTGGATGATACCGTTCATGCGCAGTTTCAGCTGAAGGATCTCCTGGATCCGGAGGAAGAATATCTTTTGGTAGTCCGTCTGGAGCTGGATCGGGAGAAAGAAGCATACTATTATACCCGTCTGGCCAATCTGCCGGAGACGCATTTGAATGAATGTTTGCGGCTGGTGGATGAGATTCATGAGGCGTTGTTTGACAAAGAAAATACGGTGAACATTACCCAGTATCTGGAGCCGGATGCCTCTGCGGACAACAATACCCTGGATCACGTGACTATCCACTCCAGGTACCGGCAGTGGATTTGGGGGGACATGGAGGTAGAGCCGGACAGCGAGGTACGGACTTTCATTACGGAGATAGAAGACTCTGTGGCTTCGGTGCGCCTGGAGTACGAGGTGGCCCATGTGAACGAGAATCAGGAGCGGGAGCGCTATGAAGTCCGGGAATCTTACCGGGTGCGCTATCTGGAACACCGCATGTATCTTCTGGCCTACGACCGGACAGTGGACCGGATCTTTGATCCGCAGCTTTCCGTATTTTCTGCCAACACCATTCATCTGGGGATTTTAAACGGTAATGTAGAGTACCGGAAGAACGATGAGGAAAATATTGTCGGTTTTGTCCAGAACGGGGAACTGTGGTGCTATGACGTGGCCCAGAATAAGCTTTCCAAGGTGTTTGGTTTCCGGGACGGCAATGATCTCCGGTGCAGCTACGGGGAACATGATATCAAAATCGTGAATGTGGATGAATCAGGGAGCATGAATTTCCTGGTGTACGGCTATATGAACCGGGGACGGCATGAAGGAAAGACCGGGGTGGCGGTATATACTTACAGTGCTATGACCAACTCTGTGGAAGAGCGGGTATTTATCGAGAGCAGAAAACCATTTTCCATTCTTCGGGCAGAGATGGGGACACTGTCTTATGTAAACAGCAAAGAACAGCTCTATCTCTATTTGCAGGGAAATATCTGCTGCATTGATTTGAACACCAGGGAATACGAGGAACTTGTCTCTGGGATTTCGGAAGAATGCTGTATGATTTCTGATGACGGGCATATTTTGGCCTGGCATGAGGGAAACTCTATCTATGAATCCCAGGCGGTAGTGCTGCTGAATCTGGAAACGGGAAAAAGACGGAAGGTGGAAGCAGGGGAAGAATTTTATATACGGGCCCTGGGCTTTATGGGGACAGACTTTATCTACGGAAAGGCCCGCAGGGACGATGTAGTAAAAGATTTAACCGGAAACCGGATCTTCCCCATGGGCCATGTGGTGATTGAGAATGAGCGGGGGAAAGTAATCCAGGAGTTTTCCTATGAGGAAAAGGGCAAATATGTAGTTTCCATTTCCATTGAGAGCAACCGGATTTCCCAAGAATGTGTGTCGAAAAACGAGGCGGGCGGATATGAGGCGGCTACACCGGAGCCTATTACCAAAAAGATAGAAGAGACTGAGGAAAAAATTGCATTGGAAACCCTCAATTCGCCAACAAAAAAACGGGAATATTATTTTGCCCTTTCGGAAAGTGCGGCGGCTTCCAAGATGAAATATTTAACGCCCAGACAGGTCCTGTTTGAAGAAAACCGGAATCTGGCGCCGGAAGGAACGGATGAGGATGCCAGACTCTATGTGTACGCCTTTGACGGGAGCTTTGAAAGCGCCTGTACTTCGGCCAGTGAGGCCATACGCAGAGCCCATGAAGGCATGGGAGTGGTAGTAGACCGGGATCAAAACTATATCTGGAAACGGGGAGGCAGAAAGAACTGGACGGAAATTGCAGGTGTGGAAAGTACCGGACAGCCTTCAGACCGATCCAGCCTCCAGGCAGCCCTGGAAGTGCTGATGAGTTATGAGAAAGTCTATGGCGACGTGGGCAGTTACCTGGAACAGGGCAGCACGCCCTATGAGATTCTGGAGAAAAATATGAACGGCAGGGTGCTGGACTTGTCGGGATGCTCCATGTCTATGGCACTTTATTATGTAAGCCAGGGCTATCCCGTGCTGGCCCTCAAAGGAGGGGACCAGGCGGAGCTGATGGTGGGATACGATCTCCAGAATGTGATTTTGATGAACCCCCTGACTGGTGAAACTTACCGGAAAGGAACCGATGATGCTTCGGAAGAGTTTGAAGCTTTAGGAAATCTGTTTGTGGCATATCTGCCGGAAAAATAAAAAATTTGGAGGAATTTTAACATGGATGAGAGAATTAAGACACTGGCGAAAAATCTTGTGGGCTATTCCTGCGGGGTAAAGCAGGGGGATAAGGTTTATATTAATTATACCGGTCCGGCTACGGAAGATTTGGCCAGGCAGCTTGTGAAAGAGGTGTATGGGGCAGGGGGCCTCCCCTTTGTGCATTATATTAATCCCAAACTGCAGCGGGAGGTTCTGATGGAGTGCACGGAAGAACAGATCCGCCTGATGGCGGATGTGGCAGCCCGGGAAATGGAGCAGATGGACTGCTATATCGGTGTGCGTGGAAGTGATAACGTGTCGGAGCTTTCGGATGTTCCTTCAGAGAAAATGCAGCTTTACGAAACCCTCTATTCCACACCCGTGCATCATCATATCCGTGTGCCTAAGACCCGGTGGGTGGTCCTGCGCTATCCCAACGCTTCCATGGCGCAGCTTTCCGGTCTCAGTACGGAGGCCTTTGAGGACTTTTATTTTAAGGTATGTAATCTGGACTACTCTAAGATGGCGAAGGCTATGGAGGCTCTTGTAGCGCTGATGAACCGGACAGATCAGGTGCGGCTGACAGGAAAAGGGACGGATCTGGTTTTTTCTATCAAGGGTATTCCGGCAATAGCCTGTGCAGGGGAGATGAATATCCCGGATGGGGAAGTCTACACGGCACCTGTGCGGGAGTCGGTGAACGGTGTGATCACCTACAATGCGCCTTCTCTGTATCAGGGTTTTACCTATGAGAATGTGTGTCTGGAATTTAAAGACGGAAAGATTGTGAAAGCCACGGCCAATCATACGGAGCGGCTGAACCGGGTGCTGGATACAGACGAAGGAGCCCGGTATGTAGGGGAATTTGCCATCGGGGTCAATCCTTATATTCTTCAGCCCATGAAAGATATCTTGTTTGATGAGAAGATTATGGGGTCTATCCACTTTACGCCGGGAAACTGCTATGATGATGCGCCTAACGGCAATTCCAGCGCTATCCACTGGGATCTTGTTATGATTCAGAGAGAGGAATTCGGCGGCGGAGAGATCTATTTTGACGGGAAGCTCATCCGTAAAAACGGCCGGTTTGTGCTGCCGGAGCTGGAGTGCCTGAATCCGGAAAACCTGGTGTAAAGGCTAATCCTCTTCAATGACCTGAAGTTCCAGATAGTCAAAATCGATCTGTTCCACAAAGCTGTCGCTGTAAAAGCGGACTTTTGCGTGCCGTTTAAACTCCTGGACATTGGAATCCAGCCAGATAGGTTTGCCCAAGTCAAATTCGGAGCAGATTTCATCCAAGGCGCGGAAAATTTTGTGGGTCCGGGTGTCTTCCGTGCCGTCGCATACGGTCATATCCCGGAGCATATGGTTGTTTTGAAAGATTTTTGCCCATAAGCGGAACATAAAGCAGCCTCCTTAGAGTCCCCCGGCCTTTGGGCCGGGGGAAGTTGTCTTTAAGTATAAATCAATTTATAGGGCTTTGCAATCCCCGGCAGTTTGGTGTATGATTATTTTATATAAAAACAGCAGAAGCCCGTACAAAGCCCGGCAGGGTTCACGGACGCAGAGCGGCCGGAAATTCTGCCAGACAAGGGGCTTTGTACGGGCTTCTGCGGAACTGGAATAGGAGAAATTATGAACATAAACCGCTATTTTGATCATGCAGTATTGAAACCGGGAATGACAGAACAGGAAGTGAGAGATGCCATCCGGCTTGGAATTGACTATGACGTGTATTCCGTATGTGTGCGTCCCTGCGATATTGAGCTGGCTGTTTCTATGTGCAAAGGGACCAATACGATAGTGAGCTGTGTGCTGGATTTTCCCCATGGGGACAGCAGCCCGGAGGGAAAAGCAGCCTTGGCGGACCTCTATGCCTCCAAAGGCGTGGCAGAGATTGACATGGTAATGAATTACGGCTATGCCAGGTCCGGCAAATGGGACGAGGTAAAGAGAGGGATAGAAGGCGTTGTAAAAGCGGCTGAAAAATACCATGCAGGTGTAAAGGTGATTTTTGAAAGCTGCGAGCTTACGGTAGAGGAAGTGAAGAAGGCTACGGAGGTTTGTATTGAGGCGGGAGCGGACTTTGTGAAGACTTCTACCGGGTTTGCGGCTTCCGGAGCCAGCGAAGAAGCAGTACAGGCCATGCTGGATGCCTCCCGGGGCAGAATTAAGGTCAAAGCTTCCGGCGGAATCCGCGATTTTGAGACGGCCAAGAGATATGTGGAGATGGGAGTCTCCAGGCTGGGTGTGGGATACA
Source organism: uncultured Lachnospiraceae bacterium (assembly GCA_910586955.1). Lineage (GTDB taxonomy): Bacteria > Bacillota > Clostridia > Lachnospirales > Lachnospiraceae > Laedolimicola. The sequence continues at coordinate 65,056 of CAJUMM010000004.1, read as the reverse complement.
GTTCTACAGAGGCAATCTTAAAGGGCGGGGAATCCACGGATCGCTATTGAGGACGCCGGATGGAAACAGTTGCAAAAACACCCGTTCCAGGGTATGATGGAGAAAACACATGTGATAAGACAGTCAGGGGGTACAAAAAGATGAGTGCAGAGAACCATGTAAACGAGAGTAAGCCGTTGGAGGTGCCCGAAGTTGTACCTGGTGCGGCTGCAGTGGAATTTCCGGAAATTAATGATTTCCTGAGCCGGATGCGGATTCGCGGCGGCCTGTTCGGCTTTCAGAAAGAAGACGTGTTTGCCAAGATGCAGGAGCTGAACAGCCTGTATCAAAGCCGGCTGCAGCAGATGCGGGATCAGACCCGGGGACAGCTGAAGCAGATGAAGAAGCAGTACCAGGAGGAGGCTGAGGAATTCCGGATCCGGGAAGAGGAAGAGCGGGAGAGACTGCTGGAGGAGGCCAGGAGGAAGTTTGAGCAGGATTTGGAAGAGCTCCGCATCCAGGCCCAGGAAGAAACAGGGAAAGTCCGTGCCCAGGCAGGGGAAGAAGTCCGCAGAATCCGCACAGAAGCGGCAGAAGAGAGGGAGAAAGCACGGGCCCAGGCAGAGCGGGAAGTGGAAATAGCCCGTGTGGAGACGGAGAAACAGCTGAAGGAAGCCCGCCAGACCATGCAGGAGGAATTGGCGGAAGCCCGGATCAGCATCCGCAGGGAGCTGGAGGCCAAGAATCAGGAAGAGCAGGAGAAACACAACCGGGAGCTTGTCATGATCCGGGAAGAGATCGAACGGCTTATAGAACGCATGACGCTGCTTCGGAATAAGGTAGATACGGCATCCGGGGAAAAGTAGGACGGATTTATGAAAAAGGTAAAAGTACAGACTCCCAATGAGATTCTGGAGGAGAAAATAGACAAGGTACAAAGGGGACGGGAATGGAAGCGGTTCTGGCTGGAATGCCTGATTCTGGCGGTGTTGATTTATCTGGTCTTTCACTACGTGATTGGCATCGCTTATGTAAGCGGACATTCCATGGAACCGGCGCTGTCAGATGGGGAAGTGGTGCTCTTTTACCGGCTGGACGATACTTACCAGAAAGAAGATCTGGTGATTATACGCCGGGAGGGAGAGCCGGAATACGTGAAACGGATTGTGGCGTCGGCGGGAGAGCGCGTAGAGCTTGACGGGGACGGAAGACTTGTGATTAACGGAGTGCCGGAAGAACATGGATATCTGGTAGGCGAAACACGGGCTGTGTCGGACAAGATTTCTTTTCCCTTTGAGGTTCCTAAGGGCTGCTATTTTGTCCTGGGGGATAACCGGGCAAACTCCATGGATTCCCGCAGTTTCGGAGCGGTGAGGGAAGAAGAGATTGTGGGACGGGTGTTTGTGCATATGGGGATGATGCAGTAGGCAGCGTGTGAAGTGGCATTGCGGAGGGTTCAGGGCAGTGGAGAGTGGCATTGCTAAGTCCGCGGGGCAGAAGCCAGATACTGCTGGCGCAGTACCCGGCTCGCGGCTGTCGCTGCATGTAGGAAAAAACAAAAGACCAGAGGTATGCAAGCATCCCTCTGGCCTCTTGCCTTTTCCTACGCCCGGCTCATAGTTTTCGCGCAACATGAGGAGTGCCCCGACGTACTGGGTACGCCGAGGCTATTATGAAAAAATTTATCTATATGTGTGGTTAGCAATTTTTGTGGGGAAGTAATCCCTTCCTTTGATGTAAATTCAGTATAGCAAGTAATTGTGAACAAAATATGAATAAAGTTTGAACTTATTGTAAAATTCTACAAAAGAGAAAGAATTATAAAAGAAAAATTAGGGCAAATTATCCAAAAGAAAAGAGAGGGCGCTGTGTGAAAACAGTTGTAATGCACACAGGGAAATGATAAAATAACTTTGGAATATTGTCTTTTGAGAGGAAGAACTATGGAAAGAGATACAACCAGGCCCGTGTATATTATCGGGCATAAAAATCCGGATACGGACTCCATCTGCTCTGCCCTGGCTTATGCCTATCTGAAAAACCATTTGGAGGGCGGCGGTTACATTGCGGCCCGGGCAGGACAGCTGAACCAGGAAACCCAGTATGTGCTGAATTTCTTTCAGGCGGAAGCTCCGGTATATGTGGCCGACGTTATGACCCAGGTGAAGGACATCGAGATCCGTAAAACTGCCGGCGTCCGGGGAAATCTTTCCCTGAAGCAGGCGTGGAATCTTATGCGGGAGCTTGGGGTAGTGACCCTTCCGGTTACCCATGAGCGGAAGCTGGAGGGTTTGATTACCATCGGTGATATTGCCACATCTTACATGGATGTCTACGACAGTAAGATCCTGTCTACCGCCAACACCCAGTACCGAAATATTGTGGATACCCTGGAAGGCACCATGCTTATCGGCTCGGATGAGGATTACTATAACAAGGGGAAAGTGCTGATTGCGGCGGCCAATCCGGATTTGATGGAGGATTATATTGAGGAAGGGGATCTGGTGATTCTGGGAAACCGCTATGAATCCCAGCTCTGCGCTATCGAGATGCGGGCAGGCTGTATCATTGTCTGTGAGGGAGCCAAGGTATCCCTTACCATCAAGAAGCTGGCGGAGGAGCATCACTGCGTGGTGATCAGCACGCCTCACGATACTTTTACGGCGGCCCGGCTCATCAATCAGAGTATGCCCATTCAGTATTTTATGAAATCCAAGAACCTGACTGTCTTTAATGTAAGTGAGAAGACGGAGGATATCAAGGAGATTATGGGACAGAAACGGTACCGTGATTTCCCTATTTTGGACAAGGAAGAAAACTATATCGGTATGATTTCCAGGCGGAACCTGCTGAATCTGAAGCGCAAGAAACTGATTTTAGTGGATCACAACGAGGAATCCCAGGCTGTAGATGGCATTGAATATGCGGAAATTCTGGAGATTATTGATCACCACAGGATTGGCTCCCTGGAGACCATGTCTCCGGTGTTTTTCCGGAACCAGCCTCTGGGCTGCACGGCCACTATCATGTACCAGATGTACCAGGAAAAAGGTGTGGAGATTCCGAAGAAAATAGCAGGGCTTCTCTGCTCTGCCATTATTTCCGATACGCTTATGTTCCGTTCGCCCACCTGTACGGCAGTAGACAAAGGGGCTGCGGAGACCCTGGCAGGGATTGCCGGGATCGAGATTGAGGAGCTGGCCATTGACATGTTCTCGGCGGGAAGCAACCTGGGCTCCCGGACGCCTAAGGAAATCTTTTACCAGGATTTCAAGCGCTTCAGCGTAAACGGGATCGAATTTGCAGTGGGACAGATCAACTCCATGAACTCCATAGAGCTGGGGGAGATCCGGGAGAAGCTTCTGCCTTATCTGGAAACGGCCTATAAGGAGATCGGCCTGAATATGATTTTCTTTATGCTGACGAATATTGTGAAGGAGACCACGGAGCTGCTCTGCTACGGGCAGAATGCGGGCAGCCTGGTCCGGGAAGCTTTCCAGCTCTCGGAGGAAAGTGATACCTATGAGCTGAAAGGACTGGTATCCAGGAAGAAACAGCTGATACCGGCGCTGGTAAGCGTGATTCAGCAATAAACGGCAGGAGAGGAAAAATGATGACAGGAAAACAGCAGTGGAAGCCGGGGAATATGCTTTACCCTCTCCCGGCTGTGATGGTGAGCTGTGCAAGAGAGGGAGAGAAACCGAATATTATTACCGTTGCATGGGTCGGGACAATTTGTTCCGACCCTGCTATGGTATCTATCTCCCTCCGCCCGGAACGGTATTCCTACGGGATTATCCGGGAGACCGGGGAGTTTGTGATCAATCTGACTACGGAAAAACTGGCTTACGCCGCCGACTTCTGCGGAGTGAAATCCGGCCGGGATACGGATAAATTCGCATATCTTCATCTGACCCCGGAGAAGGCAGGGAAGCTTTCCCTGGCCCCTGTGATCAAAGAAAGCCCGGTAAACATCGAGTGCCGGGTGACGGAGATCCGGGAGCTTGGCTCCCACCATATGTTTTTGGCGGAAGTTCTGGCTGTAGATGCCGCCGAAGCCTATTTAAATGCCAAGGGAAAATTTGAATTGAACCGTACCGGGCTTCTGGCCTATTCCCACGGTTCATATTTTACCCTGGGAGAGCAGCAGGGAAGCTTTGGATACAGTGTAAAGAAGAAGCGGAAGAAGTCATGAGAGAGAAAAAGGAAAATATTGTACTTATTGGAATGCCGGGAGCCGGGAAAAGTACCATAGGAGTGATTCTGGCGAAAGTGCTGGGAAAAGATTTTGTGGATGTGGATCTGGTAATCCAGAAAGAAGAAGGCCGTCTCTTAAGCCAAATCATTGAGGAGGAAGGAGCCGATGGATTTCTGGCTTTGGAGGAGCGGACCGCCCTGGGTTTGAACCCCGGGAATGCCGTAATTGCCACGGGAGGCAGCATGGTCTATGGGAAACGGGCCATGGATTATCTGGGAAAGATTGGCACAGTGGTTTATCTGCACCTGTCCTACGGAGCCGTGGAAGAGCGCCTGCGTGATATCCGGAGCCGGGGTGTAGTGCTGAGGGAGGGCCAGACCTTGCGGGACCTGTATGGGGAGCGGACCGTTCTATATGAAAAGTACGCCCATATAACCGTGGAGGAGGATGCGCTTAATGTGGAAGAAACCTTAGAAAAAACTTTACAAGGACTGAATTTGTTGTTAGAATAGAAATTGTTACAAATTTATTACAAAATCAAAAAGAAGTGAAGGAACATGAACAAGAGAAGATTGTTTTTCAATAAAAAATCAAAGCTGGTTTTTATTGAGGCTGTGGTAATCACCTGCGGCTGTATGCTGGTGGGGGTACCTCTGGTGGGAAATGGCTTTGGAAACGGCAGCAGCTATTATGAGGTGACCCTGGAGGGACGGCTGGTAGGTTCCGTGAAAAATCCCGATGTGGTGGAACAGGCATTTCTGGATGCACGGGCCAGGATTTCCCGGGAGACGGAAGGTCTGGTGCTGGCAGACGTAGAGTACAGCATGGAGAAGATCCCGAAGGTGTTTGCCACAACCATGGATACGGAGATGCTGACGGACGCCATCTATCAGGAGCTGCGAAAAGAGGTGGAGACGGCAAAGCACAAGGCCTATCAGCTGAAAGTCAATGAGTTTACCGTTACTCTGGGAAGCTACCAGGATGTTATGGATGTACTGTATGCCACAAAGGACCGGTTTGACACGAACAATGAATTCCAGATCAGCATTGTATCCAATGCAGACCGGGAGCTGAATGTCTATACGGTACAGATGTCCAAACAGGAGCAGGAGCCGGTCCAGGAGACGGCAGACTCCGGAAAGAGCCGGATACGGGTGGGGAATGCGGCAGCCGGAATCGCAGAGTTCGACATTACCCAATCCGTGGAAGAGGTTATTACCAAGACGGTTACGGAAGAGGATGTGCAGCAGGAACTGGAAGAAGAGCAGGCGGACGACAGCAAAGAGGTACAGGGAGACGGACTGCGGAACCTGTATTTCAGCGAGCAGGTAGAGATTGTGGAGGCTTACGTCTCGGAAGATGAAATTACGCCTACGGCGGAGGCCATCGATATGGTGACCAAGGACACGGAGAAAAACGAGGTCTACGAGGTACAGCCGGGGGACAGCTTGTCTGTGATTGCGAACAGCCATGATCTTCTGGTGCGGGAAGTGCTTGCCCTGAATGAGGGATTGGAGGAGACTACTACCCTGCAGATAGGGGATGAGATTGTAATTACCGTACCCCAGCCGGAACTGTCGGTTATGTCTGTGGAAGAGTCCACCTATGAGGAGGACTATTTTGCGGAGACCCAGTATATTGACAATGATTCCTGGTATACCACGGAGACGGAGGTGCGGCAGGAAGCCCAGCAGGGACACCGGCAGGTGACGGCGCTGATTACCAGGAAAAATAATACAGAGGAGGGGCGGGAGATCATTGCCGAGACCATAATGGCGGAGGCTGTTCCGCAGATTATCGAGCGGGGAACCATGACGCCGCCTACCTATATCAAGCCCTTGTCAGGCGGACGGCTTTCTTCCGGTTTCGGAGCCAGATGGGGATCGGTTCACAAGGGAATTGACTGGGCCTGTCCCATCGGTACGGCCATTATGGCCTCCAGCGGAGGAACGGTGGTCCAGGCGGGCTGGTTCTCGAGCTACGGAAATTGCGTAACCATACGCCACCCGGACGGAAAACAGACCAGATATGCCCATTTGAGCAGGGTTCTGGTAAGTGCGGGCCAGACCGTACAGCAGGGCCAGAAGATTGCTCTGAGCGGCAACACCGGCTGGAGTACCGGGCCCCACGTGCATTTTGAGATTATCGTTAACGGAAGACAGGTAAATCCCATGGGTTACCTTTGATACAAGTAGGCAAAGAGACAGAGAAAGGAAAGGTGCAGCATGAAGGTATTGTCGTTTGGTTCGTTAAATCTGGATTTCCGGTATGAGGTGGAGCATATTCTGCGTCCGGGGGAGACTTTGGCCTCCAAGAGCTTGGAGCTTCATTTCGGCGGGAAAGGATTCAATCAGTCGGTGGCTCTTAGCCGGGCAGGTGCCAAAGTGTGGCATGTGGGGAAAGTAGGGAAAGACGGAAAAGACATGGTGTCTTTCCTGAAGGAAAACGGAGTCTGCACGGATATGATTGAAGTAGATGAGGAGGCTATGACCGGGCAGGCGCTGATACAGGTAGACGAGGCCACCGGGGAAAACTGCATTCTCCTTACGGCAGGGACCAATGGAATGATTGATAAAAACTTTATCCACCAGGCGGCCGTCCGGTTTGAGAAAGGTGACTGCGCTGTTTTCCAGAACGAGATCAGCAATGTGGAATACGCCATAGAGTATTGCAAGAAACAGGGGCTTAAGATTGCCTTCAATCCCTCGCCTATGTCCGAGGAACTGGCGAAGTCGGATGTGTTCCGGTATGTAGATTATCTTTTCGTAAACGAGACGGAAGGTACCCAGCTCTCGGGGAAAGAAGAGCCGGAAGCCATCTGCCGGACCCTGGCGGAACGCTGGCCCGGATGCTGCATTATACTGACCCTGGGAACCCGGGGGGCCATGGCCTATGATCAGGGGCAGATGATTACCCAGAAATCCTATCCCTGCAAGGCAGTGGATACTACAGGAGCGGGAGATACCTTTTCCGGTTATTTCCTGGCGGCTGTTCTGCGTGGGGAGAACAATGAAAAAGCACTGGAGCTGGCCAGCAAGGCATCTTCCCTGGCTGTCCGCAAAGCAGGGGCGGCAGAAGCGGTTCCCATGCTTCAGGAGGTCCTTAATTTTCAGGAGTGAGGCTATCTATGGAAGGTACGGCGGATAATTACAAAGCACTCTGTGAGAAATGGAGAGAGATTTACCTGGGGCTTGATCAGGAGGAGCTGGAAAGGCGTTTCGGGCTCCGGAGCGATGGAGATGCCCGGTATATTACCTATTTCAATCAGGAGTACCGTCTGGATAAAAAAAGCGGGAAGCTGTCGCTGGTTTCACAGCCGGAGCGGGAGCTTCCTTTTCATGCGGTAATGATGATTTACCATCTGTTCTATTACTCCAAGCCCGGAGCAAAAGTCCGGGGAGAATTTGTACCCTTCCGCCAGGTAAAGCGGGCGGCGCCTTTTGAGCAGGCCTATATCCGAACCATTTTGAAGCCTTTGGCAAAAGAATTTGACGGCCATAGGGAAGAACTGCAGAAGGCCTGCCGGGCCCTGGGGGGCAGGCCCCTTCCCCAGGGGGACGTGGGATATGAAATCCGGGCCTTTGACTGCATGCCCTTGCAGATCATTTTCTGGGACGGGGATGATGAGTTTCCCGCCCAGGCCAATATTTTGTTTGATGCGGATATTACGGACTTTCTTCATGAGGAAACTGTGGTCAGCGCAGCGTCGGAGCTTTTCCGGAGGCTGGCTGAGGAGTCGGGGCTTTCCGTCAGGAGATTGTTGTAAAAGCCGGAAATATAAGGTATTTACAAATGAAAAGATTGTGGTATACTAAATAAAGATGTTTCTTGAATAGGAACAGGCAAAAACAGACAAGATAGACAGCAAGAGAGTTTTTTATAGATTAGAGTTAGAAACGGAGAGCTGGGGCGGTTATGGATCAATACGTGATTAAAGGCGGAAACCCACTCGTCGGAGAGGTGGAAATTGGAGGAGCGAAGAATGCGGCCCTTGCCATTCTCGCTGCTGCCATCATGACGAATGAAACGGTAGTGATTGACAATCTGCCGGATGTGCGGGATATTAATGTCCTGCTGGAGGCAATGGAGGAGATCGGGGCGCATATAGAGCGGGTAGATCGCCATACGGTGAAGATAAACGGTTCCCATATTGGGAGCTTTAGTGTAGATTACGAATATATCAAGAAAATCCGGGCTTCCTATTATCTGCTGGGAGCGCTTCTTGGCAAATATAAGAGAGCGGAAGTTCCCCTTCCGGGAGGCTGCAATATCGGGAGCAGGCCCATTGACCAGCATTTGAAGGGTTTCAAAGCTTTGGGCGCAGATGTCAAGATTGAGTATGGATTTATTGTAGCGGAGGCGGAACGCCTTCACGGAAGCCATATTTATCTGGATGTGGTGTCCGTAGGCGCAACCATCAACATTATGATGGCGGCATCCATGGCCGAGGGCAGTACGGTTCTGGAGAATGCGGCCAAAGAGCCCCATGTGGTAGATGTGGCCAACTTTTTAAACAGCATGGGTGCCAATATCAAGGGAGCCGGGACGGATGTGATCCGTATCAAAGGCGTGGAACGTTTCCACAGTACGGAGTATTCCATCATTCCGGATCAGATTGAGGCGGGAACTTTTATGTTTGCCGCAGCGGCGACCAAGGGCGATGTGACGGTGAAAAATGTGATTCCCAAGCATCTGGAAGCTACCACCTCCAAACTTCTGGAGATTGGCTGTGAGATCGAAGAGCTGGACGATGCGGTGCGGGTGGTCTGCTCCAAGGGCTTAAAGAGCACGAATGTGAAAACCCTGCCTTATCCGGGATTCCCGACAGATATGCAGCCCCAGATTACGGTGGCTTTGGGACTGGCAAAGGGAACCAGCATTGTGACGGAGAGCATTTTTGAAAACCGCTTTAAATACGTGGATGAGCTGGCACGGATGGGTGCCAACATCAAGGTGGAAGGCAATACGGCCATCATAGACGGTGCGGAAAAATATACCGGAGCACGGATTTCCAGCCCGGATCTGCGGGCGGGAGCGGCGCTGGTGATCGCGGGACTGGCGGCAGAAGGAATTACGATTGTAGAGGATGTCCATTTTATCGAGCGGGGTTATGAATGCTTCGAGGAGAAGCTGCGCAGCCTGGGGGCTATGATTGAGAAAGCCAATGACGATAAGGAGATCCAGAAATTCCGTCTGAAAGTGGGTTGACAACTGGCGGGAAGAGGAGTATTCTATTTTTGATGATAGGCAAATTGAATATTGTAGAATTTTCTCTTATTCAGAGTGATGGAGATACAAAGGATCTGTGAAGTCACGGCAACCCCGGGAACGGAAGGTGCCAACCTGAGCGAGTGTAATCGAACAATAAGGGGATTTGGTTATCAGAATATAACGGGTCCGCTTTGGCGGGCCTTTTTATTTCACCAAGAGAAGGAGAAGAAGACAATGGAAAAATTACTGTTTACCTCGGAATCTGTAACGGAAGGACATCCGGACAAACTCTGCGATCAGATTTCTGATGCAATTCTAGACGCTCTGCTGGAGCAGGACCCCATGAGCCGGGTAGCCTGTGAGACGGCTACCACTACAGGACTGGTTCTGGTGATGGGAGAGATTACCACGAAAGGATACGTGGATATTCAGAAAATCGTCCGGGATACCATCCGGGAGGTGGGCTACACCAGAGGAAAATACGGGTTTGATGCGGACAACTGCGCTGTGGTTACGGCTATTGACGAGCAGTCCACGGATATTGCCATGGGTGTAAACAAAGCCTTGGAAGCCAAAGAAAACACCATGAGCGATGACGAGATTGAGGCAATCGGAGCAGGAGATCAGGGAATGATGTTCGGCTATGCCACCAATGAGACGCCGGAGATGATGCCCTATCCCATTTCCCTGGCCCATAAGCTGGCTCTTAAGCTTACGGAAATCCGCAAGGACGGCACCCTCGACTATCTGCGGCCGGACGGAAAGACCCAGGTGACGGTGGAGTACGACGAGACAGGAAAGCCGGTGCGTCTGGACGCGGTGGTGCTTTCCACCCAGCACAGCGAGGAGGTAACCCAGGAGCAGATTCACAAGGATATCAAGAAATATGTGTTTGATGAGATTCTGCCTTCTGAGCTGGTAGACGAAAATACGAAATTCTTCATCAATCCCACAGGCCGTTTCGTTATCGGCGGACCCCATGGGGACAGCGGCCTCACCGGACGGAAGATTATCGTAGATACATACGGCGGCATGGCACGTCACGGCGGCGGAGCCTTTTCCGGCAAGGACTGCACCAAGGTAGACCGCTCTGCGGCTTATGCGGCCCGCTATGTGGCAAAGAACCTTGTAGCAGCAGGACTGGCAGATAAGTGTGAGATTCAGCTCTCCTACGCTATCGGCGTGGCGCATCCCACATCTGTCAGAGTGGACACCTTCGGCACCGGGAAACTTCCGGATGTGAAGCTGGTAGAGATTATCCGGGAGAACTTCGATCTGCGTCCGGCCGGCATTATTAAAATGCTGGATCTGCGCCGTCCCATTTACAAGCAGACGGCGGCCTACGGCCATTTCGGACGCCTGGATCTTGATCTTCCCTGGGAGAAGACGGATAAGGCTGAGGAGCTGAAGCGGTATTTATAAAAAGCGGAACCTTAGACGGGGATTGCCGAAAATCGGCATCCCCGTTTTTGCTGTGGTTTTTCTGATGTTTTGTCAGGAAATATCTACAAATAGCATAAGATTTTATACTTTTTTAACCTTTAACAAATTGACATAAAGGGAGGATACGCCTATAATATTACAGAACCGACCAACGGGTCGGAAACTTGAGGAGACAGGAGACATGAAAAAATGATATCCAGGTACAGTGTGAAAAAGCCCTATACGGTTCTGGTGGCTGTAGTGCTGGTGGTGGTGCTGGGCGTTGTGTCCTTCACGAAAATGACTACGGATTTGCTTCCCAGCATGAATCTGCCCTATGCCATTGTAATGACTACTTATGTGGGGGCCAGTCCGGAGACAGTGGAGACGGTGGTGACCCGGCCGGTGGAACAGTCCATGGCTACGGTGAGCAACATTGAGAATGTAAGCTCCGTTTCTTCCGAGAATTATTCTCTGGTGATTCTGGAATTTGCCCAGACGGCTAATATGGACTCCGTGACCATTGAGATGCGGGAGAATCTGGATCAGCTGAAGGCTATGTGGGATGACGATTCCATCGGCAGTCCTATTATTATGAAATTGAACCCGGATATGATGCCGGTGATGGTGGCTGCCGTGGGAAAGGAAGGATTATCTCCGGCGGAAGTTACGAAACTGGCGGAGAATACCATTATTCCGGAGCTGGAGAGCCTGGAGGGCGTGGCTTCCGTGAGTGCCTCCGGCCTTATTGAGGAAAATGTACAGGTAGTCATCCGCCAGGAAAAAATTGATGCCATTAACCAGCAGGTGTTCGGCTACATAGAGGGCGAGTTTGAGGATGCGGAGAAAGAGCTGGCGGACGGCAGAAAGGAATTGGCAGACGGCCAGCGGGAGCTGAATGACAGCATTGCGGAGCTTCAGAAAAATGAGGCGGATCTCCAGGAAAATAAGCATGATCTGAATGAGGGTCTGGACGAGGTGCGGGACGGACTGGATACCCTGGATTCCAAGAAAGGAGAGACGGCGGCCCAGCTGGCGGCGGTGCAGGCCCAGCTTAATGATAAGAAGGCGGAGATTACCAAGCAGCTGGCGGTGGTGGAGACCGGATTAAGCGAGTACACCATGGCAAAGCAGGAGTATGAAGCTCTTGATAAACTGGTGACCGCTTTGAACAAACTTGTGGAGGCGGCTGAGGCTGTAGATACGGCAGGTGGAGACGGAGATGCAGTTGTTGCCGCTGAGATTGGAAAGATTCAAAGTTCTGTTGCCGGAACTCCTTTGGAGGCGGTTTTAGCAAGCATAACGGATCTTAACGGATTGAGGACTGCCATGATTGGAATAAACGCCAGTCATAATGCAGCAAAAACGAAATATGAGACGGAGGCGGCGAAACCGGAGACAGCCCAGCTTCTTGCCGTGAAAGCCCAGCTGGAAGCCGGCAATGCCAAGCTGGACCAGGGTATCATCGAAGCCAACAAAGGCGAAATGCTTGCCGCTATCGAGATGGGCAGCGCCTCAGCCACCTTAGGCATCACCAAATCCCAGCTGAAATCTGCCAAAGAACAGCTGGAGTCCGCCCAGGATCAGCTGAACGACGCCTGGGAGCAGATCCGTGACGCCCAGGAGCAGTTAGACGACGGCTTGAAATCTCTCCAGGAAGGGGAGGAGGATCTGGCAGAGGCCAAACAGGAAGCTTTTGACAACGCAGATATGACGGATATCCTGACGGTGGAGATGGTGGAAAATCTCCTGGCCGCCCAGAACTTTTCCATGCCTGCAGGGTATGTGACGGAGGAAGGCATCGACTACCTGGTGCGGGTAGGCGATAAGGTAGAGGAATTAGAAAGCCTCCGGAATATGGTTCTGATCGATATGGAGATGGAGGGGGTGGATACTATCCGCTTAAGTGACGTGGCGGATGTGTTTATGACGGACAATTCCGACGAGGTCTACGCCAGCATCAACGGCCAGCCGGGCATTATGCTGACCCTGCAGAAACAGACGGGATACTCCACCGGGGATGTATCGGACCGGATTAACAAGAAGATGGCCCAGCTTCAGGAAGAGGACCCGGATTTGCTGCTCCGGCCTCTGATGGACCAGGGAGTGTACATTGATCTGGTGACAGGCTCCGTGTTTAACAATATGATTTCCGGTGCCGTTCTGGCGATTTTGATATTAATACTCTTTTTGAAGGACGTAAGGCCTACCCTTGTGATCGCCTGCTCTATCCCCATCAGTGTGGTGGCGGCGGTGGTCTGCATGTATTTCAGCGGGGTGACGCTGAACATTATTTCCCTGTCGGGCCTGGCCTTAGGAATCGGTATGCTGGTGGATAACTCTATCGTAGTTATCGAGAATATTTACCGTCTGCGCAATGAGGGGAAGAGTGCGGTCCAGGCGGCCATCGAGGGCGCCGGGGAGGTGGCGGGAGCCATTGCGGCCTCTACTCTGACTACCGTGTGCGTGTTTCTGCCCATCGTGTTTACGGAAGGAATTACCCGGCAGCTCTTTGTAGATATGGGCCTCACCATCGCCTATTCCCTGGGAGCCAGCCTTGCGGTGGCACTGACCCTGGTTCCGGCTATGGGCTCGGCTCTTTTGAAGAATACTAAGGAGAAGAAGCCCTCCCGTTTCTTTGAGAAAATGATGGCGGTTTATGAAAAACTCATCCGGGTATCTTTGAATCACCGGGCAGTGGTTTTGATTCTTTCTGTAGCATTGCTGGTGCTGAGCGCAGTGCTGGAATTTGCCCAGGGCACGGCCTTTATGCCGGAGATGGACAGCACCCAGATGGATATGACGCTGACCATGCCGGAGGGAACGGCCTTGGAAGACACAGCCGCCCAGGCCGACGAGCTGGAGCGCCGCCTGATGACCCTGGAGGATGTGACAGAGGTGGGAGCTATGGCGGCTTCCAGCGGCGCTATGGGAATGCTGGGAGGAAATACTGCCACCAATGAGGTTTCCGTTTATGTGCTGCTGCGGGAAGATAAGAAGCTGACCAATGAAGAGCTGAAAGATGAGATTCTGGAAATGACGGCGGACATGGAGGCGGAGATTGAAGTGTCCACCTCCAGCATGGATATGAGTGCCCTGGGGGGCAGCGGCGTTTCCGTCATGATCAAAGGCCGGGATTTGGATCGGCTCCAGGAGATTGCCAAAGAAGTTGCAGAGATTGTAGAAGAGACGGAAGGGACCGTAGATGTGTCAGACGGTATTGAAGAGACAACCGGAGAGCTGCGTATTGCCGTAAATAAAGAAAAGGCCGCCCAGCAGGGCTTGACTACGGCGGGGGTATTTTCCCAGATTATGGCGAAGCTGTCAGATCCGGATAGCGCTACCACCCTGTCCACGGCGGCGGAAGACTATGACGTAATGGTGGTAAACGGGGAAGATGAGCAGCTGACCCGGGAGACGGTGCAGGATTTGGTTCTGACTGTAACCAAGAAAGATAATACCAAGGAGCATGTTCCCTTGAGGGACATTGCAGACTTTTCCAGGGCAGATGGTCTGGCTTCCATACAGAGAGACGCCCAGTCCCGGTATTTAACGGTGACAGCATCTATTGACGAAGACCACAACGTAGGTCTGGTATCCGGGGAAATTCAGCGGAAGCTGAACAAGTACTCTGTCCCCGAGGGCTACAGCGTGGAAATGCAGGGGGAAAATGAGACCATCAACGAGTCCATGATAGAGCTGGTGAAGATGCTTCTGCTGGCGCTTCTCTTTATGTATCTCATCATGGTAGCACAGTTCCAGTCACTGCTGTCGCCCTTTATCATTATGTTCACGGTTCCCCTGGCCTTTACAGGCGGATTGCTGGGCCTGTTTGTGACAGGGAGTGAGTTCAGTGTCATTGCCATGATTGGCTTTGTTATGCTGTCCGGTATTATTGTAAATAACGGCATTGTGCTGATTGATTATACAAACCAGCTCTGCGACCGGGGCATGGAGAAAAAGGAGGCTCTGGTGGAGGCGGGAAAGACTCGTATGCGTCCTATCCTTATGACGGCGCTGACCACGATCCTGGGCCTGTCCACTATGGGTGCAGGAGTGGGAATGGGCGCGGATATGGTACAGCCCATGGCTATTGTTACCATTGGCGGCCTTTTGTATGGCACCCTTCTGACCTTGTTTGTCATTCCCTGCATCTATTCCCTTCTGATTCGCAGAAAGAGAACCGGGGAGGTGGGGTGAGATGGAAGAGCTGAGACCCAAGGTCCGGGCTCTGTACCGGGCGGTGCTGGAGCTTCTGGATGAGGGGGCGGATATCAATAATATTAAAGTGTCGGAGATTACCCGCAAAGCCGGAATCGGGAAAGGGACGGCCTATGACTATTTCAAAAGCCGGGAAGAAATCATTGTAGGCGCCCTGTTTTATGATCTGGAGCGGGAAGTAGGAACGGAGAAAGAAAAATTAAGGCAGATTGACGGCTTTGGAGCCAAGATGGAGTATGCCTTCGACTGGATTGAACGGCGGTTCCGGGAGCAGAAATCCTTTATGCGGGTACTCCGCCTGACAACCCAGAAAACGGAGATCAGCGGTTCCCTGTTGGAGGAATTTCAGAAACACAAGGATTTTCCCTGCCGTCCTGTTATGGTTTTGGGAGAACTGTGCCAGGAGGGGAAGGAACGGGGCGAGATCCGGGAGGAAATTCCGGTGGCTGCCGCCTGCCTGACGGCGCTTTCCAGCCTGGCGGCCTTTGTGATGTTTCTGGAGGCGGGAGAGCATATCCGGGATGTGGATCCCAAATGGATGAAGACGTTTCTCCAAAAGGGCCTGCTGAATCAGCTGAAATAGGTCCGGACCAGATAAATCTTAAAGTTTCCGAAAATTTATTGCGGTTTTCTTAAGAATCGGTGATTTCCTTGCTTTTTCAGGAATATACTAGTAGAATAGAACCCTGAGAGGACGAGCCCGGATAAGAGGTATCTTGGGGGAGGCCTGGAAAAGAGGAGAATGATTATGAAAAAAAGAAAAGCCGGCGGGCGGGCCATTTTTACTTCAGCTGTGCTGCTGGTACTGGTAGCAGCCACAGCCTGGACCCTGAAAGTAAAGGGACAGAAGAAGGAGGCCCCTGCTGCGGTGCAGGCAGAGCTTCCGGAACCTGCCGAAGAGCCAAAGGTGCAGGAGCCGCAGCAGGCGGAACAACCGGAGGAACCCATGGAGCCTCCGGCAGATGAGAGTGAGGAAGAGAGGGCGGCCAGGGAACGGGAAGCATTTGTAACGGATTATACCAGCAAGCCCCTTTTGGAGACAACACCGATTAAATGCCTGACTATGCAGGCGGGAACCACAGCGGCGGAAGTCCGGTTTAATTGGATGTCCCCGGACGGCCAGCCGGGAAAGGTGGTCTGGAATAATGCAGAGACCCAGGAATCCCGGACCGTTGATGCGCAGTGCCAGCCTTCCTCTACTATGCAGGGGTATTATGTAAACAAGGCGGAAGTGACGGACTTGGAGCCCGGAGTGGCTTATACCTACCGGGTAGGCAATGACAGCGGCGGATGGTCTCCGGAATACGAGTATCAGATTCCTAAAACCGAAGGAAATGATTTTACTTTTCTCTTTGTCTCCGATGCACAGATTGGGCAGTCGGAGAAGGATCCTATGGAGGTAACTGTTGACACCTGGGACAAGGTGGTCACAAGGCTGGCAAAGTATGTGCCGGAAGCTATGTTTATGATCCATGGCGGCGATCAGGTGGCGGAATTTGGAGACGCCGGACAGTATGACGGATTTTTGAACCATCTGGGGCTGTATCAGATTCCCCTGGTTCCTGTAGTGGGCAATCATGACATAGCTACGGAAGAGGGGGCCGAAGAGAAGGGCTTTCCAGTGGGGCCGTATTTCTATGAACATTTCAATGTCCCCAACCGTTCCGAGGCTTATGGAATGAGCAAGTTTGACCAGGACGGGGACTACTGGTTCGTCCGCAAGAACACCCTGTTTGTGGTGCTGAACAGCAGTACCCAGCAGTTTATCAACGAACATGAGGAAGAAGTGGATAGGTTTATTGCAGCCCATCCGGAGGTGACGTGGCGGGTTCTGATCCAGCATTATCCCGCTTACAGCGGTGTAGAGCATAACCGGGAGAAGATCAACAGTGGAATTACGAAGTCGATGATCAGAATGGGTAAAAACTTTGATTTTGACCTGATTCTGGCAGGCCACGATCATGTGTATTCCCGCTCGGCTTTTGTGGCAAAGAATGGGGATATCTACAGGGATTATGACTATGCCTCCGGCAGTACGGCCGTGAATCCCGAAGGCGTCATGTTTGTGACGGCCGGGACTGCCAGCGGCTGCATGTACGGGCTGCCTGCCCTTGCGGATCCCCTGGTGGTTGTGGGAGAGAACCAGGTTCCAACAGCCGTCAAGATCGATGTGACGGATACGGAAATGCACATTACGGCCTACGAAGTGGACAGCTGGACAATTTTCGACGAGTATACCATACGCAAAGAAGGGGAAGAAGGAGAGTAGAAGCGGAGAACTTCTTGACAAATGGTGAAAAGCCTGTTATGTTAGGCATAGTTAAAAATAAAAAGGCTGAGAAGAAGAGGGTACACAGAAGATGCGTCTGCCAGAGAGAGGAGTTCACAGGCTGAAAGGCTCCTTGGGAAAGCGGCTGTGGGGGTGGCTTCGGAGCCGGGGCGGTGAAGAACAAGTAGCTGTCCACGCCTGACCTGCGTTAAAGGTTTTTGAGATGTATGCGGCTTTGGCTGCATATAAGACAGGTGGTACCGCGTATTGAACGCCCTTTCAGTAATGAAAGGGCGTTTGTTAAATTTAAAGGAGGAAGGATACGAATGAAAGAACTGGCAAAGACTTATGACCCTAAGGGGATGGAAGACCGGATTTACGGAAAATGGCTGGAGAAGAAATATTTCCATGCAGAAGCAGATCGGAGCAAAAAGCCCTTTACCATTGTGATTCCGCCCCCCAATGTAACGGGGAAGCTGCATATGGGACATGCCCTGGACGAAACCCTGCAGGATATCCTGATCCGCTATAAGAGGATGCAGGGATACAATGCTTTGTGGATTCCGGGTACGGATCACGCTTCTATCTCCACGGAGGTGAAGGTGACCAACCAGCTGAAGGCAGAGGGCATCGACAAGAAGGAGCTGGGAAGAGAGGGTTTCCTGAAGCGTGCCTGGCAGTGGAAAGAAGAGTACGGCGGGGCCATCATCAACCAGCTGAAAAAGCTGGGTTCTTCCTGTGACTGGGACAGGGAACGGTTTACCATGGATGAGGGTTGCTCAGAGGCGGTTCTGGAAGTGTTTATCCGTCTCTACGAGAAGGGATATATTTATAAAGGCTCACGGATTATCAACTGGTGTCCCGTGTGCAAAACCTCCATTTCCGATGCGGAGGTAGAGCATGAAGAGCAGGCAGGCCATTTCTGGCATATCAACTATCCCATCAAGGACAGTGACAGGTTTGTGGAGATTGCCACTACCCGGCCGGAAACCATGCTGGGGGATACGGCTCTGGCCGTAAATCCCGAGGACGAGCGGTACCGGGACATTATCGGTAAAACGGTAATTCTGCCCCTGGTGGGCCGGGAGATTCCGGTGATTGCGGATTCCTATGTGGATATGGAGTTTGGAACCGGCGTGGTGAAAATTACCCCGGCCCATGACCCCAATGACTTTGAAGTGGGAAGAAGGCATAATCTGCCGGAGATCAATATTCTAAATGACGATGCCACCATCAATGAAAACGGCGGAAAGTATGCAGGCATGGACCGTTATGAAGCCAGGAAGCTGATGGTGGAGGAATTGAAGGAGCAGGGGCTTCTGGTGAAAGTGGCGGATCACTCCCACAATGTGGGAACCCACGATCGCTGCGGGACTACGGTAGAGCCCATGATTAAGCAGCAATGGTTTGTAAAGATGGAAGAGATGGCCAAGCCGGCGATTGAGGCGGTGAAAAACGAGGAACTGACTTTTGTGCCGGAGCGGTTTGACAAGATTTATCTTCACTGGCTGGAGAATATCCGTGACTGGTGCATTTCCCGGCAGCTCTGGTGGGGACACCGGATTCCGGCGTATTACTGTGATGACTGCGGAGAGATTGTGGTGGCCCGCAAGGAGCCGGCAGTCTGCCCCAAATGCAGCGGGACGCATTTTACCCAGGATCCGGACACTCTGGACACCTGGTTCTCCTCCGCTCTTTGGCCCTTCTCCACCCTTGGATGGCCAAAGAAGAGTGAAGATCTGGACTATTTCTATCCCACGGATGTGCTTGTCACCGGCTATGATATTATTTTCTTCTGGGTGATCCGGATGGTATTTTCCGGTTATGAGCAGACGGGAAAATCTCCCTTCCATCATGTGCTGATTCACGGGCTGGTGCGGGATTCCCTGGGAAGAAAGATGAGCAAGTCCCTGGGTAACGGCATCGATCCTTTGGAGATCATCGATCAGTACGGAGCGGACGCCCTGCGGTTCACCTTGGTGACGGGAAATGCTCCGGGGAATGATATGCGTTTTTATATGGAACGGGTGGAGGCAAGCCGGAATTTTGCCAATAAGATTTGGAACGCTTCCCGGTTTATCCTGATGAATATGGAGAAGGCCCAGGTTCCCGGAGAGCCTGCCTTGGATGAGCTGACCAGTGCAGACAAATGGATTCTGTCCAAGGCCAATACCCTGGCCAGAGAGGTGACAGCCAATATGGACAAGTTTGAGCTGGGCATTGCGGTGCAGAAGCTTTATGACTTTATCTGGGAGGAGTTCTGCGACTGGTATATCGAGATGGTAAAGCCCCGGCTGTATCAGGAGGACGACAGCACCAAAGCGGCGGCGCTGTGGACCCTGAAGTCCGTACTGGCCAATGCCCTGAAGCTTCTGCATCCCTTTATGCCTTTTATCACTGAGGAGATTTTCTGTAATCTCACAGGAGAGGAATCGATTATGATCTCCAGCTGGCCCAAATACCGGGAAGCCTGGGATTTCGCGGGGGATGAAGCGGCAGTAGAACGGATCAAAGAAGCGGTCCGGGGAATCCGGAATGTCCGTTCCGGCATGAACGTTCCTCCCAGCAAGAAGGCGGCCGTCATTGTGGTGGCGGAGAAGGAAGAGATCCGGGAAATTTT
The DNA here is from genome assembly GCA_910586955.1 of uncultured Lachnospiraceae bacterium. Taxonomy (GTDB): domain Bacteria; phylum Bacillota; class Clostridia; order Lachnospirales; family Lachnospiraceae; genus Laedolimicola. The sequence goes on along the minus strand of CAJUMM010000004.1, from coordinate 45,136 downwards.
TGAACGGGGGAAAGTTTTCTTCCGGACCCTGGCATATGCCAGCGAAGTAGTGATTCAGCCGGATAAGACGGGAATCGGCAGCGATGCGGTGTCGGCTGTGACGGCGGATGCGGCTATTTATATGCCCTTTGCGGATTTGGTGGATCTGGATAAAGAGCTGGAGCGCCTGAAGAAAGAAGAAGCCCGCCTTACAGGAGAGCTCAAACGGGTGAAGGGCATGCTGAACAATGAGAAATTTTTAAGCAAGGCTCCCCAGAGTAAGATTGAGGAAGAGAAGGAAAAGCTTGAGAAATACAGTCAGATGATGGCCCAGGTGCGGGAGCGCCTAGGGGCCCTTTCCAAATAAAAGCGGGAGCCAGGGGCGATGATGACATACCGGGAAGCAGTAAATTATATTGAAGAGACACCTAAGTTTACAAAGAAAAACACACTGGAGAACACAAAAGCTATCCTGCGCTGTCTTGGAAATCCTCAGGAGAAGATGAAGATCCTCCATGTGGCGGGAACCAATGGCAAAGGGTCCGTATGTTCCTTTCTGGCCTCTATTCTGAGAGCGGCCGGAAAGCATACGGGGCTCTTTACCTCCCCCCATCTGGTGGACATCAATGAGCGTTTTGTGGTGGATGAGGAACAGGTAAAAGATGAGCAGTTCCTGGAGGCGTTTCACCGGGTGATGGATTGTATCCGGGAGATAGAAGAACAGGGTTATGCCCACCCTACCTATTTTGAGATCCTGTTTCTCATCGGAATGGTGCTTTTTGAACGGGCAGGCGTGGAGTATCTGGTGCTGGAGACGGGGCTTGGAGGGCGCTTGGACGCCACCAATGCGGTAGAGCACCCCCTTGTGACGGTGATTACCTCTATCAGCCTGGATCATACGGAATACCTGGGGAATACCGTTGCAGAGATTGCAGGGGAGAAAGCCGGGATTCTGAAAGAGGGGGTTCCGGTGGTTTACGATGCCTCCAATCCGGAAGCGGCGGCAGTGATCCGCAAAAGGGCAAAAGCACTCCATGCTCCGGCCTTGGGCCTTGGGCCGGAGATGTATAAAATTTCATCTATGACGGATAAACATATTGATTTTTCCATTAATTCTGGGTATTATGATTATATTGAGCTCTCTATATCCAGCGTGGCGGAATACCAGGTGATGAATGCGGCGGAGGCTGTGACCGCTATCAAAGTGCTGGACCGGGGAATGGAATTTAAGGATGATGTCATCCGGCAGGGAATTGACGCCATGCGATGGCAGGGCAGGATGGAGACGGTACTGCCGGGTGTCATTGTAGACGGTGCCCACAATGAGGCGGGCGTAGAGGAGTTTGTAAAGACGGCAAAGCGTTTGGAGAAAGACTATCCGGTTACGCTGCTTTTTGCCGCAGTAGATGATAAGGATTATCCCCGCATGATAGGCACAATCTGCAGGGAACTTTGCCTTAAGCGGGTGATTGTCACGGAGGTGGGCGGCTATCGCAGGGTAGACGCACAGAAATCCGCAGAACTGTTCCGGCAGGCGGGAGTGGCTGATACGGCGGCATACAAAGATGCGGAGGAGGCCTTTGAAGCGGCCCTTAAGGAAAAGGGGGACGGAATCCTGTTTTGCGTGGGGTCCCTGTACCTGGCAGGCAGCATCAAAAGCATTTTGAGGAGGATGTCACATGATTGATTTTGAGGAAGAATTAAAGAAGTTCCATCCTAGCCTGGAAGCCGAGCAGGTAGAAGAAAATGTATATAACAATAAGCCGAAAGATATCGCAGATCTGATTCAGGAGATGCTGGGAGAGATGAAGGGCGGCAGCCGTTAGAAAGTGGAGGACCTTATGCTTTGTATCAGATGTGGAGCGACATTGACGGATCCCGGCTACTGCAGCGCCTGCGGGACGGATATCCGGATCTATAACAGGCTGTTCCGGCTCTCCAACACCTACTACAATATGGGACTGGAGAAGGCGAAGGCCAGGAATCTGTCCGGTGCCATGCAGGATCTGCGTTACAGCCTGAGGCTGAATAAGAACCATATTCAGGCCAGGAATCTTCTGGGCCTGGTTTACTTTGAGGTGGGGGAGGTTGTACTGGCTCTCACGGAGTGGATTATCAGCAAGAGCCTGGAACCGGACAAAAATATTGCAGATGAGTATATCCGTGCCATTCAGGAAAATCCTTCCCGGTGGGCGGCTATCAATCAGACCATTAAGAAATACAACCAGTCCCTTCTCTACTGCCAGCAGGGGAGCGAAGATTTGGCCATTATCCAGCTGAAGAAAGTGCTTTCCATGAATCCGAAACTGGTGAAAGGCCATCAGCTTCTGGCACTGCTCTACATTCAGACGGAGGAGTACGAGCGGGCGGGAAGGGAGCTCCGCAGGGCGCTGGCCATTGATAAGACGGACAGTCTGTCTCTCCATTACCAGGATGAGCTGGAGCATCTCACCGGAAAATCCATCAATCCCAAAGAAAAGACGGGGAAGGAGACCAGAGAGAATAAAAACTCCGATATTATTTCCTACACCAGCGGCAACGAGACGATTATTATGCCGGCTACCTATAAAGATACTACCGGGATGAACGTAGTTCTGAATCTGCTTATCGGCTTGGTGGTGGGCGTGGCTCTCATGTGGTTTCTGGTGGTGCCTGCGAAGGTCCGTTCCATCCGCAGTGAGACCAATCAGCAGATTATTGCATACAGTGACGAGGTATCTGCCAAGCAGACGGAGCTGAACGGCATGCAGAAGCAGGTAGAGGAGCTTCAGGCAGCTTTGGCGGAGAAAGAGGCGGAGCCCGAGACAGGAGGCAGTTATGAGAAGCTGATTGAGGCCTATAATGCCTTCCGGGGAGAGAATACAGAGGCGGCCTTAGCGGCCCTGGATGAAGTGGATACCCAGGAGCTCTCGGAGGGAGCTATGTCTCTCTATCATGAGGTCTACCGGACGGTGCATGCAGAAGAGATCAAAGGCTGGTACGACGCAGGGGAAGCGGCATATAATGCCGGAAACTGGGCTGAAGCAGTGGAAAATCTCCAGCGGGTAGTGGATATAGAAGAAATGTACCAGGACGGTTATGCAGTCTATTACCTGGCCCGGGCATACGAGAGCAGTGAGGATACGGAAAAGGCCATACCGCTGTTCCGCAGGTTTGCGGAAACTTATCCGGGAACCGTGCGGGCGAATTACTGCAATCAGGCATTGACCCGTCTGGGCCAGCCGGCGGTAGAACAGCAGCAGCAACAGCCGGTCCAGCCCCAGCAGCCGGAGCAGAACCAGCCCCAGGATCCGCAGCAGACGGATCCCCAGCAGCCCACGTAACCATGCCCTTGTACACGAAAGGGCAGAGAAAAGAGAGAAAAACAAGAGAGAAACCCTGAGATAAGGGACATACCATTTTGGTATGTCCCTTTATATTGTGAAAAATTGCGCAAAAGGAAAGAAAAGGAGGCATTGGAAGATGGAGACAAGACTGAAAATGGCGGACCATATACTGTGGATCCGGGTTCCGGGGGAGTTGGATCACCACAGTGCGGAGGTTATCTGCCGGGAGGCGGATCGCAGGATTCAGAGGGAAGACATCCGGGAGGTTATTTTTGATTTTGCAGATACCACATTCTGTGACAGTTCCGGGATTGGAATGCTTATGGGGCGCTATAAGATGATACGTGCTCTGGGAGGAAGGGTCCGGGCGGTCCGGGTGCAGGCCCAGGTGGCAAGGATTCTGACCCTGTCGGGGGTGGCGAAAATTATACCTGTAGAATTGTCAGAGGGAGGAAGAGAAAAATGAAAACTACCATGAAAGTAGAATTTGACAGTATTTCCGAAAATGAAGCTTTTGCGAGGGTGACGGTGGCGGCATTTATGAGCCGCATGAATCCCAGCATTGATGAGGTGGCGGATGTGAAGACGGCCGTATCCGAAGCTGTCACCAACGCAATTATACACGGTTATGAGGGAGAGGTACATACCATTACGATCTTCGGACAGATTGAGGGGGAGATGCTGGAGCTGCGGATAACGGATCAGGGTGTGGGAATTCAGGACATTGAGAAAGCCATGGAGCCTTTATACACTTCCAGGCCGGAACTGGAGCGCTCCGGCATGGGTTTTCTGTTTATGGAAGCGTTTATGGACGAAGTACAGGTTCAGTCCAGTCCGGGAGAGGGGACCACTGTTTTGATGAAGAAAAAGATCCGAAAATCCGGGGAGTAAATATGGATCGGACGGAGGAGTTGATTTACCGGTCACAGGAAGGAGATAAAACGGCCCGGGAAGAGCTGGTAAAGGAAAATATGGGGCTGATTCACCATGTAGTCAAGCGTTTTCTGGGGCGCGGCGTGGAAGCAGAGGATTTGTTCCAGATAGGCGCTATCGGGCTGGTGAAAGCGGTGGACCGCTTTGACTTAAGCTTTGGTGTCCGGTTCTCTACCTATGCGGTTCCTATGATTGCAGGAGAAATCAAGCGGTTTCTGCGGGATGACAGCATGATTAAAGTAAGCCGTTCTTTAAAGGAGCTGGCAGGGAAGGCGGCGCGGCTGCGGGAACAGATTATGATGGAGCGGGGAGAAGAACCGGGTGTGGAGGAACTGGCCCGCCTCCTGGGCGTGGAGGCAGAGGAACTGGTACAAGCCATGGACAGCAGCGTGGAGGTAGAATCTCTTCAGAAAATTGTCTACCAGGGGGATGGAGAAGGTTTGAGCCTTATGGACAAGGTGGAACAGGGAAAGGATGAGCAGGAAACGCTTCTGCGCCGGCTGCTTCTGGAACAGCTTTTAAACAGCCTGGAACCCAAAGAACGGCAGATTATTACGCTGCGCTTTTTCTGCGATCAAACCCAGACCCAGGTGGCGGAGCAGCTTGGCATGTCCCAGGTGCAGATTTCGCGGATGGAGAAGAAGATTCTGGCGGCATTAAAGAAACGAATGTAAAAATGAAAGAATGTATATTTTGGACAGGCCGGGACAAACTACGCATAAAGAACCTAAGAGCAGGAGGAATGATTATGAACCGTGCGAAATACAGGGCCTGGCTGATTTCCATTGTCCTTGCGGCAGTGGCATTCGGGATTTTCTATTATGTGTATACGGGAAACCAGGAGAAGACTTTTAAGGACGGGACTTTGGTATGGGAGACGGAGAGCGATGTACCGGAGCATCTGGCAGCATGAGTGAAATCCTGTATCTGAAATTTGAAAAAAATATCCGCACTTACAACCGGACTATCACCTTAGGAGAAGCCGGAGAGATGCAGTGTGCGGATCCGGCTATTGTCAACCGGTTGAAAACCGAAAAGCTTTATACATTTGAAAATGTGAAAAAGGGTTCCCATTCCTGTGCGGCCCGGCATGTATGTTCCATTCTGGATGTCGTGGAAAAGATTCAGGGAATATATCCTTCCCTGGAGATTCAGAACATGGGAGAGCAGGATTTTATTGTGGAATATTCTACAAAACCTAAGGAAAATCCGGTCATTTGTTTTTTGAAAGTGGCGGTGGTCTGCCTGATTTGTTTTTTTGGTTCCGCTTTTTCCATTATGGCTTTTAATAATGATGTGTCCACAGTGGATCTTTTCGGGCAGTTCTATACCCTTCTCACAGGACAGGAGTCGGACGGGTTTACCATTCTGGAGCTGACCTATTCCCTGGGGCTGTCTGCGGGAATCATTGCGTTTTTCAACCATATCGGCGGAAGGCGGCTGACCAAGGAGCCTACGCCTATTGAGGTGGAAATGCGGCTTTATGAGGATGACGTAAACACAACCCTTATTAATACGGCCAGCAGAAACGGAAGCCATAAGAAGGAAACCTGAGAAGGAGAAAGCCCATGTGGATGAAACAGATTTTGATGGCCGTGGTGGGGTTGAGCTGCGGCCTGGGGGTGGCGGGGGGACTTTTTGCCCTGATCATTGCTCTGGGCCTGGTGGCGGAATTTGCGGATCAGACCCATACGGCAAAATATATTTTCTGGTATGAGGACGCGGTGGCGGCAGGGGGAATCCTGGGAAATCTCTTAAGCGTTTACCAGATTGTGCTTCCCCTGGGAAGCGCAGGGGCAGGGCTTTTCGGAATCTTTTCCGGAATCTTTGTGGGCGCCTGGGCCATGGCCCTGACGGAGATTGTGAATATTGTTCCCATTTTCACCCGCAGAATTGATCTCCGCAGGGGAATGGAAGTGCTGATAGCCAGCATGGCAGTGGGAAGGACCGTAGGGTCCCTTATCTATTATTATTACCGGTGGTAAAGAGAAAGGCGGACAGGTATGAAAGAGACAGAGACAATCAAAGAGATGGCCGATGAGGAAAAGAAACAGAAGTATAACGAGTATGTGAAACAGGTGACACCTACCCACAGCCTGGGAGCCCAGATGGGAAAGGCTTTCCTGGTGGGCGGGATCATCTGCTGTCTGGGACAGGTATTCTTAAATTATGCCAAAAGCCTGGGACTTGATCAGAAAACGGCAGGATCCTGGTGTTCTATGCTTCTGGTTTTGTTAAGCGTCTTTCTCACGGGCTTAAATATTTTCCCCAGCATTGCCAAATGGGGCGGGGCAGGCGCCCTGGTTCCCATTACCGGGTTTGCCAACAGCGTGGCGGCTCCTGCAATCGAGTATCAGAAAGAGGGACAGGTCTTTGGAATTGGCTGCAAGATTTTCACCATTGCCGGGCCGGTGATTCTGTACGGTATTTTTACCAGCTGGCTGCTGGGATTGGTTTACTGGGTGCTGAAAATGACAGGAGTTGTGTAAATAAGAAAAAGGAAATCAGGAAGGACGGAGAGAGACGTGGAGACGATTGTAGGAAAACAGAGCATTCAGTTTCAGAAAGCTCCCCACATTGTGAGCGCAGCTTCCATTGTGGGAAAGAAAGAGGGGGAGGGCCCCTTGGGGAAGCTGTTTGACCGGGTAGAGGAGGACCCTATGCTGGGGCAGGATACCTGGGAAGAGGCAGAGAGCGCCCTGCAGAAACAGGCGGCTATGCTGGCCGTGGAGAAGGCCGGGCCTGGATGTTCTCCTGTCCGCTATCTTTTTGCCGGGGATTTGCTGGGACAGCTTATTGCCACCTCCTTTGGCCTGATGGATCTTCAGATTCCCCTCTTTGGCCTCTATGGAGCCTGCTCTACCATCGGTGAAGCCCTGATGCTGGCGGCCATGACCGTGCAGGGCGGCTATTCGGAAAGCGTTATGGCGCTGACCTCCAGCCATTTCGGAAGTGCGGAGAAACAGTTTCGCTTTCCCTTGGAGTACGGCGGCCAGCGTCCCCTTGCGGCTACCTGGACCGTCACCGGAAGCGGAGCCTTTGTCCTTGCCCCCACAGGCGGAAAAGCCCGGATTTCAGGAGCCACTCCCGGAAAAGTGGTGGACTATGGAGTGAAAGACTCTTTGAATATGGGAGCCTGTATGGCTCCTGCAGCCTGTGATACCATCTGCAGCCATTTGGAGGATTTCGGACGGAAACCTTCGGATTACGACGCGGTCATTACAGGGGATCTGGGAAGCGTGGGACAAGCCATCTTGATAGATTTGGCCAGAGAGCGGGGCTATGACTTGAGCGGAAGGCATCTGGACTGCGGAATGCTCATCTACGATGCCCAGGCCCAGGATACCCATGCGGGAGGAAGCGGCTGCGGCTGTTCGGCAGTAACCTTGGCGGCACATATTCTGCCGAAGATTGAAGCGGGACAGTGGAAGCGGGTGCTTTTTGTTCCCACGGGAGCGCTGCTTTCTACGGTTAGCTTCAACGAAGGCCAGAGCGTGCCGGGCATTGCCCATGCCCTTGTGATAGAACACTGTTGAGAGAGGAGCGGATAATCTGAGATGGATTTTGTGAAAGCATTTTTAATAGGAGGACTCATCTGCGCTCTGGTGCAGATTTTGATGGAAAAGACCAAGCTGATGCCTGGACGGATTATGGTTCTTCTCGTCTGTTCCGGAGCGGTTCTGGGAGCGGCCGGCCTTTACGGGCCTTTCCAGGAGTTTGCGGGGGCAGGAGCTTCCGTGCCTCTTCTGGGCTTCGGGAACCTGCTGTGGAAAGGTGTAAAAGAGGCCGTGGAGACGGAGGGATTTCTGGGAATCTTTATGGGCGGGTTTACCTCCAGTGCGGTGGGGATCAGTGCGGCCCTGATCTTTGGCTATCTGGCAAGCCTGATTTTCCAGCCCAAAATGAAAAAGTAAAGACAGCCCTTGTCTTTTGCCTTCCGAACTGTTATACTAAGTTCCGTATGAATAGCGGAATAAAAGTGAGGAGGGATGAACTTTGAGCAAAGTAGCCATTGTGACAGACAGTAACAGCGGCATTACTCAGAAAGAAGCAGGGAAAATGGGGATTTCCGTACTTCCCATGCCCTTTACCATTGACGGAAAAGAATATTTTGAAGATATCAGCCTGACCCAGGCAGAATTTTATGAGAAATTGAAAGGCAATGCGGATATAGCTACGTCCCAGCCCTCTCCGGAGTCTCTGATAAAACTCTGGAAAGGACTTTTGGAGGAGTATGACGAGGTGGTGCATATTCCCATGTCAAGCGGCTTATCCGGCTCCTGCCAGACGGCCATTGCCCTGGCCCAGGATTTTGACGGCAGGGTGCAGGTGGTGAATAACCAGCGGATTTCCATTACCCAGCGGAAGTCCGTGGAAGATGCGGTGCGCTTGAAAGCTTGCGGAAAGGATGCGGCCCAGATCCGGAAAGTCCTGGAAGAGACCAAGCTGGAGTCCAGCATTTACATTACGGTGGCCACGCTGAAATATCTGAAAAAAGGCGGACGCCTTACCCCTGCAGTGGCGGCTATCGGAACCATGCTGCGCATAAAACCGGTGCTGACCATCCAGGGGGATAAGCTGGATACCTTCTCCAAGGCCAGGACCATGCACCAGGCGAAACAGATTATGATTGACGCCATCCGCAGCGATATGGAGACCCGGTTCGGCGGCGTGGATGCCCATCAGGTGGGGCTTGATATTGCCCATACCAATAATGAAGCGGAGGCGTGGAAGTTCCGGGAGGAGGTAGAAGCAGCTTTTCCGGGCTATAAGGTTGATTTTGTGGATCCCCTGTCTTTGAGTGTTTCCTGTCATATTGGAGACGGTTCCCTTGCGATTGCAGCCAGCAAGATTCTGGATATATAACAGGTGTGTAGAAAAAATGCGTCAATAGTTAATGATAGTTATTATCATTTACTATTGACGCTTTTTTTGTGAAGTGCTATCGTTAGATAAGAACGACAGAGACGGAGGAACCAGAATGACATTACGGGAAGGAAAAATCGGGCAGGCGTACCGGGTACGGGACATCTGCCTGGAAGATAAAGTAAAACGCCGACTGCAGATGCTGGGAATGACAAAAGGGACCAGCATCGCCGTACTCAATAACAAAAAGAGCGGCTCCGTGATTTTAAAAGTCCGGGGGACCCGGTTTGCGGTGGGAAGGCAGATTGCAGAGGGGATTGTGATTGGGGAGGATGGAGATGAGCAGTGAAATTCATGTGGCATTTGTGGGGAATCCCAACTGCGGAAAGACTACACTGTTTAATGATTATACCGGGGCGAAGCTGAAAGTAGCCAACTGGCCGGGAGTGACGGTGGAAAAGAAAGAAGGCACTTACCGGTTCCAGGGGGAAACCATGCGCCTGGTGGATTTGCCGGGAATTTACAGCCTGACTTCCTATACCATGGAGGAGAAGGTCTCCAGAGGGTATATTATGGGGGAGGAGGTAGATCTGGTCATTGACGTGGCGGATGCTTCCTCCCTGGAACGGAACCTGTATCTGACCCTGCAGCTTATTGAGCTTGGGAAGCCGGTGATTCTGGCTTTGAATATGATGGATATTGTGGAAGAGCGGGGCATGGATATGGATTTCCACCGCCTGCCGGAGATGTTGGGAATTCCCTGTATTCCGGTGAGTGCCAGGACAAAGCAGGGGCTGGAGATTCTGATGCACGCCGTTCTCCATCACAAGGATCGGAAGTCGGACGGGAATCTGGAGCACCACCACGAAAAGGAGAGCCACCACAGGCATGATCATCACAAAGACATTGTGATGGTATACAGTGACGAGATAGAGGACAAGATTGATGTGATTTCCGATCTGTTGAAGGAGCAGTACGGGGAGCTTCCCAATATGCGCTGGCATGCCCTGAAATACCTGGAGTGGGACGAGGAAATCCGCAAAGCCTATCCCCTGGATCTGGACGGCATTGTGGATCACAGCTATGAGACGGAGATTATCAGCCAGAAATATGATTTTATTGAGGAAATTATTGAGGAATGCCTGGTGGGAAAGGCCCGGAAATCGGAGGCCACGGACCGGATTGACGCTGTACTGACCAACCGGATCTGGGGCGTGCCTATTTTTCTGGGAATTATGGCTCTTGTATTTTTCCTGACCTTTACCATCGGTGACTGGCTGAAAGGGTATATGGAGGGAGGCCTGGATTATGTGACGGCGGCAGTTCTTAACTTTCTGGAATACGCGGGGGTGAGCGGCGTGCTGCGCTCTCTGGTAGTAGACGGAATTATCGCCGGGGTGGGCGGAATCCTCACCTTTCTTCCCAATATTTTTATCCTGTTTCTGGCCCTGGCATTTTTGGAGGACAGCGGTTACATGGCCAGGGTGGCCTATGTGATGGACGGAATTATGGGAAAAATCGGTCTTTCCGGACGGGCTTTTATCCCCATGCTTCTGGGCTTTGGCTGCACGGTGCCAGCAGTGATGGCATCCCGCGCCCTGGAAGATCCCAGGGACCGCCTGAAAACCATTTTAATCACGCCTTTTATGTCCTGCAGCGCCAGGCTTCCTGTTTATGTGCTGTTTTCCGGTATGTTCTTTGGGGAAAAGGCCATGCTGGCCGCCTACTCCATGTATCTGCTGGGGATTGTCACGGCCATTGCGGTGGCGCTGGTTATGAACCTGTTTACGAAAAAGAAAGAGATCAATACCCTGCTGATTGAGCTGCCGGAATACAAGTCGCCCAATCTGCACAGCATTGCCATCTATACCTGGGAGAAAGTGGAGGATTACCTGCGGAAGGCGGGGACCACCATCTTTGCCGCTTCCATTATAATCTGGGTGATATTGAATTTCGGACCCTCCGGGATGGTGACGGATATGTCCCGGAGTTTCGGGGCTATGGCCGGCCGTGTGGCGGCGCCTCTTATGAGGCCTGCAGGTCTGGGTTACTGGCAGGTAGTGGTTGCCTTGATTGCCGGGCTGGCAGCTAAGGAAGTGGTGGTATCCAGCATGAGCGTCCTGTTTGGGATTACCAATGTGACTTCGGCGGCGGGGATGGCAGGTATGTCGGCAGCTCTTGGTGCCCTTGGATTTACGGCAGTCAACGCCTATGCGCTGATGACTTTCTGCCTTTTGTATACACCTTGCATGGCGGCGGTGGCAACCATACGGAAAGAGACAAATTCCCTGAAATGGACGGCTTTCGGCGCACTGTTCCAGCTGGCCGTAGCCTGGGTGATGGCCACAGCCGTATACCAGATCGGAACTTTGCTTGTTCATTGAGGATAAGGTGGATTTTGGTAAAAGAAAAGATTTTGACAAGGGTTCCACCCTGTGATACACTAGAACTAATTATAGCATATTTTGACAAAACATCAGAAAATTCAACAAAATATAGTGGTTTTACAGAATAACAGAGGTGGAATCGTTGGATAAATATGAGTTTCAGATAAAGACTGAACAGCTTGAGAAGCTGTTAGAACATAAAGAGTACAAGCCGGCAGCCAAAATCGCAGACTCCATTGACTGGAGAAAGGTTCATGATGTGGAGCTTCTGATGGAAGTGGCAGAGGTATACGAGAACCTGGAGCGGTACGAAGACAGCTATGAGATTCTGAATATGGCCTATGACTGCTCTCCCATCGGCCGCATGATTGTTTATAAGATGGTAGAAGTGGCCGTTAAGATGGGGGATTTCGACGAGGCGGTGGAGCTGTACAAGGAGTTCATTAAAGCTGCGCCTCACGATCTGGGACGGTATGTTTTGAAGTATAAGATTTACCGGGGCCGGGGATCCGCGGTAGAAGATCAGATTGCAATTTTGGAGGAATATAAGAGCAGGGAATATCAGGAACAGTGGGCATACGAGCTGGCAACCCTTTACTATAAAGAAGGAATGCTCTCCAAATGCGTGGAGGAGTGCGACGACTTGATCCTCTGGTTCAGCGAAGGGGAATACGTGGTCAAAGCCATGGAGCTAAAGATGCGCATACAGCCTTTGACGGCTTCCCAGGAGGAGAAATACCGTCAGATGGCTGATCACACGAAAGCCCAGGAGATCCAGGTGAAACCTGTCAATATGGATGAATTTAACACCTCCAATCTTCAGGCTGCCTTGGCAGAAAGCCTTCACGATTTTATCCGGGAGGAAGAACCAAATACCCAGGAGGAGATTCCTCTTTCCGGCCGGCAGGATATGGAGCAGGAGGAAGCATCGGAGGAAGAGTTGGAGGAAGAGCCGGAAGAAGAGGTTCCGGAACCGGAAGAGAAACAGGCGGAACCGGTGAGAGAGCCAAAGAGGTGGGAAGCCGTAGAGGTACAGGAGGCGCCGCGCCCGGAAGCCTCCCTGGTAATGGATACCTTGAAGTTGCCCAAATTCCTGGGACAGGACGAGAGCGGGCAGCTCACCTTTAATATGAATGAGAGTGTCATCGAGCGCCAGATTACCGGCCAGATGACCATTGCGGATATTTTAAGCGGCTGGGAGGAGAAAAAGCGGGAGACGGAGGCCGCCATAGCGGAAGCTGCCCTGCGGGATGAGGAGCGCCGGAAGGAGCGGGAGTATCTGCGGGCTACGGGACAGCTTCCTGATTTGAATACGGAGGTCGTTACTACGGTTCCGGAAGAGATTCTGCGGCTGATTGAGGAGATTGAAGGCCGGCTGCCGGTTAAGGTGCATGTGGAACCGCTGGCGTCTGCCGGAGAAGAGAGGAAGGCAGAAAAAGCACAGCAGGAAGCCCGGACAGCTCCAAGGCTTGGGGCCGGGGAGCAGCCTACGGAGAAGCTGCCGGAGATTTTGGAGATTCTGGAGGCCCAGGCTCAGGCGGAAGAGGCTGAACTGCCGGAAGATATGGATGATATCCAGGATATTCTGGAGGCCCGGATGGTGGAGGGAAAGCTGGTAAAGGCTTCGCAGAAACAGGAAAGCCCTCCGGAAGATATCAGACAGCCCAAGAAGCGGGATACCCAGTCCCTGTCTCCTATGATGGAAGATCTGGAGCGGGCCCTGGAGGCGGAAATCTCTACGATTCCTCCGGGACAGCTTTCCGAGGAGCAGAAGAAGCTGTTTGCCTATTTTACCTCCGTCCGGGGGATGAACCAGCAGCTGGCGGAGCTTCTGGAGGAGGACCGCATGCGGAAGGAACGCCGGGAGGACTCCCTGGTGGGCAACATTGTTATTACAGGGGAAGGAGGCACGGGCAAGACCACCCTGGCGGCCGATATTGTGAAGGCTCTCCAGAAGCAGCGAAGGGTCAAAGGGGCTAAGATGGCTAAAGTGGCGGCAGACAGCCTGAACGGAAAGAGCGTGTCCGCCATGGTGCAGAAATTAGGCGGCGGTGCGCTGCTTATTGAGAAGGCGGGGAACTTAAAGACGGAGACAGCCGTACAGCTTTCCCATGCCATGACGCGGAAAACAGGCGGTCTTCTGGTGATTCTGGAGGATGAGAAGGAAGAGATCCGGCAGCTTTTTATCCGCTGTGAAAGCCTGGGAGCCAAATTCACCAAGACCATTGATATTCCTACCTTTACCAATAAAGAACTGGTAGCTTTTGGCGAATCTTATGCGAAAGAGCAGGAATGTGTGCTTGACGAAATGGCGGTTCTGGCACTCTACAACCGTATTGGCACCCGGCAGACCAGCGATCATCTGGTGAATGTGGCGGAAGTCAAGGAGATGGTGGACGATGCCATTGACCGGGGCGGAAAGAAGGGGCTTTTCGGAAGGGTAAAGAAAAGCCGCATGGATGAGTTTGGAAATGTAATTCTTTTGGAAAAAGATTTTGAGGAATAAAAATTTACATGGAAAAGGCATAAGAAGCAAGGGCGCAGAGAGAGGTGCTCTTGCTTTTTTGCCGGGAAAGGGATGTAACATGTTACAAAAAATGTAACATATAACGAAATGGACAGGGAATGTTGAATGCAATTTATAGATCTTATACAATGGTGAAAAGTCAAATGCCGGCGTGACTCTTTGAAAAAAGGAAAAGGAGAGCTGTAATGAAGAAGTATTCAGTTGTGATCTGCGGGGGAGGCAGCACCTATACCCCGGATATGTTGGAGCTGCTCTGCATTATCAGGAAATCATTTCCCTTAAGAAAGGTCGTCCTGTATGACTGCGCGGAGGAAAGACAGAAAATTGTAGGAGAGTTTGGAAAGGTTTTATTTGCCGAATACTGTGAAGATGTGGAATTTGGCTACACGACCTCTAAGGAGGAAGCCTTCCGTGACATAGATTTTGCTTTCGTTCAAATCCGGGCAGGGGGGATGGAGTTAAGAAACCAGGATGAGAAGATTCCTTACCGCTACGGATGTATCGGACAGGAAACCTGCGGGGCAGGCGGCCTTGCTTACGGCTTAAGAAGCGTTCCCCAGATGATAGAATTGATCCGGGATATCCGTACCTATTCCGGGGATTCCTGGATTATCAACTATTCCAATCCGGCCGCCATTGTGGCGGAGGCTACCAAGCGGGTATTTCCGGAGGATAAAAAGATTATTAATATCTGTGATATGCCCACTTCCGTGCTGGACCGCTATCTGCCTCTGATTGGGAAGAAGAGATGCGAGATACAGCCGATCTATTTTGGGCTGAACCATTTTGGATGGTTCACAAAGCTTTTAGATAAAAAGACGGGGGAAGATCTGCTTCCGAAGCTGCTGGAATATATCCAGGCAAATTATGAAAGGCTTCATAAGGAGTTTGAGGATGAGATTCAGGGAGAAACGGATCACTGGGGGATCACCTTTTTGAATCACTTGGAGATGATCCGCGATTTTCCCTATTCCCTGCCGAATACCTACAACTTATACTACCTGTATCCCAATAAGTCTTACAGCCATTACCGGGCGGATTATACCCGGTATGATGAGGTTATCGGCGGAAGGGAGAAAAATGTCTTTTCTTTCTGCAAAGAAATTGCGGCCCTGGGCAGGATGAAAGGCACGAAATATGATATCAGCCAAAAGATCGATCCTGCCACAGAGGTGGTGGCGGATATGACCGTTGACAGCATGGCATACAATGATGTTCACGCCGCCTATCTGGTGGAGCTTGTCCTTTCTATCATCAATAATGCCCATGAGTTTGCCCTTGTGATGGTAAAGAACGACGGAATCTGTCCCAACCTGGATCCGGAGATGATGCTGGAGGCCACCTGTCTGGTGGGAAGCCAGGAGATTATGCCCCTGTGCTACGGCACAGTACCACAGTTTGAGAAAGGACTTCTGGAAAACCAGTTTGCCTGCGAGAAACTTCTGGTGGACGCTATTTTCGAGAAGGATGATCTGAAACTGCTGCAGGCGTTTACGGAGAACCGTATTGTCCGGGATGCGGAGGCGGCCAAGCAGATTATTGCGGATTTTAAGAAAGCAAATGAAGGTTATTGGCCGGAATTTCACTGAAAATAAAAAAATTTACAAAGGAGGCTTGACATGGAGAAATTTAGTGAGAAAATAGAACAAAAATTATATCCCATAATTGAATGGGTGCAGAGCAATAAATATCTGTCTGCAATCCAGTTTGGCTTATTGATGACGATGCCGGTGCTGCTGGTGGGAGCGTTTGCCTGCGTAATCAGCGATCTTCCCATTCAGGCATACCAGGATCTGATGGTATCCATCTTTGGGGAAACAGTCTGGGGAGAGTGGAACTGGTCTGTAGTCAATGTGGCTACCATGGGGCTTACAGGTCTCATTGCTTTGGTAGGTACTTCCTATCAGCTGGCGAAATTCGACAAGCTGGATGCGGTTCCCAATGTGGCCATTGCCTTGATGAGCTATTTCATCTTGCTGCCCTCGGGAGAAGGCGGTATTCCTGTTTCCGGGCTGGGAGCCCAGGCATTGTTTCTGGTTATCATCGTTGCCATCATTACGGAAGAGATCTATAAGGTATGTAAAAAGAAAAACCTGACGGTTAAAATGCCGGAAAGCGTGCCTGCATTTGTGTCCCAGCAGTTTACGGCTCTGGTTCCGGCAGTTATCTCCGGCATCGTGTTTTTGATTATCCGGTATATCATTGCGGCGACTCCTTATGGGACGGCATCCAATCTGGTATACAGCCTTCTGCAGGCACCGCTGACGAATGTGGGGACCTCCCTTTTTGGCACGATTATATTTACCTTCCTGAATTCTTTCTTCTGGCTGTTCGGAATTCACGGAACGGAGCTGGTTTCTACTGTGGCACAGCCTCTGTGGTATGCGGCCCGGGCGGCAAATTTTGAGGTGTTTGCGTCCAGCGCTTTGGCGGCAAGGCCCTACATCGCTACCCAGGATTTTGCGAATATGATTATCTGTCTGACAGGAACCGGCATTACGCTTCCCCTCTGTGTTGAGATGGCGTTTCTCTGTAAATCGGAGCGGATCAAAAAGGTGGGAAAACTTTCTATTATACCGGGTGTGTTTAACGTGAATGAGCCGGTGATTTTCGGTCTTCCGCTGGTTATGAATCCGGTTATGATTATTCCGTTTTTCCTGGCGCCTATGGTGACTGTTCTGATTTCTTTCGGGGCCATGTATTTTGGGATTGTTCCCTACCCCACGGGAGTTACGGTTCCCTGGACCATGCCGGCACCCTTCGGCGGATGGATGATGTGTAACAGCTGGCTGGGGGGCCTGCTTCAGCTGGTGGTGCTGGCAGTGTCCGGTGTGATTTACTATCCGTTTATCAAGGCGCTGGATAAAAAATATGTGGAAGAGGAGCAGGCGCAATAGATACGGCAAAGGACCGGGATGAATGATGAATGTGGACGAGGCGGTAAGACGGAATAACCTGAATGAAAATGAGATACGGATTTTCCGGGAAATCATGAGGTGTATTGACAACAAAGAGTACAAAGCCACTGTGAGGCAGATTGCCAAGGCTGCCTATGTTTCCACGGCCAGTGTGGTGCGTTTGGCCCAGAAGCTTGGCTATCTGGGCTACGGCGATATGATGATTTCCTTGAAGAACGAGAGGACGGACGTTTTAAATTTTGAATTTAAGGATGTGCTGACTTCCATTCTGATCAGCCGCACGGGAATGTTGAAGATTGACGAGCTGATCAGCGACATTATGTCGGGCCGGTATCACCGCATTCATATCCTGGGCATTGGATATTCCAGGATTCCGGCTACGTATATGGAGGAAAAGCTGGAGGAGCTTGACTTTGTGACTACCCAGAAGAGTCCCCTGGATTTCGTGGCAGAGAAACCCTATCTGATGATTTTTGTCAGTGAAAACGGGGAGACCTACGATCTGACGTTTATTGCGGAACGCTGCAGGAAGAGCAACTGCCGGATGTATGTGATTTCCTCCAGGGAAGAGAGCAGTATCTGCAGGATTGTGCCCAACCACATTATTATCAAACGGAACAGCAGGAAGGCGGCAAATGAATTTGCGCCCAACTATTTTATCGGAAATACTCTGATTGTTATGGAAAGTATTGTGGCAATTATTTCAAGTCTGTGCAGGGAAAGGGGGTGAAGGAATCATGAAGGTATTGTTGATTTGTTCCCAGGGAGCATCTACGGCCGTACTCTGCGACCGGATAAGGCAGGCTGCCGGGAACCGGAATTATGAAATTGATATTCATGCGACAGCCATTGCCCGGGCGGAGGAAGATATGGGTGAGGCAGATGTGATTCTTCTTGGGCCTCAGGTCCGCTATATGCTGAATAAGGTAAAGGGGCAGGCAGGAGGGAAGCCGGTGGCTGCCATTGATATGCAGTCTTATGGAGCTATAGACGGAGAAAAAGTGTTTGAGCAGATTTTAGGGCTGCTGGGGGAATGATGAAGGACAAAGAGAAATATGAGAATGTTTGTTTCCAGATTATTTCCGCCGCAGGGACGGCAAAAAGCTGTTACCTGGAAGCCATTGAGTATGCAAAGCAGAAAGAACCCTATGAAGAGGCGCTGAAAGAGGGAAGAGAAGCTTTCTGCCAGGCGTCTTCGGCTCATCAGGATGCTTTGCAGATGGATGCGGAAGGAAATCTGGACGTAGGATTGCTGCTGGTACATGCGGAAAGCATTTTAGGCGGCGCAGAGATTATCGGTGATTTGGCAGAAACTATCATTGCACTGCTTAATCGGGTATAAGGAAAAAGCAGGGCCGGAAGAACGCAGAAAAGCGTTCCCGGCCCTGTTTGCTTAGCGGATCTGTTCGACTTCCACCAGGGGAAGAAGCTCCCGGATATCCTCATCCCCTGCCAGGATGGTGCCGGGTTTTTGGATGGAACCGCCTGCGGCCGCCATAGCCCAGCGCAGCATCTGATCTGTGCTGAGATTCTTTCGGATGGCATAGCAGATACCGGCCACCATGGAGTCCCCGGCTCCGGTGAGTCCCTGAGGCTTCAGGGAAAGGGGCTGTGCCCGGTAAATATGTTCCCTGTCGGCAAATAGTGCGCCTTCCTCACCCATGGAAATACATATGCGGGAGACGCCGCCATTCAGAATGTTTTGAATGGTATCTATAGGAATGGAATCAGGACCTATAGGGGTGTGAAAGGCCTGTTCAAATTCCAGTGTATTCGGTTTTATGAGATAAGGTTTTTCCTGAAGGCCCAGAAGGAAAGGTTCCCCGGAGGCGTCCAGGATGGACTTCACCTGTTTTTCGTGGGCCATACGGATCAGGCGCTGATAGATGTCAGCCGGTACTCCGGGAGGAACGCTGCCGCTCATTACCAGGAGATCCGTATGCTCCAAAAGGGAATCTGCCATTTGGAGAAGCTGTTCCACTGCCTGGGGAGGAACCTTTGGACCGGCTTCGTTTACTTCTGTCATTACCTGGCAGGAGGTGTCGAAAAGTTTAATATTGGTGCGGATGGCCCCCTCGGCACGGATAAACTGGTGAGCCACGCCCTGGGTATCCAGGAGTTCTTCCAGGAGCCGGCCGTTTTCCGTGAAATTAAAACCTGTGCAGAGAGTGTCCTCTTTGAGGTTTTTCAGTACGATGCTTACATTGAGGCCTTTTCCGGCCAGATCGCTCCGGGTACTGCGGACCCGGTTATAGGAGCCGACGGTAAGACGGTCCAGATAAATGGTTTTGTCGATACAGGGATTTAATGTGACCGTGAGAATCATAAGAGGCAGCCTCCTTGGCGCATATTTTTCCAGCCGTCTGTTTTGGACGGCTGTACTTTCATTATAAAATTTGCCGGGAGAAAAGTCAAATACCCTGGGAACAGGCGCTTGACATTCTATACCGAGCGGTATAGAATGAAGGTGGAGGAACATTGCATGGACAACAGGGAACAGATTCTGGAGACTGCCCTGGCTCTCTTCTACACCAGGGGTTATGATGCGGTGGGGGTTCAGGAAATTGCAGAGAAATCCGGAGTCACAAAGCCGACGCTGTACTACTATTTTAAAAGTAAATACGGTCTGCTGGAACAGCTTTTGGAGAGCCGGGGCGGTTCTTTCCTGGAGCAGTACCATCAGGCCTGTGCCTATATGGGGGATCTGAAAAACACGCTCTGCAGTGCGGCCGGCGTACTGATGCGGTTCGCCCAGCGGGAGCCGGAGTTTTACCGGCTGTTTATGGCTCTCTACCACTCAGCCCGGGAAAATGAATCCTACCGGGCGGTCCGGCCCCTGGCTATCTGCCTGCAGCAGGAGACGGAGCAGATTTTCCTGTCAGCTTCGGATCTGCTGGGAAATATGCGGGGCAGGCAGAGGCAGTTTTCCCTGGGATTTATGGGATTGGTTTTCTATGAAATCCTGATGAAGTTTGAGGTGGAAAGCGAAGAGCGGATCCGGGTGGAGCAGGAGGAGATAGATTCCCTGGTGCACCAGTTTATGCACGGAATATATTCGTAGAGTTAAGGAGGAATCACAGTGTCAAAATGGTATGAAGAGGCGGTTTTTTATCACATTTATCCGCTGGGATTGACGGGAGCGCCGAAATACAATACGGAGGAAACGGTGGTTCACCGTCTTCGGGATTTGGAGCCGTGGATTGCCCATATGGAGGAATACGGGTTTTCTGCCGTCTATATCGGGCCGCTGTTTGAATCCGGCAGCCACGGATATGATACCAGGGATTACAGGGTGGTGGACCGGAGGCTGGGGGACAATGAGGACTTCCGGCGCTTTACAAAGCTTTGCCATGACAGGGGGATCCGGGTGGTAGTGGACGGCGTATTTAATCACACGGGCCGGGAGTTTTTTGCTTTTCAGGATCTGAAGGAAAAGCGGGAACAGTCTTCTTACCGCTGGTGGTACCAGGATGTAAACTTTGGGGGCAATACCCATTACAATGACGGATTTTATTATAAGGCATGGCGGAACTGTTTTGAGCTTGCCAATTTGAATCTCTACGACGAAGGCGTGCGCCAGTATTTGTTTGATACGGTGCGCTTCTGGATTGACGAGTTTGATATAGACGGTATCCGTCTGGATTGTGCGGACTGTCTGGAATTTAATTTTATGCGGGATCTGCGCAGAGTGGCCTTAGAGAAGAAAGAAGATTTCTGGCTGATGGGAGAGGTGATTCACGGGGATTATGCCCGGTGGACCGGGGACGACATGCTTCATTCCGTCACCAACTATGAGCTGCATAAAGGCTTGTATTCCGGGCATAATGACCATAATTATTTTGAGATTGCCCATACTATACGGAGACAGTTCGATGAGAACGGAGGTATCTACCGGGGCCGCCGGCTGTACTCCTTTGTAGACAATCATGATGTGGACCGGATTGTAAATAAGCTGCGGGAGCCGGCAGATTTGCTTCCGGTTTATACGCTTCTCTATACCCTGCCGGGAATCCCTTCTGTTTATTACGGAAGCGAGTGGGGAGTAGAGGGGAAGAAAGAGGGGGCCAACGACGATTTCCTCCGGCCGTGCCTGAGTTTGGAGGAATTGGAGAAACAGCCGCCTCATCCGGAGCTTAAAAACCTGCTGATTCGGCTTTCAAAGCTTCGGAAGGAGACGGAGGCCCTGGTGCACGGCACATACCGGGAACTGTGCCTGACCAACCGCCAGTATGCTTTCGCCAGGATCCGGAACCAGGAGGCCGTGGCGGTAGCCGTGAACAACGACGAGGGAGCGGCACGGATGGAGATCCCGTGTCCGGCCGGAGGTTCGGGAGCCCAGGAGATCCTGACCGGAAGAGAGGTTCCGCTGGAAGGCGGAAAACTGATTTGGGAAGTACCCGCCCATGGGAGTGCGGTCTTCAGAATAAAACAGGGGTGAGTTTATGGGAGAGACAAAGAAACAAAAGAGCGGAAAACCAAAAAGCAAGAAGCAGCAACAGGTGCAGCGTGTAGAACGGGTGCAGGCGGATGAGCGCCCGGCGTGTTTTGTGACGGAGATGGATCAGTATCTATTTGGCCAGGGAACCCACTATGATATTTTCAAGAAGCTGGGGGCCCATCCTACAAAGTACCAGGGACGCAGAGGGGTATATTTTGCAGTCTGGGCACCCCATGCCCGAAAGGTCCATGTGATCGGGGAGTTTAACGGCTGGGATCCCGAAAGCAGTGAGATGAAGCGTCTGGAGCCTTTGGGGATTTATGAGCTGTTTATACCGGGAGTGGAAACGGACTGCCTTTATAAATACCTGATTGAGACGGAAGATCACAGGCTTCTCTATAAAGCGGATCCCTTTGCTTCCGCAGCGGAACTGCGGCCGGGCACGGCCTCTAAGGTGGCGGACATCGGCAGCTTTAAATGGAGCGATGCTGCCTGGCTGGAGAAGCGCCGGACACGGAAGGCCAATGAAGAACCCATGGCTATCTATGAAGTCCATCCCGGTTCCTGGAAGAAGCATCCCCACGGGCCGGACGAGGACGGATACTATAATTACCGGGAACTGGCTCCGGCCTTGACGGAGTATGTGAAGGATATGGGGTATACCCATGTGGAGCTTATGGGCATTGCGGAGCATCCTTTTGACGGTTCCTGGGGATACCAGGTCACCGGATATTATGCTCCCACCTCCAGACATGGAAGTCCTCAGGATTTTATGTATCTGATTAATTATCTGCACCGGAATAAGATCGGGGTGATTCTGGACTGGGTACCGGCACATTTTCCCCGGGATGCCCATGGACTTGCGGAATTTGACGGACAGCCGCTGTTTGAGTATCCGGATCCCAGAAAGGGAGAGCATCCGGACTGGGGAACGAAGATATTTAACTATGAAATGAATGAGGTGAAGAATTTCCTCATTGCCAATGCCCTGTTCTGGGTGGAACAGTACCACGTGGACGGACTGCGGGTAGATGCCGTGGCCTCCATGCTCTATCTGGATTATGGGAAACAGGACGGCCAGTGGGTGGCTAACAAGTACGGCGGAAATAAGAACCTGGAAGCTATCGAGTTCTTTAAACACCTGAATTCCTGCCTGCGGGGCCGAAATCCCGGCGTTTTGATGATTGCGGAGGAGTCTACGGCCTGGCCGAAAGTGACGGATCAGCCGGAGCGGGATGGTTTGGGATTTTCCTTTAAATGGAATATGGGCTGGATGAACGATTTCCTGGAATATGTGAAGCTGGACCCCTATTTCCGCAAGGGAGCCCACAACCTTATGACTTTCGCTATGACTTATGCCTACAGTGAGAACTATATTCTGGTGCTGTCCCATGACGAGGTAGTGCACTTGAAGTGTTCCATGATTAACAAAATGCCCGGTCTCTATGACGATAAATTTGCCAATCTGAAGGTGGCTTATTCCTTTATGTTTGGCCATCCGGGCAAAAAACTGTTGTTTATGGGACAGGATTTCGCACAGCTTCAGGAGTGGAGCGAGGCCAGGGAACTGGATTGGTATCTGCTGGGAGAGGAAAAGCACCAGCAGATCCAGAGTTATGTGAAAGCCCTTCTTCACCTCTACCGGAAGACCCCTGCCATGTATGAGCAGGATACCCTTCCGGCCGGATTCCAGTGGATCAATGCCAACGACGGATACCGGAGCATTTTCTCCTTTGTGCGCTACAGCAAAAAGGGAAAGAGGAATCTTTTGTTTGTGTGCAATTTCACCCCTATGGAGAGGGAAGACTACCGGGTAGGCGTGCCGAAGAAGAAGCAGTACCGCATGGTGCTGGACAGTGATGCGGCGGAGTTCGGCGGAAGCGGCAGGGAGAAAGCCCTTGTCTATAAAGCGGAAAAGAGCGAATGTGACGGCTTCCCCTATTCCTTTGGCTATCATTTGCCCCCCTATGGAGTGGCTGTATTTGAATTTTAAATAGAAAAGGGAGCGGGACCCGCTCCTTTTTACTTTATAAGTTTTTGGGGGATTTACCGGAAAGAGCAGGAAAGATCCGCATCCAAAAATACTTTCCGGTAGGCTTCCAGATTTTCCGGGTGAAGCTGGGGGATGCCTTTCATGGCATAGGGAATTCCCATTTGCTCATATTTCTGTTCCCCGAATTGATGGAAGGGCAGCAGATGGACCTCCCGGATCCCCATTTCGCAAAGCAGGCCGGCCATTCCTCTGGCTGCTTGGAGATTGGCGTTAAATTTCGGAATCACAGGGATCCGGGCAATAACCGGAATGCCCTGTGATATGGCATAGCGCATGTTTTCCAGGATGATATCGTTGTAAACGCCGGTCTGTTCCCGGTGCTTTTCCCTGTCCCAGTGCTTCATATCGAAAAGCAGAAGGTCGATGTGGGAGACAAAACCGGCAAAAATTTCATGGGCGGCGTAACCTGTAGTCTCTGCTGCGCAGTGCAGGGAGCGTTTTTGCGCTTCCTGTAGAAGGGCGGAAGCAAATTCGTGCTGTAAAAGAACTTCGCCGCCGGACAGGGTAATTCCGCCGCCGGATTCCTCATAAAAGCAGCGGTCCTTTTCTACCTCCCCCAGGACTTCCTCCAAAGTCCATTCCTTTCCGGCCAGTTTGGGATCTCCCGATGCAAGGGCCGCCTGGCGGCAGCGGTTCTGGGACTCCGGGTTGGAGCACCAGCGGCAGCTTAAAGGGCAGCCGCAGAAAAATATGGTGGAGCGGATACCGGGACCGTCGTTGATGCTGAATTTCTGGATGTTGAAAATATGTCCGGTTAGATTCATAAAGCGCAGGCCTCCCCTGGTTTTTTCTTATTGTAGCATGGGCAGGAGTGGTTGTAAATATAAAATGAAAGAAAAATACTTTTGAATGAAAGAAAAATATCTTTAAAAGATGGTTAAATAATCTGGATTTTTACCTCTTTGCCAAGGCAGTGAACTACTTTGATAAGGAAATCAAGGCTGGGATTGTAGCTGCCGCTTTCCAGCCGGGAGATATTGCTTTTTTGTGTGCCAACCCGTTTGGCTAGTTCGGATTGCGTGATGTGCTGTTCCTTGCGGGCTTTGATGATTTGTTCAATAGCCTCGTACCTGGGCCGGAGCCTTTCATATTCTTTTTGAAATGCTTCATCTTTCATTAATCCGGCTTTAACGGTTTCGAAAGATACTCCTGCTTTATTCATGGCTTAAGACCTCCTTTTATAATCTTCCATATAGTTTTTTGCTTTGATAATTTCGTTTTTGGGCGTTTTCATGGTTTTCTTGATAAAACCATGAAGCAGTATGTATTTGCTGTCGTAATGGGTGAAGTAGAATATTCTGGCAATATCGTTGGAAAAGCGGACTCTTAGTTCGTAGAGTCCCTGGTTGTCTTTTCCTTTTAAGGGTTTCACATAGGGCTCTTTTAAATCACTGCCTAATTTCCGGAGCAATTCAATATCACGAAATGCTTTAGCCCTTAGTTTGGGAGGCAGGGAGAGGAGAAATTCCTCCAGGGGGATGCTTCCGTTTTCTTTTTGATAAAATTCTAAATCCAATATATTGGTTCCCTTCTTTCTTAGGTTATCATATAAGATAACTTCTGTCAAGTTTTTTGTTTTCTGTTTTCTGAATATGTAAATACTGGATACGGGGGATCAAGCGGAGGAACATTAACGTTTGGAAAAAATTGGACGAAATATCCATGAAATTTACATTTTAATCATAAGCAGATTATTAATACTTGTCAATAGAAATTTTATAATATGCTTGAAATACAAAAAGAAAGAAAAATACTTTTGAACGAAATATATATTGACTTTTAAAGAAGAAATTTATATAATAAGTTTCAAAAGAAGAGAACGGAATTTTAGATGGGAGGAATAAAACATGGCAGAATATTTCGGAACCTTAACACCGAGGATGAAGCACTTCCGGGAGGAACTGCTGGATGCGAAGCCCCAGGTGTGTGCGGAACGTGCAGTGCTGACTACGGAGAGCTACCGGCTTCACGGGGATAAACCTGTGATTTTGAAGAGGGCTTATATGCTTCAGAATATTTTGGAGCATATGACGATTTATATTGAGGACGATTCAGTTCTGGCGGGAAACCAGGCTTCCAGCAACCGGAGTGCCCCGATCTTTCCGGAATATGCTATGGACTGGGTAGTAGAGGAACTGGATGAGTTTGAAAAACGGGACGGGGATGTCTTTTATATTACGGAGGAGACTAAGAAGACTCTGCGGGAGCTTGCGCCTTTCTGGGAGCACAATACCACGAAGGAAAAGGGCCTGGCGGCTCTGCCTCCTTCCAGCAGAATCTATTACGATTTGGGAATTATCAAGGCGGAGGGAAATATTACCTCCGGCGATGCCCATATTGCGGTAGATTATGCGGCCGTCATGGGGAAAGGACTGAAGGACTTTGAGAGGAGAGCCCGGGAAGCCCAGGGGAAACTTAATCTCACCGATTACCGGGAACTGAAAAAATATTACTTCTACGAGGCGATTCAGATAGTTATTCAGGCGGTGCGGTCTTTTGCCGGGCGCTATGCGGAGCTGGCTGAGCAGAAGGCACAGACAGCAGAGCCGGGGCGCGCTGCCGAGCTGCGTGAAATGGCAAGAGTCTTGAGAAAGGTTCCCTATGAGAGAGCGGAGTCCTTCTATGAGGCGGTGCAGTCCATGTGGCTGGTCCACCTGGTACTGCAGATTGAATCCAATGGCCATTCCCTGTCTTACGGCCGCATGGATCAATATATGTATCCCTATTATGAAGCGGATTTAAAGAAGGGGCTTGTCACCGAGGAAAGTGCCTGTGAGCTTCTGACCAATCTGTGGCTGAAGACCTTTACCATCAACAAGATCCGGAGCTGGAGCCATACCCAGTTCAGTGCAGGCTCTCCGCTGTACCAGAATGTAACGGTAGGCGGCCAGACTCCGGATAAAAGAGATGCGGTAAATCCCATGACATATCTGATTCTCAGGAGCGTGGCCCAGACACGTCTGCCCCAGCCGAATCTGACCGTGCGCTACCACAAGGGATTAGATGACCGTTTTATGAACGAAGCCATTGAGGTAGTAAAGCTTGGTTTTGGAATGCCGGCTTTTAACAATGATGAAATCATTATTCCCTCCTTCCTTGCCCGGGGAGTTAAGGAAGAGGACGCATACAATTACAGCGCCATCGGCTGTGTGGAGACGGCGGTTCCCGGCAAATGGGGGTACCGCTGCACGGGCATGAGTTTCCTGAATTTCCCCAAGTCCTTTCTGATAGCTTTAAATGACGGAACCGACCCGGCGTCCGGAACGAAACTTATGGAAGGTGCGGGACATTTCCGGGATATGACGGATTTTGCCCAGGTGGAGGAAGCCTGGGATAAGATTATTAAGGAGTTTACAAAACAGAGCGTGATCATTGAAAATGCCTGCGATATGGTTCTGGAGGAGGATGTGCCGGATGTTCTCTGCTCCGCCCTCTGCCAGGACTGCATCGGAAGAGGCCTTACCCTGAAAGAAGGAGGGGCCGTCTATGACTTTATCAGCGGCCTCCAGGTGGGAATTGCCAATCTGGCGGATTCTATGGCTGCGGTGAAGAAGCTGGTGTTTGAGGAAAAAAGGCTGACGCCTGGGAAGCTTTGGGATGCTCTTCTAACGGATTTTGCAGGAGAGGAGGGGGAGCGGATCCGGCAGATGCTCATTCAGGATGCGCCTAAGTACGGCAATGACGATGATTATGTGGATCGCCTGGTGGTGGATGCCTATGAGACTTATATTGAGGAAATTAAGAAATATCCCAATACCCGCTTTGGCCGGGGTCCCATCGGCGGGATCCGCTATGCAGGAACTTCCTCTATTTCGGCAAATGTAGGCCAGGGAAGGGGAACGCTGGCCACCCCGGACGGCCGCCATGCGGGAGAACCTCTGGCGGAGGGCTGTTCCCCCAGCCATTCCATGGATCAGTGCGGTCCCACGGCAGTGTTTAAGACGGTTTCCAAGCTGAACACCAAGGAGATTACAGGGGGCGTGCTGCTGAACCAGAAGGTGACGCCCCAGCTTATGTCCAAAGAGGAGAATAAGGTGAAGCTGATTGCGCTTCTCAGGACCTTTTTCAACCGTCTTAAAGGCTATCATGTACAGTACAATGTGGTCTCCAGGGAGACGCTTCTGGACGCCCAGCTTCATCCGGAAGAACACCGGGATCTTATAGTCCGGGTGGCAGGGTACAGCGCATTTTTCAATGTATTGTCCCGCCAGACCCAGGATGATATCATTGCCCGGACGGAGCAGACCCTGTAAAGTCTCTGCCTGTTTGCGAAAATACCCTGTACGGGTTCCCGGATTTCTGCTATAATATTTTCTAAATATTATAAATACCAAGGGGGAAAATTATGAGCAGACATGTGATAAGAAGAACGGCCGCTATTTTGGCCCTTGCGCTTGTTTTGTCCGGGTGCAAAAAGAAGGTGGAGGAGGAGCCGGTTTCCAATGCGCCGGTGGAGGAGCCGGAACGGCCGGCTTCGGAAGAAGCGGAACCGGCAGGGGAAGAGGAACCGGAAATTTCTCCTGAGCAGATGGATTTAATCAAGTATAATTATTATGTGGAGCTGAACAACGATATTGTTGTTATTCTGGATGATATTGGGTATTATTACCAGGTGGTTGCGGACGAAGAGGAATTTTCTATGCTTCCCGACACAGGCCTTACCTATGGATACCGCATCTACGGCAAAAACAGCGATATTTTAGACGACTGCCTGCAGCTTGCAGAGATGGAGCCGGACTATGGGAATCTGGATGAACTGGTGAAAGAGATGGAGGAATCTTTAAGAGCGCTTATGGATACTTTCTCGGAAATCAGTGACAGCAATGACTATGCGGATAACCAGTATCAGAAAGCGAAGGAATACCATGCAATCGTCCATGAGGCTGCAGCGGCCTTTGCACCTCTTGCCTATGATTATATGGACGGGATTGCCGAGATGGGAGAGGCAAAAACTGCCGAAGATGAAGAACGGATGAAAGAGGAGGGAAACCTGATTATCTATAATGCCAGCCGGGGAATTTCCATTGGCAAAGAGGTCATGGACGAAATTTATGACCAGGGTGTTACGGATGAGAATATCACGGAATTAGATCTCACGCGGATCCGTGAGCTTCATGACGAGCTTGTGGCTGTGGTGGCGGATCTGGATACGGCTCTGGCTGACAACGATCAGCTGATGAAGGAATCCCTGAGCAATTCCCGTCCCTTTGACGGACTCTATGATTCCCTGATCCAGGCGCTGGAATGGATGATCAAGCAGGTGGAAAGCGGGCAGCCTCTTGATTTGAGCGGTTCCGGGGCGCCCTTAGGTTCCAGCGGGCATTTTTCCTATGTTTTGAGCCAGTGCATCGATCGGTACAATACGGTTTTTGTAGATTGAGAATAGTTGTATAAAAAACAGGGCGCTGCCGGAGTTTCCGGCAGCACCTTGCATTTCCTGCGTCTGATTGGCTTCCTCTACAAACATATAGTTGGAGCTATTCTTCCGTCACTTTCTTGCTGTCTTTTGTCTCCTTTTCCGGGGTTTCCTCTACCCGGGCTTTATCCAGGGCACGGCCCACGGCGTCCAGTATTACAATGGAGGTGTATTGATTTTCCTCCGGATATGTAATATTATCAAGAGACTGGGAGGAGATAATCTGTTCTGCCAGATTTTCTACGGCAGGCTCCATCAGGGGATACATAGTTGCCACGGTTTCGCTGACGTTGATCATCTGTATAGAAGAGATGGCGTCTTTCTCCACAGTTACCGCAATGTCAATAGCGCTGCCCCCCAGCATAATGGAAGAGGTGTAAACGCCGGGAACATATTGGATGGGGGTATCGGTGGCGTCCGTGGCATCGGGTGCGTCTTTTGCTTCTTTTCTGGGAGCAAACATATACACCAGAAGGAGAATGAGAAGGATACCCAGGGCCACGAAAATGCCGGTATAGATTAACTCCTTCATGCGGAGGACAACGATTTTGGTTTTTGAACTCAAGGAAAGTCCCTCCTGTGTTTTTCGATTGTTACAGCTTATGAGGGGGACGGGAAAAATATGACGGCAGGAACCCGCACATAAGAAGGAAGATTTCGTGCAGACTAAAAACAGCGGCGGAGAATATTGGGAGGCAGAGGATGAGAGAAGGGAAATGGAACCAGGTGATAAAAGAAGTACTGCTGATTACAGGGGGAACCGCACTGACGGCCTTTGCCATAGCCTCGGTTTATGACCCGGCAGGAATGGTAACCGGCGGGTTTTCCGGCTTGGCGATTATGATCAAGCAGCTTACAGAGCCCCTTGTGCCCGGCGGCGTTCCTTTGGCTGTCACGAACCTGTGCCTGAACGTGCCGGTATTCCTGATTGCGGTCCGTCTTAAAGGGTTCCGGTATCTTGTTAAAACCCTGTATGCCACTGTAATGCTGTCGTTCTGGCTCTATGTGCTGCCGGTAATTCCCCTGGCCCAGGGGGATCTTACTTTGAGCGCTCTTTACGGCGGCGTGATTATGGGAGCAGGTATCGGAATGGTTTTTGTGGCTCAGGCTACCACCGGGGGTACGGATTTAATTGCGGCCATCATCCAGCATTTCTGGAAGCACTACAGTATTGCAGAGATTATGCAGGTGGTGGACGCCCTGATCGTACTGGCAGGCGTCTATATGTTCGGCGTCTCCATGGCGCTCTACGCTATTATTGCCATTTACCTGGTATCCAAAGTATCCGACGGCATCATAGAGGGACTGAAGTTTTCCAAGGCGGCTTTCGTGATTACGGACAGGCCGGAGGAGTTGTCTAAGGTTCTGATGGAGGAGATGAGCCGGGGAGTGACCGGGCTCCCGGCCAGGGGCATGTACTCCGGCCAGGATCGCAGCATGCTTCTCTGTGTCGTATCCCGCAAGCAGATTGTGCGGTTAAAAGAACTGGTTCTGAAGACGGATCCCCGGGCATTCGTTATTGTGTCCGACGTGCGGGAGGTACTGGGAGAGGGGTTTATTGAGGCGAAATAACCATATTTTTCCTTTTGTGAACTATGTATAGGGAAATTTTGGTGGAATCTGCAGAAATAGGTGAGGAAGTGCATAAAAAAAATTGCATTTCCTCTTTTCTTTTTTGTGGTTTTGCATTAATATATAGATTAGGTATTTTTGTTTTAGAGAAAAAATGGGGTTTTTTGATTGTATATATTGCCGGAAAGGCTTTGGGAGAAAGTCTGGCGATATGCACAAAATAGTAGGAGCAAAGGAGCGGAGAACGTTATGATTTCAAATCAGATACTGCAGAACACCATTGAGGGACTAAAAGGAATTACCAGAATTGATTTGTGTATTATCGACACGGAGGGAAAAGTGCTTGCATCTACATTTCCCGAAGCGGAGGCATATACGGGATCCGTTCTGGCATTTATTGATTCTCCGGCTGACAGCCAGGTAATCCAGGGGTTTCAGTTTTTTAAAGTTTTTGATGAAAACCAGCTGGAATACATTCTGCTGATCAACGGCGGCAGTGAAGATGCCTACATGATTGGAAAGATTGCGGTCTTTCAGATTCAAAATCTCTTGGTAGCTTACAAGGAGCGCTTTGATAAAGATAACTTTATCAAGAATCTGCTTCTGGATAACCTGCTTTTGGTGGATATCTATAACCGGGCCAAGAAACTGCACATTCAGACAGAGGTGCGCAGGGCGGTTTATACCATTGAGACGGGCAGGGAGAAGGACAGCGCTTCCCTGGAGAGCGTGCGGGCACTCTTTGGCACCAAGTCCAAAGATTTTATAACGGCGGTGGACGAGAAGAATATCATTGTGGTAAAGGAGCTGGGAGAAGGGGAAGGTTATCCGGAGCTTTATAAGACGGCGAAGGTGATTAAGGACCTTCTGGTATCAGAGGGGGAAGAGCAGGTCCGCATTGCTTACGGAACCATTGTGGGCGAGATTAAGGAGGTATCCCGCTCCTACAAAGAGGCCCGGATGGCTTTGGATGTGGGGAAGATTTTCTTCGAGGACAGGGACATTGTGGCTTACAGCACTCTGGGAATCGGGCGTCTCATCTATCAGCTTCCCATTCCTCTGTGCAAAATGTTTATCCGGGAAATCTTCGACGGGAAATCCCCCGATGACTTTGATGAGGAGACCTTGACTACCATCAATAAATTCTTTGAGAACAGCCTGAATGTTTCTGAGACATCCCGCCAGCTTTACATTCACCGGAATACGCTGGTGTACCGTCTGGATAAGCTGCAGAAGAGCACGGGGCTTGATCTGCGGGTGTTTGAGGATGCCATCACCTTTAAGATTGCCCTGATGGTGGTAAAATATATGAAATATATGGAGACCATGGATTACTAGGAGAATACACAAAAGCTTAAAAAGAATGTACTGAGGAGAGAAAAAATGATCGATTTGGAGAATGTGACGAAAGCCTATTCCACGGGCGTCCATGCCCTGAACGGCGTTTCCCTGCACATTGACAAGGGTGAGTTTGTCTTTATTGTGGGGGACAGCGGATCCGGAAAGTCTACGCTCATTAAGCTGCTGCTCAAAGAGCTGAATCCCACTTCCGGAACCATCAAAGTAAACGGGATTAACTTAAATAAGATGAAGCAGCGTGCCATTCCCAAATACCGCCGCAAGATCGGAGTGGTATTTCAGGATTTCCGCCTGCTGAAAGATCGGAATGTCTATGAAAATATTGCCTTTGCCCAGAGGGTGGTGATTACGCCTTCCAAACAGATCCGCAAAAATGTTCCTATGATGCTTTCCCTGGTGGGCCTGGCGGAAAAGTACAAATCTTATCCCAAACAGCTTTCCGGCGGGGAGCAGCAGAGAGTGGCCCTGGCAAGGGCTTTGGTCAACCGGCCCAATATCCTGCTGGCAGACGAGCCCACGGGAAATCTGGATCCGAAAAATTCCAAGGAGATTATGAAACTTCTGGAAACTATCAATGAGCGGGGGACCACGGTGCTTGTGGTAACACATAATCAGGAGATTGTAGATCAGATGAAGAAGCGGGTAATTGCAATGCACAAAGGCGTCATTATCAGTGACGAGCGCAAAGCTGGGTATACGCAGCATGAGAATTAGTACCATTGGCTACTGCCTGAAGCAGGGCGTTAAAAATATTTGGAGAAATAAAATGTTTTCCCTGGCCTCCGTTGCTACTATGTCTGCCTGTATTTTCCTGTTTGGCATCTTTTTCTGCATTGTGGAGAATTTCCAGCATATGGTGAAGGAAGCGGAGAAGGGCGTGGCAGTAACCGTCTTTTTTGACGAGGGCCTTTCCCAGGAAGAGATGGATGCTATCGGAGAAAAAATCCGTGTCCGGGAAGAGGTGTCCGAGATGCGGTTTGTCACCGCAGAGGAGACCTGGGATCAGTACAAGCTGGTATATTTTAAAGAGAAACCGGAGCTGGCGGAAGGGTTTGCAGATGACAATCCTCTGGCCAACCAGGCCCATTATGAGGTTTTCCTGGCAGATGTGTCCATGCAGAGCGGCCTGGTAGATTATCTGGAGTCTGTAGAAGGCGTAGGCAGGATCAACAAGTCTGCGGAGGTTGCGGATATTCTCAGCAATTTTAATGTGCTGATTGGATATATCTCTATTGCTATTATTATCCTGCTTCTCTGTGTTTCCGTGTTTCTGATCAGCAATACGGTCACTATCGGAATTTCCGTCCGGAAGGAGGAAATTGCCATTATGAAGCTCATCGGGGCTACGAACTCTTTCGTGAAAGCTCCATTTGTGATAGAGGGGATTTTAATCGGAATTATCGGAGCGGTGATTCCGCTGTCCCTTTTGTATGCGCTTTATACGAAGCTGGTAAGCTATGTGAGCGGTGAGTTCAATATCCTCACGGGGCTTTTGCAGTTCCTGTCTGTGGAGGAGATGTTCCGCACCTTGCTTCCGGTTGGGATGATCCTGGGAGTGGGAATCGGATTTTTTGGGAGCTTCTTTACCATAAGAAAGCATTTGAAAGTTTGACCCGCCGGAATAAGAAAAGGGAATTTGGTATGAAGAGGAAGAGAAAACGGTATATGAGCGTCCTTTTGCTGGTGGCGCTTGTATTTACAGCGGTTTTTGCATCTGACATGCTCCAGGCCAGAGCTTCCGAGAAAGAGGACTCCGGGAAGGAGGAATCTTCCGGGAAAGAAAAGGATTTTGAGTGGATTGATACCAGCGGCCTGGAGGAAGAGAAGAAGGATACCCTGGATAAAATCAAAAACATCAAGTCTGAGCTGGCGGATGTGAAAAACAAGATCAAGGATCTGGAGAACCAGAAGAGTGATCTGAACAATTATATAGCCCAGCTGGATCAGGAGGCCAATGGGCTGGCCCAGCAGATTCAGAAGCTGTCAGATGAAATTGAGGTTAAAAGAGGGGAGATTTCCCGGACACAGGCGGAGCTTGAGGAGGCCCAGAGGATTTCAGAGAAGCAGTATGAGGATATGAAGCTGCGGATTCAGTATATGTATGAACATGGGACACCCTCTTATCTGGAACTGTTCCTGACGGCGGAGAGCATGAGCGATTTCCTGAACCGTTCCACCTATGTGGCGGAAGTGTCCCGGTATGACCGGAGTATGCTGGATCAGTACATAGCGCAGAAGGAGAGGATAGCCGCCACGAAAGCTGTGCTGGAGTCGGAGGAGGAAGAGCTGAATCTGATGGCGGAGGCTGCCAGGGAGCAGAAGGAGACTGTAGATGCCCTGATTCAGACAAAGACGGCCCAGATTCAGAGTTATCAGAACGAAATTAACAACCAGAGCGGGGAGGCTCAGGCCTTCCAGGAGGATCTGGAGGAGCAGGAACGCCTTCTGAAAGAACTGGAGGCCCAGATTGCGGCCGCAGCCTTAGCCAATGCCCGGGCGGAAGACGGAGACGGAGGAGCCTCCGGCTTTCTCTGGCCCTGTCCCAGCAGCCGGCGGATTACCAGCGATTTCGGGATGCGGGAGATACCTATGCCGGGTGCAACGGCCAATCACAACGGAATTGATATCGGAGCGTCTACAGGTTCCTCCATTCTGGCCAGTGCCAGCGGCAGGGTGACTACCTCCAAATACAGCTATTCAGCCGGGAACTATATTGTAATTTCCCACGGAAACGGGGTTTCTACGGTATACATGCACTGTTCGGCCCTCTATGTGTCCGAGGGAGAGATGGTATCCCAGGGCCAGACCATTGCGGCGGTGGGGTCCACCGGATTCTCTACCGGTCCCCATCTGCATTTCGGTGTGATGGTAAACGGCGCATATGTGAATCCCCGGAATTATGTGGGGTAAAACGGCGTATATTAAACAAAGAAGCTGCAAAGCAGGTCGGGGCAGGTGCAAGGAACTGCTCCGGCCTGCGGCCTGATCAGGGAAGTGCTCAGAGGGAGAATTTGCAGGATCGGAGAAGAGGAAACATATGGACGAGAGGAAACAAAGTGAGAGGAAGCAGTTTTGGAAGGGGCTTGCGATAGGTGTAGTCATCATGCTGGTGGTTATGGAGGCCATGGTTTTCGGCCGCCAGATGCTGGACCGTGCCCAGAGGAAGGCCGGGGCGGCCGGCGTCCTGGAGCTGACCGATTCCCAAGTCCAGAAGAAGCTGGAGGAGATGCAGAAGCTTATTGAGCTGTACTATCTGGACGAAATTGATCCGGAACGGGTGGAGAACTATCTCTTTAAGGGGACCATTGCGGGACTGGGGGATACCTATGCGGCCTATTATACCCAGGAGGAGTATCAGAGTATGCTGGACTCCACCTATGGCAGCTACTGCGGAATCGGCGTGGAGATTTCCCAGAATATGTCCACGGGCATTGTCACCATTGTGCGGATATTTGAAGGCTCTCCGGCTATGGAGGCGGGGCTTTTGCCGGGGGATATCCTCTATCAGGTGGACGGTGTGGAAGTGACGGGGGAAGATTTAACAAAAGTCGTATCCCTGATCAAAGGGGAAGAACATACCACCACGGTAATCTCCGTAGTGCGGGATGGTGAGAGAGACTATCTGGACTTTGAGACGGAGCGGAGAACCATTGAGGTTCCCACAGTCAATCATGAGATGCTGGAAGGACAGGTGGGATATATTGCCATTACCTCTTTTGACGATGTGACCACAGAACAGTTTCTGGAGGCTATGGATGATCTGGAGGCCCAGGGGATGAAAGCCCTGATTGTAGATCTCAGGAACAATGGCGGAGGCCTGGTGTCCAGCGTGTGTGCCATCCTGGACCGCCTGCTTCCGGAGGGGCTTCTGGTTTACACGGAGGATAAATACGGCAACCGGGAAGAGGAAAGCTCGGACGGGGAGCACTTCTTTGACAAGCCTATGGCCGTGCTGATCAACGGAAACAGCGCCAGTGCATCGGAGATCTTTGCAGGGGCCATCAAAGATTATGGCGCAGGCACCCTGGTGGGAACCACTACTTATGGCAAAGGAATTGTACAGAAAATTTATCCCATGAGCGACGGAACGGCGGTAAAGCTGACGGTTTCCAAATACTATACGCCTGCAGGGAACAACATTCACGGAATCGGTATTGAGCCGGATGTGGAAGTGGAGCTGGAGAAGAGCCTGAAAAATGACGTGGTAATCCCCAAGGAGGAAGACAATCAGCTTCAGAAGGCACTGGAGGTACTGGGAGCGGAATAAAGACAAAGCCTGAGGAAAAAGCGAAGGCCGTAAAATAAGGTGATGGCAGACCTTATTTTACGGCTTTTTTAAAATTTACCATTGACAAAATAGATTTGATCGTGTAATCTTGTATTAAGACTTAACGTAATTAAGTAATTAATAAAAGAAATAAATAAAAGTAAATAATTAATAAAAAGTGAAAAATATGTGATACAATAGTAGAATCAAATACTTTCAGAGAGGAGTAGAACGATGTCTACGGGAAAAAAGGGAAAAAACAATGAGGATATTCAGGAGAATAACCGTTCCGTTGTATTACAGATTTTAACACAGCAGGAGATCTGCACCCGGGTGCAGATTGCAGAAAAGACAGGACTGCAGCAGGCCTCCATAACAAAAATCATAGCAGAATTTATAGAGGCAGGCTTGGTGGAAGAGATTGGCCTGGTAGAGGGAAAAAAAGGAAGGCGTTCCATAGGGCTCCGGCTGAAAGCGGAGCAGGTGAAAGTGGCCGCTGTAAAGATATCCAGGGACATGTTCCAGACAGGGCTTTTTGACATCAAGGGAAAGCTGTATGAGAAATATTCGGAAAAGACCAATATAGCAGACGGCGTACCGTACATAGTGGAGAGAATCAAGCAGTGTATTGACGATATGAGAAGGCAGCATCCGGAGATACTTGCCATAGGGATTGCCGTACCGGGACCTTATGACAGGAGAACGGGGAAAATTGTCCTTATGGCAGATCGGATCGGCTGGGAGACCGTGGACTTCACGGAAGAGTTTGTAAATGCCTATGATATTCCGGTGGTTATTGATCACGATGCGGATGCAGGTGCCCTGGCCGAATGGAAATACGGGACATATCACAATGAGAAGGGAACCCTGGTTCATCTTCTGGCCAGCGAGGGGATTGGAGCAGGCATTGTATCCAACGGAGAGATTCTTTTGAACCGGTCCCGGATTTCCAGTGAGATTGGCCATATGTCCATTGATCTCAACGGGGAGCGCTGTTCCTGCGGGAATGCAGGCTGCCTGCGCCTGTATTGTTCTTCGCTGGCATTGGTAAAAAGAGCGGAAAGGGAGGTGGGAGAGTACCCGGAAAGTATTTTGGCGGGAAAAGGAAAGATTACGGCAGAGGATATTTTTTCCGGAATGGAGAAAGGAGATCCGTTTTGCATTCGTTTGATCCGGGATACGGGATATTATATGGGCTGCGGCCTGGCCAATATCATTAATATTTTCTCGGCGGATGCCATCCGGATCAGTGATTTAATGGTACAGGGCGGAGATATTTTGATGGAAGCGATCCGCAGTACGGTGAAAGAGAGGGTACTGCCGGCATATCAGAAAAGCCTTTCCATTGAATATTCAAAGCTGAAAAAGGAAACCGTTTTATATGGTGCGGCTGCGCTGGCCTGTGATATGTTGTTGAATCATTTCCGGCTGGTTTCCGGGCGGCTGGTCCGTATAAACGAAGAAAACGGCGGAGGTGAATCCGCGTAGAAGAAAAGGAGAACTGTATGGAGAAGCTGTTTGGGAAAAAAATACTGGCGGGTGTTTTGTGCGGGGTTTTGCTGGCGGGAACGGCAGCCTGCGGGGGGAAAGAACCGGAGAAGGAAGCGCCTCCGGCTGCCGATACAAAGAAAGATTATGAGATTGTAGTGATTGCAAAGAATGCGGAGAGCCAGTGGGGAATCCGCCAGGAACAGGGCGTCAATCAATTTGCCGAGGATATGGGAATTACGGCTTATCAGAAAGGCCCCTCTAAAGTAGATGCCTCCGCGCAGCTGCAGCTTTTGGAAGATGTGATTGCCCAGGAGGTGGATGCCATCTGTATTGTGCCGGTGGATGTGGAAGCTGTGGATCCGGCCCTCCAGCGGGCAAGAGAAGCGGGGATTGTTGTAATCGCCAATGAAGGAGTAGGTATAAAAAATAAAGACTATTCTCTGGATTCTTTTAACAATGAGGAGTTTGGACGCTTTATGATGGACTCCCTTGCGGAGCAGATGGGGGAGACTGGGACTTACACAACCATGGTGGGCAGCTTAAGCAACGGTTCCCACAATATCTGGATGGATGCGGCGGTGGAGTACCAGAAAGAGAAGTATCCCAATATGCAGCTTTTGGAAGCGGATCCCAGAATTGAGTCTGCGGACAACACGGAGACGGCCTACGACAGGACCAAGGAGCTTTTGAAAAAGTATCCGGATTTAAACGGCATCATTGGGGCTTCGTCGGCGGATCTCCCGGGAATTGCCAAGGCGGTGGAAGAACTGCAGAAAATCGATCAGGTGGCCATAGCAGGACTTGGAACTCCGGGAAAATGCGCCCAGTATCTGGAAGACGGATCCTTGCTGGAGATCTGCGGCTGGGATCCTTACCAGACGGGATATGCTATGTGCAGCCTGGCAGTTAAAATACTGGACGGAGAAGAAGTGAAGGAAGGGATGGACTTGGGTATTGAGGGTTATACCAGCATTACCGTCTCGGAGGATTCGCCAAACTGTCTGGAGGGAGCGGGAATGTTTAAGATTACCAAGGAAGATGTTTCGGAATATGATTTCTGATGAAAAAGGGGATGTTGCGAATTAAGGCGGCGTCCCCTTCCAAATAAGGAGGAGGTGCAAGGGATGGCGGGAGAGGCATTGATAGAACTTATAGACATCAGCAAATCCTTCGGAGGGGTGCAGGCGTTAAAAAACGTCAGTCTGACCATCCGGAAGGGAGAAATCCATGCGCTGGCAGGGGAAAACGGAAGCGGGAAGTCTACTTTGATTAAGGTGCTCTGCGGGGTGCACAGGGCGGATTCGGGAAAGATTGTGATCGACGGAGTGGAATGCAGGCATATGACCCCAGGCCTGGCTATCCAGATGGGGATCCAGGTGATTTATCAGGATTTCTCCGTATTTCCCAATCTGACGGTGAGAGAAAACATTGCCTTAAATTCCGAGATTATGTCCCGGAGAAAGCTGGTAAACCGGAAACGGATGCAGGAGATTGCAGGAAAAGCGGTGGCACGGATTGGCTTTCAGGTGGATTTGGATGAGAATGTAGAAAATCTCTGTGTGGCAGATAAACAGCTGGTGGCCATTTCCAGGGCTCTGCTCCATAATGCAAAACTGATTATTATGGACGAGCCCACAACGGCCCTGACCAAGAAAGAGGTAGACAAGCTCTTCGAGATCGTGAGGATGCTTCAGGAGGAAGGAATCGCAATTTTGTTTGTAAGCCACAAAACGGATGAGGTTTTTCAGATTTCTTCCAAATATACGGTTCTGCGGAACGGGGAAAAGATCATAACCGGAGAGGTGAAGGATTTAAACAGGGACGATTTCGCCTTTTATATGACCGGCAGGAAATTTGAGGCCCAGCATTTGGACAGGGAGATTAGCAGTGAGGTGGTGATGGAGGTAAAGGATCTGGGGAAACGCCATGCGTTTTCAGATATTTCTTTTTCCCTGCACCGGGGGGAAGTTCTCTGTATTGCGGGGCTTCTTGGCTCCGGGAGGACCGAACTGGCAAAGGCGCTGTTTGGACTGGAACC
The DNA here is from genome assembly GCA_910586955.1 of uncultured Lachnospiraceae bacterium. Classification (GTDB taxonomy): domain Bacteria; phylum Bacillota; class Clostridia; order Lachnospirales; family Lachnospiraceae; genus Laedolimicola. The sequence goes on along the minus strand of CAJUMM010000004.1, from coordinate 5,566 downwards.
CTTTGACTTTGGAGAGGTGAAAATCAATCAGAAGGCGGTGCGGTTAAAGAGCATTCAGGATGCCATGAGGGAGAAAATGGGATATGTGCCGGAGGATCGGCTCACGGAGGGGCTTTTCCTGGATCAGTCTATTTTTCTCAATGAATTGGTGTCCAATCTCCCCAGGCATACGGGAAAGCTGGGGATCCTTGATAAAAAAGGGATGCTGGAAGAGGGAAAAAAGTGGATAGAGGAGATGGCGGTGAATACCAGGGACATGGAGCGGAACGTTTCCACTCTTTCCGGCGGCAACCAGCAGAAGGTTATCTTGGCGAGATGGCTGGCTACAAACTTGAATATTTTGATTTTGAACGGCCCAACGGTGGGGGTGGATATCGGCGCCAAATATGACATCCACAGGCTGCTGCGGGAACTTTCGGAAAGAGGCATGAGCATCATCATTATATCCGACGATATCCCGGAGATCTTTTCCTGCAGTGACCGGGTGCTGATTATGAAAAACGGAAGGCTGTCGGGAGAATTTGTTACAAGGGAAATTGACGAGCCGCTTTTGGAGCAGGCTATGTTTCGGCAGGGGGAGGCGGGATAGAGGATGAAAAAAATTTTAAAATATCATGAGTTTTATGTTTTTCTCACCATTTTGCTGGTGTCGGTGATGATAGAGGCTGTAAGCGGGCAATTTTATACGGCCAACAATCTGGTGGATAATATCCGGTCTTTTATTCCTACGGCGTTGTTTTCCATAGCTCTTATGTTCAGCCTGATTTCCGGCGGAATTGATCTTTCTTTCCCCTCCGTAGCGGCCCTGAGCGGCTACGTAGTAATCACCCTGCAGAACAGCTGGGGAGGAGAGGGAAGTCTGCTGACAGGCTACCTTCTTGTCATTCTCCTTGGCATGTGCCTGGGAGTTTTGAACGGGATCCTTATCGGGTACTTTAAATTTCCCCCTATGATTGTGACCCTGGCCACAGGCAACGTTTATCTGGGGATTATGCAGGGCGTGCTCCGGTGTCATGAAATTATGCTCCCTAAAAACCTTTTGGATTTTGGGAAAAAGAGCCTGTTCGTAGTCTCTAACCAGGAGCTGGACATTCAGGCCAGTATGCCGGTGACCATTCTTCTCGTGGGGGCCGTGGTGCTGGTTTCCTGGTTTATTCTCCAGAGAACCATGCTGGGAAGAGGGATTTTTGCTGTGGGCGGAGACATCCAGTCTGCGGCCAGGGCCGGTTTCCGGGTAGTTGGCATCCAGATCTTCGTCTACGGCTTTGCGGGAGCGGTTGCCGGCCTGACGGGGTATACAAGGTATATAATGAATCTCTACTGTGTGCCTACAAGCTTAATCGGGATTGAAAATGACGTGATTGCCTGTACGGTGCTGGGAGGAGTGCGGATGACCGGAGGCGTGGGAACCATCAAGGGGGCGCTTTTGGGTACACTGCTGCTGACGATTGTAAAAAACAGCCTGCTTCTGCTTAACGTTCCCTCCTATTGGCAGACCATGGTGTCGGCAATTTTTATTATCTTGGGTACGGGGATTACGGCGGTCCAGATGATTGTTTCCAGAAAAAAGAACACCATAAACAGATTGGGGGAACAGGCATGAAGAAAATAAAAGAAATGAGAAAGGGAATGGGCCTGGATCCCCATATTGCAAATCTCTGCGTGATTTTTATCCTATGTTTCCTGGGACTGTCCCTGATGAAGGGAGGAGATTTCCTGAAAGCCAGTATTTTCCAGGCTATGATGTACCAATTCCCGGAATACGGCCTTCTTGCCCTGGGTGTTATGTTTGCCATGATATCGGGCGGGATCGATCTCTCTACGGTGGGAGTGGCAAACCTGACAGGGATTTTAAGCGCCCTTTGGATGGGCCGGTACCTGCCTCGTGATTTGAGCGGCGGGGGAATGGCACTGGCGGTGGCGGCGGTCTTTGTGTCTGCCCTCCTGATTGGACTGCTGTGCGGGGCTCTGAGCGCCTTCCTGATTTATAAGATCAATATACCGGCCTTTATCTCTACCATAGGAACCTTGAAGCTCTTTGGCGGGATTGGAATCGGCATCACAGGCGGCCAGGCGGTGGGAGGGATTCCGGAGGCTTATGCGGCGTTTTTCCAGTACTCTTTGTTTGGGGTTCTTCCGGTTCCGGTGCTTCTGTTTGCTGTCTGCGGGCTTCTTGCCTGGTTCCTGCTGAATAAAACTTCCTTTGGCGTCTATCTTAAGCTCCAGGGAAGCAATGAGAAGGCGGCCTGCTTTGCCGGGGTGAAGAAGAGCGCCATATTGCTAAAAGCCTATATGTTTTCAGGCTGCATGTCGGCGGTATCCGGGTTGATTATGCTTGGGAGAATGAATTCGGCTAAAGCGGACTACGGGGCTTCCTACACCCTTCTTTCCATTCTGATCTGTGTTTTGGGAGGCGTAAATCCAAGCGGGGGGAAGGGAAGAACAGGCGGCGTGGTTCTGGCGGTTATTACCCTGCAGCTGGTTTCTTCGGGAATGGCCCTTTTCCGTTCCATCAATACCTTTTACAATCTGATTGTATTCGGCCTTCTGCTGCTGGCTGCACTGCTCTTTGATTATTACTACGAGAGAAAGGAAAATTCCAATGCGTCTTAGCTATCAGGTATCTCTGGCAGGAGAAAATAAAAATCCGGAGAAGAACTGCCTGGAAGGGGATTTGGAGAGAAATCTGGTGTTTTTAAAAAAACAGGGCTATCAGGCGGTTGAATTAATGACCGGGGATCCGGAACAGGAAGACTTTCTGGAGACAAAAAACATACTGGAACGGTGTGAAATGGATGTGTGCCTGATCTGCACAGGAGAAATGGGCGGTAACGGATGTGATTTGAGCAGCCCGGATCCGGAAACCAGGGAGATATCTGTAAAAAAGGTGAAAAGTGCCATCGATTTGGCTGCATATCTGGGAACCCATATCAATGCCGGGAGAATTAAAGGGACCTGCCGCAAGGGCATTTCCGGCAGGCAGACCTTTGATTGGGCGGCGGAAAGCTTCCGGGTACTGAGTGACTATGCCCAGGAGCGGAAGGTACGGATCGCACTGGAGACGGCGGCGTTCTTTTACAACGATTTTATCAATACCTGCCAGGAAGCACAGGAATTGATCCGGGCGGTGGACCGGAAGAATTTTGGCCTGATGCTGGACGTGTTCCATATGAATATCGAGGAAAAAGATTTATACCGGTCCTTGGAGAAATATGGGGCGGAAGCATTTCACGTGCATCTGGCAGACAGCAGCCGGAAATATCCGGGAAGCGGGAGCATTGATTTTGAACGCATTGTGGAAATTCTCTGCAAACAGGGCTACCAAGGGGATCTCACTTTGGAGATACGCCAGATCCCGGATGCCGGGACGGCGGCAAGGCTATCTGCAGAGAAATTGCTGCCTATTCTGGCCAGGTATCCGCAGGGGGGAAGAATATGAAAAAAATAGTAATGATCCATACCATTCAAAAAACCATATCCTCGGTAGGGGAAAGGATAAAAACAGAATTGGAGAAAGTATTTCCGGGGCAGCTTAAGGTTTATCATATGCTGGACGAAAGATTCGGAGAGGTAGATAGGGAGCAGAGTCCCCATGAAAAACAAAGAGAGCGCCTGGATAAGCTGAGGTATATGGTAAAAGCAGCGGAGCTGTCAAAGCCGGATGTGATTCTGGTGGCCTGTTCCACCTTGTCGCCCCAGGTACGTCTTCTTGGCAGGGAGACAAAGGTGCCTCTGGTGGCCATAGACGGCAGGGCGCTGGAATACTGTGGGGAATGCAAGAAAAAGATAACGGTTTTCGCAACTTCCGCCAATCCGGTAGAGCCTGTTTTGGCAGGTTTTCGGGAACTGGCAGACCGGAAAGGGATTTTTTTACAGACGGAAACGGTTTTGTGGGAAAAAGCACTTCCCTATCTTCTGAAAACGGACGAACTCCGTTACCGGGAAGAAGTGCTGCAAGGGGCCAGGGAACTGCGGGGGAAAGAGCTGGTTTATCTGGCCCAGGGATCCACAGGGATTTTGCAGAAAGAGATAGAAGAAATTGCCGGCTGTGAGGTGGTCTCTTCCGTTCCTTTCTGCGTAGAGGAATTAAAAGAGCTGCTTCAGAGGGGAGGTGAGGCGTTACATGTATGATGTTGTCGGAATAGGAACGGTGTTGATTGACTTTACTTCTACGGGGCGTTCGGGAAACGGGAATCCCCTCTTTGAATGCAATCCTGGAGGGAGTGTAGCGAATTTTCTGACGGCGGTTGCCAGACAGGGGGGACGCTGCGGTGTGATCTGCAAGCTGGGAAACGAGATGTTTGGAAGATTCCTGGAGGACAGCCTGCGCAGGGAACGGATCGACACGGAAGGGCTGGTGTATTCTCCCGACCGTCTGACCACCGGGGCCTTTGTGCAGCTGCGGGAAGACGGTGAGCATGATTTCCTCTATTATAAAAAAGATGCCGCGGACATGGACCTTTCGAAAGAGGATGTGAATTACCGGATGATAGACGGATGTGAAGTCCTCCATGTGACCTCTTTTATTATGACGGGGGAGAAATCTTATGAAACGGTGCTGGATTGTATCCGGTATGCGAAGGACAGGGGAAAGCTTGTTACATACGATATTAATTGGCGGCCAATCAGCTGGGAAAAGCCGGAGACTGGAATGGAGAGAGTGCGCCGGGTAATTGGAATGACGGATATTTTAAAGGTATCACTGGAAGAACTGGAAGTTTTTGCAGGGACCGGTGAGGAAAACTGGGAAGAGGGGGCAAAGAAACTGCTTGCTATGGGGCCGAAGCTGGTTCTGGTCACGTTTGGGGCAGACGGATGCGCTTACTGCACGAGAACAGGACGTGGAAGGATAGAAGGGGAGAGAGTGAGAGCCGTAGATACGACAGGGGCGGGAGACTGCTGCTTCGGGGTGTTTGTCCAAGGGCTTTTAAAGGAAGGGCTTGGGCCGGAAATAGCCGGGCATGAAAAGCTTATGGAAATATTGGGGAGAGCAAATCAGGCGGCGGCATTCTGCGTACAGCACACAGGGGGCCTCCCCTCCATGCCATATGGAGAAGGCTATGAACAGGGATAAGGCGGTAAAGAAAGCGGTAATCCTGGGGGCAGGCAAGACGGGCAGGGGCTATTTGGCAAGGCTGCTGGCTGCATCGGAGGTCTCCGTCACGTTTATAGAGGAGGATCGCCTGCTGGCGGAGAAGATGAGAAGGGAAGGAAGTTATACGGTTTCCTTTTTTCGCACCGGAAGGCCTTCTGTTGTAATGAAAGGGTTCCGGATTTTCGGATGGGAAGAGCCGGAAGCGGGACAAAGCCTGGAGGAGGCAGATTTGATCTGCACGGCCATTGGTGCGGACCGGCTTTCCCGGATAGTGCCGCAGTTAAAAGAGAGCGCCGTACACCGGCAAAAGGAAGGGGAAACGGAGAAGCAGATCCTGCTTGTCTGTGAAAACGGGATTCATCCGGGGCGGGTTCTGGAGGAACGGCTGGGAGAATGTTACCAGGTAGCGGAGGGAATTGTATTCTGCACAACCCTGGAGGACGGCCTGGATATCCGGAGTGAAGACTTGGA